>CALYZD010000021.1 GCA_945607565.1 uncultured Bacteroidales bacterium | reverse complement strand
CGTCCTGAGCCATTGTGTTCACTGTTCCGATCATGCAGAATGCTGCAGATGCGAACAAATAAGTAAAAAACTTCTTCATAATAATAAATGTTTTAAATTAAATGTTAATGTTTTAATTCTCGATGCCGGAGTTTTTCTTTCCGACGCTATAAAATTAGAACTTTTAACCGATAGAATGGCTAAATTTTGTTTCAAAAGCTTTTGAATTTGTTTCATAATGAATAAAAAAATATCATTTGTAACAAATAGCAGTATGTGATGTAACAAAACTCCCGAACTGCTACTTGCAATTCGGGAGTAATTTGGATTATGGGGATGTTTTTTTATTTGATAACAACCTTGTTCGAGCGTGTCTTACCATTGCGTAATATCAGGTGTTCGATGAACACTCCGCCACGCGGCTCGCTCACCATTCGGCCTTGCAGGTCGTAGAAGGTGCGGCTCATTACCGAGTCATCATTGCTGTCGGTGAAGATGTCCCTTATGCCTAACACCTCGTCGTATGTTATGCCGTTGAAGGTGATGTCATCCATCAGGAATCCACCATCCGCAGCATCAAGACCCCATGCAATCTGGGTGGCTCCTTGCTTGAACGAGGCGGCATTGTCAACCACCTCGGCAGCCTTTTGCCATGTCTCTCCACCATCTTCCGAACACTCGGATATTATCCAGTCAAAGAAATCATGCTTACCAGAGCCCATGATAGGAGTAACTTGACTTTGATATTAAATTTGGCTATGGGCATGACAATTCAGACTCAGAAATGGTTGGCAACAAGAGAGATAGATTTTTTAGTCCACTATCAAATCTCTACAATAATTTTTTCAGTGCCCAAGTTGCTGTTTTTAAGTGGCACACATCCTGTCCTGCTACCGGAAGGCAAACGGTTTAAACTCACGGTCACGGTGTTATGCAGACCGAATTCAGCATAAAATCATTTTCCGATGCAAAAGTTTTTGAAGATGTTGTTGAGAATGTCTTGGCCGGTGACTTCGCCGGTGATGGAGGCGAGGTGGTCGAGGACTTCGTGGATGTCGATGGCGACAAGCTCGCCGGAGAGGCCGGTGGTGAGGCCGGTGCGGACGCGTTCGAGGGCCAGGCGGCTCTGGTGCAGGGCTTCGTAGTGGCGGGCGTTAGTGACGATGGTGTCGGAGTCGGGGCTGAAGGTGGCGGCCACGGCCTGCAGGAGCTGCTGGCGGAGCCGCTCGATGTCGGCGGGGTTCTTGGCGGAAAAAAGCTGCAATCCGTCAGGCGTGGAGATGTCGGGTGTGCAGAGATCGCTCTTGTTGAGCAGGGTGATGACTCTGACGTCGGGCGAGGTGATGTGGCTGCGCACCTGGCTGCCGACCGCCTCGATGTCGGCGGCGGGGGTGCTGACGTCGAACATCAGGACGACGATCTGGGCCTTGGCTATCTTGGCGAAGGCCCGGTCGATGCCGATGTTTTCGATGACGTCGGTGGTGTGGCGGATGCCGGCGGTGTCGATGAACCGGAAGAGGATGCCGGAGATGCTGATGGTGTCTTCGATGGTGTCGCGGGTGGTGCCGTGGATGTCGCTGACGATGGCGAGGTCTTCGCCGAGCAGTGCGTTGAGCAGTGTGCTTTTGCCGGCGTTGGTGGGCCCGACGATGGCCACGGGCACGCCGTTTTTGATGGCGTTGCCCAGTGTGAACGACTGTTCGAGGCGGGCCACGGTGGTGCCGATGCGGTCGACGAGGTCGAGCAGCTGCGTGCGGTCGGCGAATTCGACGTCCTCTTCGCTGAAGTCGAGTTCGAGCTCGAGCAACGTGGTGAAGTGGAGCAGGTCGGCGCGGAGCTCGTGGAGCTTGTGGCTGAATCCGCCGCGCATCTGGGTCAGCGCCACACGGCGGGCTGCTTCGGAGCGCGATGCTATGAGGTCGGCCACGGCTTCGGCCTGGCTGAGGTCCATCTTGCCGTTGGCGAAGGCGCGCCGGGTGAATTCGCCGGGGCGGGCCATGCGTGCGCCGTGGCTGATGAGGGCGGCCAGGATGCTCTGCTGGATGACGACCGAGCCGTGGCACGAGATCTCGACGATGTCGTCGCCGGTGAAGGAGTGCGGCGCGCGGAAGATGCCGACCACCACCTCGTCGATGTCGGTGCCGCCCGAAGCGATGGTGCCATAGTGCAGCGTGCCGGCCTTGGCGTCGGCGAGGCGTGCGCGGGCGTGCGGCGCGCGGAAGACGCTGTCGGCTATGGCGATGGCCTGCGGGCCGGCCATGCGCACCATGGCTATGGCGCCCGTTCCGGGGGCGGTGCTGATGGCGCAGATTGTTTCGTCGGTTATTGGCATGGTGCTGTCGTCGGTTGGTTTTCGGGACGCAAAGTTAGCGTTATGCCGCCAAAAAGACAATCGGGACGCACGGCCATTTAGGGTTCACTGCGGATTGATCCGGAAGAGCATGTTCGACTCGAGGACGAGCGGGTTGTTGCTGACGAAGAAGACCGTGCCGGCGCATGGCGAGTGGACGGTTTCGAGCAGATGGCCGTCGAGGGCGTCGGTGATGACGCCCATGGGCTCGCCGGGCTGGACCTCGTCGCCCGGGCATTTGAACGGCCGGAAGAGTCCGCTGCCGATGGGCTTGATGTGAACGAGGTCGCGCTCGTAGATGACTTCGGAGAGGAAGCGCGCGCTGTTGTCGGGGCAGGTCAGCGCGCCGGCCTTGTCCATGAAGCGGAGCATGGAGCGGATGATGAGCGAGGTGTCGTTGACGTCGATAGCGTTGCGTCGGCCGGCGTAGATCGAGAAGGCCTTGGTGTTCCAGATCTGCCAGTTGTAGTTGAGCAGCGTGGTGTCGTAGGGCGTGGGCTTGCGGATGCAGACGTATGGCAGGCCGAAGGTGCGGGCGTCGTCGATGTCCTCGAATCCGGTCTGCATCATTCTGACGTGCGGGATGAAGTCGCCGGGCATGTAGAAGCTTGCGAGCTGAATGCCGTATTCGAAATCCTTGATGGCCTCGAAGACGGCGGCGGCGATGCGCTGCGTGGTCTCGCCGCGGTCGTAGCCGGGGAACATGCGGTTGATGTCGGTGTTGTCGAGCGGCCAGAAGCGCTTGCCCACGTTGAGCGAGAACGAGTTGATGGACGGGATGACCATTATCTCGTTGTCGGGCGCGAGGCTGCCGGCGGCCTCCATTTCGGTCAGGCGTGCCACGAGCTGCGAGGCCACGTACTGCTGCTGTATTTCGTCGCCGCGCATGCTGCCCACCACGGCCACTGTCTGTCGTCCGCTGCCGAAGCGGAAGGCGGTGATTCTGAAGTCGTCGCGGCAGGGCGACGACATTGAAAATATCGTTTCCTTTCTCATTTCCTGTTTTCTTTGACCGTCATTTTGTGAATGCGCGCAATCAGCGACCCTTCGTAGACCACCGGGTAGGCGCGTATGGTGAAGAGCAGTCCGGAGTCGGGCGCCGTGACCGCCTGGAGCACCTGTCCGGTGAGCGGCGAGACGATGCGGCCGATTTCCTCGCCCCGCTCGACGCAGCGGCCGTTGCGTGCCGTGGTGATGAAGATGCCCGAGGCGTCGGCATTGACGAACGAGACCTCGTCGCCGCGCGATACGACCGGCGTCACCGCCTGAGCCGTGTCGGGCCGGGCGCGCCAGATGCCCATGTGGTGCATCAGCCCGAAAATGCCCGAGACGAGCTGGTTGCCCATGCCGTGGTTGATGCGCATTCCCACTCCCATCTCGACCACCACGCAGGGCGTGCCGATGCTGTTGAGCGAATGGGCCAGGGTGGATTCGAGCACGGTGGCGGCCTCGTGAATCCAGATGAAGTCGAGGTTGAGCTTCATGGCGAACGGCAGCAGCGCGTCGGCACAGTTGACGTTGATGCGAGCCTGCGGAATCTCGCGCAGGAAGATGTTGCTTGAGTGTATGTCGATGACCATGTCGGCGCCCTTGAGGTCTTCGACAATGGCGTGGGCCACCATTTCGGCCATGGAGCCGCTGCCGTTGCCGGGGAAGATGCGGTTCATGTCGAGGTCGAACGTCGGGATGCCGCGCGTGATGGTGTCGATGCCGAGCGGGTTGAGCAACGGGTAGATTTCGATGCGGCCGTCGAGCAGTTCGGGGCTGGCCGCCACTATGCGGTTGATTTCGAAGCAGACATACTGGCCTTCGAGCTCGTCGCCGTGGGTGCCGGTGACGATGCAGATGCGCTTGCCCGATGTGCCCGATGTCAGCACGTTCTTCTTGATGCTCAGCTGTTCGTCGACAGGCAGAGCGGTAGACACTACAGTCTTTATCATATTTGGTTCACAATTACTTCGACATTCAGGGTCTGCTTGGCCGTGCCGATGAAGACGCCGCGGTTGAGCGGGCAGTCGGAGGCGTCGCGGCCGTGAGCAAGCTTGATGTAGCCGCCAACAATGAGCTGATTATAAGTGGGATCGATACCAATCCAGACTCCTCCGGCAAAAACCTCGACCCACGCGTGGCTGACGCCGGTGCCCTGCACGAATCCGCTCACGTATCGCGCCGGCATTCCGAGCGTGCGGCAGACGGCAATCATCAGGTGCGCAAAGTCCTGGCAGACGCCGCGTCCGAGCCCGAAGACCTCGGGTGCGGTGGTGGATGCCGACGTGCAGCCCGGGCAGTAGGCCAGCCTGGCGTGGACGGCCTCGGCCAGCGCGCAGGCCGTGTCGGCGGGCGTGGCGGCCGCCGGCAGCGAGCGCGCCCATGTTTCGATGGCGGCGTCGGCCGTGGCGAGCGGCGAGGGGTTGCGATACATGTCGTGCGCCGGCTCGGGCAGACGGTAGTCCGACAGGTCGGCGCGGCCCGAGCATTCGAGCCGGAGGCCGGTGTGGCTGTCGTGGCAGTATCCGCACAGAACGGAGTTGCCGAAGGCGTCGGCGGTGCCGAAGAGGCGTGCCTCGGGGCTGACGCTGACGGTGCAGTCGGTTATCCGCTGCCAGGCGTTGGAGGCGGGGCGGCACCGGAACTTGAAGGCGTGCTGCCTGACGGGCGACGAGAACGAAATCAGGACCTTGTAGGAGTAGCTGAATGTCTGCATCTTATTATATCACCACGATACTGTTGACGTAGCACAAGAGGGTGCCTTTGTAGTGTGCGCCGCCGTCGAGGTAGAGGTCTTCGCGCATCAGGGCCGACATTTTCTGGACCACCTCGTGGTTGAACACGGCGGGGTCGTTGGCCACGCAGTGCATCAGGTTGTCGAACACGCTGCGGACCTTGCCGAACGGATAGTCGAAGCGGATGTACATGTCGATTTTCTCGACGTAGCGGCCGGCTTCGAGGAAGTTGCGAATCAGGCCGTTGGGGATGCGCTCGGCAATGGAGCCCCAGAATGCCAGCATGTAGTCGGTGACGGGCTGCATGGCGGTGATGTTGGGATTGCACTCGCCGGCCAGCGTGTGTATGAGGCTGCGCGATAGCTGTATGTACGACAGCGTTTCGCTCTGAATCTCCTCGCGCAGCAGGATGGCGTTGTCGTTGGCGCGCTCGATGTCGTTGATGACCGAGGTGCACGACGAGCGGTCGTACATCTGGCGCATGAATTTGCTTTCGGACGACTCGGCGGTGTCGATGCCGAGCTTTTCGAAGTAGACGTCATATTCGCCCTCGTCCTCGTCGATGTGGAGGTCGAAGTATTTGCGCAGCAGGTGCAGGTTGAGATAGGTGCGCTCTGCGTAGCGTCCGAGCCAGAACAGGCGGTTGGCCTTGACGGCCGAGATGGTTGAGGTGTAAGTCATGGTGATCAGATTTTTATGATTAAGCGTTTTGAGTGTTTTCTTTTCGGGACGGGCGGGCGCGTCATTGCTTCATCACCCACGTGTCTTTGAAGCCGCCTCCCTGCGACGAGTTGACGATGAACGAGTCGGGGTTGCGCGAGAAGCGTGTCAGGCCGCTCTTCCAGACGCTGGTCTGCCGGCCGGTGACCACGAAGGCTCTGAGGTCGGCCTTGCGCTCCACGCGGGTGTCGCCTTCGAGTATCTCAAGGTCGCGGAAGTAGACCACCTCCTGGACAATCCAGCGGCGCGGCTGCTCCACAATCAGGCTGCGGAGCTCCTCGAGCTTGTCGGGCGCGAGGCTGCTGCCGAAGACCACGCCGTAGCCGCCGGCCTCGCTGACGTCCTTGATGACGAGTTTGTCGAGATTGTCCATCACGTAGTCGAAATCGTCCTTGAAATAGGGCAGATAGGTGGGCGCGTTGTGCAGAATCGGCTCCTCGCCCAGATAGTATCTGACCATTTTCTCGACGAAGTAGTAGATGCCCTTGTCGTCGGCCACGCCGTTGCCCAGCGCGTTGACCACGGCCACGTTGCCCAGCCGGTAGGCCTCCATCAGGTTGGGCACTCCGAGCAGCGATGTGGCCTCGAAGGCCAGCGGGTCCAGATATTCGTCGGACACGCGGCGGTAGATGGCGCCGACGCGCTCGCGGGTGTTGTAGAGGCCTGTGTAGTAGACCATTCCGTCCTCCACCGTCAGGTCGCCCGGATAGGCGAGGAGCATGTCGGTCTTTTCGGCCAGGTAGGAGTGTTCGAAAAACGCCGAGTTGTATCGTCCGGGCGTCAGGATGACCGAGAGGCCGCGCCCGCCGTTGACGTAGTCCATCATCTCGCGCAGCAGACGGGCGTAGTCGCGGTTGTCGGCCACGTCGTTGCGCCTGAAGGTGTCGGGCGAGACCTTGCGTGTGATGGTGCGCGCTATCATGGGATAGGACGCTCCGGAGGGGATGCGCAGATTGTCTTCGAGCACCAGCCAGCGTCCGTCGACGGCCTGCACGAGGTCGATGCCGGAGATGTGCGAATAGATGGACATGGCGGGCGTCAGTCCCTCGCACTCAGGCATGTAGCCTTTCGACGAATAGACGAATTCGGACGGGATGACTCCGTCGGCGATGATTTTCTTGTCGTGATAGACGTCGAAGAGAAATCTGTTCAGGGCATCGGCTCGCTGGATGAGTCCCTTTTCGAGATATTCCCAGTCGGAGGCCGTGATGACGCGCGCGATCGGGTCGAAGGGGAACAACTGCTCGTTGAACACGCCGTTTTTGTAGACGCCGAACCGCACCCCGAAGCGGTCCATCCACTTGTTGACTGTGTCGCGACTTTCTGTTAGTGCATCCATAATGAACATTCTTTTTATTAATTGGTATTAGATTAACCCAAAATTATGAAAACAGAAAGATAAAAACAATATTTGCTTATCATTTTTAGCTAAAGATAACCAAATAGCTACATTTTGTAACATCGGCGCCGGATTAGGGGCGGGTGGCGGCGGGCAGCCGGTGATTTGTTATATTCGCGGCCGCAATCAGAAAAACAAAGACATAACGCTGTGATATATCCTGACAATTTCGAAGAGAAGATAAAATTCGCCGCCGTGCGCCGCCTTGTGGCCGGGCACTGCCTGAGCCGGCCGGGCGCCGAGATGGCCGAGGCGATGACCTTTGGCACGCGGCCCGACGAGGTGCGCACCGCCCTGACGCTGACCGACGAGTTCCGCCGCATACTGGAGTCGGACGAGGCGTTCCCGAGCCAGGGCTTCGACGACCTGCGCGAGGCCCTGCGGCGCATCCGCATCGAGGGGCTCTATCTTGAGGAGGCCGAGCTGGGCGCTCTGGCGCGTGCCATGCGGTCGATGGGCGAGGTGGTGCGCTTCTTCGGGGCGCAGGCCGACAAGTACCCCACCCTGGCCCGGCGCGCCGAGCCGGTGGCCGTGTTCCCGGTGCTGACCGAGCGCATCGAGAGCATCCTCGACAAGTACGGCAACATCCGCGACAGCGCCTCGCCCGACCTGGCCGCCATCCGCCGCGACATTCTGGCCAAGCAGAGCGCCGTGTCGAAGCGGCTTGCGTCCATCCTGCGGCAGGCGCAGGCCGAGGGCATAGTGGAGGCCGACGCCACCGTGTCGATTCGCGAGGGGCGGGCCGTCATCCCCGTGCCGGCGGCCAACAAGCGCAAGATCAGCGGCATAGTGCTCGACGAGTCGGCCACGGGGCGCACCAGCTTCATTGAGCCGGCCGAGGTGGTGACCATCAACAACGAGCTGCGCGAGCTCTCCTATGCCGAGCGCCGCGAAATAATCCGCATCCTGACGGCCATGTCCGACAACATCCGGCCCTACATCGACGACATCCTCGGCTCCTACGAGTTCCTCGCGTTCGTCGACTTCGTGAGGGCCAAGGCACGCTTTGCGCTCGACACCGAATCGACCCTGCCGCAGATAGACACCGACGGCGACCACTACATGTTCTGGCAGAACGCGCGCCACCCGCTGCTCTTCCTGCAGCTGCGCGCCCAAGGCAAGAGCATAGTGCCGCTCGACATAGAGCTGAGCCGGCCGCTGCAGCGCATCCTGCTCATCTCGGGGCCCAACGCGGGCGGCAAGTCGGTGTGCCTGCAGACGGTGGGTCTGGTGCAGTACATGATGCAGTGCGGGATGCTGGTGCCGATGGCCGAAGGCTCGCGCATGACGCTGTTCGACAACATCTTCATCGACATGGGCGACGAGCAGTCGATAGAGAACGACCTGAGCACCTACAGCTCGCATCTGACCAACATGAAATATTTCGTGCGCCACAGCGACAGCTCCACCCTGCTGCTCATCGACGAGTTCGGCACCGGCACCGAGCCCGCACTGGGCGGCGCCATAGCCGAGAGCGTGCTGGCCGAGCTCAACCGGCGCGAGGCCTTCGGGGTGGTGACCACGCACTACACCAACCTCAAGCACTTTGCGGCGCAGACCGAGGGCATCCACAACGGCGCCATGCTCTTCGACACGCACGCCATCCGCCCGCTCTTCAGGCTGCAGATGGGGCAGCCCGGCTCGTCGTTCGCCTTCGAGATAGCGCGCAAGATAGGCCTGCCCGAAAGCATCCTGGCCGACGCCGCCAACAAGCTGGGCCACGACCACCTCGACTTCGACAAGCACCTGCGCGAGATTGTGCGCGACAAACGATACTGGGAGATGAAGCGGCAGAGCGTCAAGGACGCCGACAAGAGGCTGACCGAAACGCTCGAACGCTATCAGACCGAGCTCCAGAACATCAAGCGCGAGCGGCGCGAGATACTCGACAGGGCCAAGCAGGAGGCCGAGCGGATGCTGGCCGAAGCCAACAAGCGGATCGAGCTGACCATAAAGGAGATACGCGAAAAGCAGGCAGCCAGGGAGCACACGCGCCAGGTGCGCGAAGACCTCGACCTATTCCGCCGCACGGTCGAAGACACCAAGGCCGACGACGAAGCCATAGAGCGCAAGATGCAGCGCATAGTGGAACGCCGCGAGCGCAAGCAGAAGCGCAACGCCGACAAGGCCGCAGCCGCATCGGCCGCCCCCGCCGCATCCCCCAAGCCCGACGACACGCCCATAGCCGTGGGCGACACCGTCAGCATCGACGGGCAGGCTGGCGCCACGGGCGAGGTGGTGGAGCTCTTCGGGCGCGAGGCCACCGTGGCCGTGGGCAACCTGCAGACGCGCATCCGCCTGACGCGACTCCGGAAGATAAGCTCGCGCGCCGCACGCCGCGAGCGCAAAGACCCGGTGGTGGTGATAGCCTCGAACGTGAGCGAGGCCGTGCGCGAAAAGAAGCTCAACTTCAAGGCCGAAATCGACGTCCGCGGAATGCGCACCGACGAGGCCATCGAAAAGGTGGCGTCGTTCGTGGACGAAGCCATCATCTGCGAGCAGACGCAGCTGCGCATTCTGCACGGCAAGGGCAACGGCATCCTGCGGCAGATGATCCGACAGTATCTGCACACGCTGCCCTTCGTGGCCGACGTGGAAGACGAGCACGTCCAGTTCGGCGGCGCCGGCATCTCGATAGTGACGCTCAGATGACGCGCCGGCGCCGCAATGTGGAACGCCGGCGAACAATCGTGTTACAAACCGCGACGGCCGTCCGGCCGTTTGTGGCTAACTATGCGCCCCGAAAATTTTAAAATCAGACTTATGATCAGACTCAGAAAAACCGGAACGATGATGCTGCTCGCCATCCCGGCGGCACTCGGCGCGCAGACCAGCCCCGACGGCCGCCTCGGCGTGGAGGTCAGGTGCGACGACGGCCGCCCCACCTACTCCGTGACGCTCGACGGCGCCCAGTGCGTGCTGCCGTCGGCCCTCGGCATCGCCACCGACCTCGGCGACTTCGGCAGCGGACTGACTGTCAGCCACGTGTCGGAATCGAGGCCGATAGCGGCCGACTACACGCTCTACAACATCAAGCGCAAAGACAACCACTACGAGGCCAACGAGCGCACCTACACCTTTGCCCACGACGGCACCGACGTGCTGGCAGCCACCTTCAGGGTGAGCAACGGCAACATAGCCTTCCGCTACGAACTGCTACGCAGCAAAGGCGAAACGATGTGCGCCGTGGTGGACGACGAGGCGACCGGCCTCTGCCTGCCCGAGGGCACCACCACGTTCGTCTGCCCGCAGATGGGCGAGATGACCGGCTTTGCACGCACCGCGCCCAGCTACGAGACGCCCTACACCGCCGACGCCGCCATGGGCAGCAACGGCTGGGGCCACGGCTTCACCTTTCCGTGCCTCTTCAGGACCCCCAAGGCCGGAGGCGACGTGTGGATACTGATGTCGGAGACGGGCAACGACGGCGGCTACCCGGGCTGCAAGCTGGTGAACGCAGGCGGCGGACGCTACAAGGTGTCGTTCCCCAGCCCCAAAGAGAACAACGGCTACGGCTCGACCGGCGCGCAGATGGCACTGCCAGGCACCACCCCGTGGCGCACGCTCACCGTGTCGGACCGCCTGAAAGACATCGTGGAGACCACCATAGCCTGGGACGCACCCGCAGCCGATCGCACCGCACCCGACCACGAGGCCGACAGCCTGCGCGCGCTCCACAGCCGGGGCTACGGACGCGGAGCATGGTCGTGGATAATAGCCGACGACGCCAGCTGCAACTTCGACACCCAGAAACAGTACATCGACTTTGCGGCCCGGATGGGCTGGGAGTCGCTGCTGGTGGACGCGCAGTGGGACCGCCAGATAGGCCGCGACCGCATTGCCGAACTGGCCGAATACGGCCGACAGAAAGGCGTCTGGCTCTACTTGTGGTACAACTCGAACGGCACGTGGAACGACGCCCCGCAGACGCCCCGCAACTGCCTCAGCACCGCCGCAGCGCGCCGGCGCGAGATGGAATGGCTTGAGCGCACCGGCATCCGCGGCATCAAGGTCGACTTCTTCGGCGGCGACAAGCAGTGCACCATGGAACTCTACCGCGACATACTGCTCGACGCGCTCGACCACAACATAAAAGTCATCTTCCACGGCTGCACCCTGCCGCGCGGCTGGGAATATCTGTTCCCCAACTACGTGGCCAGCGAGGCCGTGCGCGCCTCCGAAAACCTGCGCTTCTCGCAGGGCGCCTGCGACCACGAGGCGACCGACGCCACCTTCATGCCTTTCATACGCAACGCGGTGGGCAGCATGGACTTTGGCGGAAGCACGCTCAACCGCTTCTACAACAGCCACAACGCCGAGGGCCATGGCGGCGGCCGGCGCATCACCTCCGACGCCTTCGCACTGGCCACGGCCGTCATCTTCCAGAGCCCCGTGCAGCACTTCGCGATGGCGCCGGGCAACCTCACCGACGCGCCGCAGTGGGCCGTCGACTTCATGAAGCAGGTGCCCACCACCTGGGACGACATCCGCTTCATCGACGGCTATCCGGGCCGATACGTGGTGCTGGCGCGCAAGAGCCAGGACGGCCGCTGGTTCGTGGCGGCCATCAACGGCACGCAGCAGACGCTCCGCCTGCAGGTGCCGGTCGACATGTTCGGCCAGGCCCCGACGCTGACCGTCTACTACGACCGCCCCACCGACGGCCCGACGCCACAGAGCGACGTCAGGCAGGTCAGGCCGGGACGGCGCGGCACGGTGGAGGCCGTCATCCCGGTCAACGGCGCGTTTGTGGTGACCCGATAGCGCGCCACGCGGCGCACGCGCACCGTCCGAGGCATCGCCCTGCAAAAAGCAAAATTGCGACTGCGGGGCGATGCCTCTGTGCGAAATATGATGTACATTTGCGGCCATGTTTCTGATAGGTTCACTCTCCGGCGTGGTGCCATACGTGATTGTGGCGACAGTCTACGTGGTCATGATGTTTGCCAACATCGGCACGGCCACACGGACGGCAGAGCCGCACGCCGCGCAGCGGACCGAAACGTCGCAGAGCATCGGCCGGACACTGACCGCCTGCGAGCGCGCCGCCCGCGCCGAACGCCACGCAAAGCCGGCCGCCCACGCCGCCCATAGGCACGCGCACGCCCGCACGGCACCGGCGCCGCTCGCCGCCCCACCCTGCACACACTCGGGCCACCTCAGGGCGCTCTTCTCGCGCCCGCCGCCATCGCTCTGAAAAAAAGGGCGGTGCAGCTGCCGTTTCCCAGCCTTCCCGTTTTCGCCTGCATCGCATCGGCCCGCGCCGCCCACCCTTCGGCCGCACGGGATGAAACGGCCATCATCATCATCACACATCAGGAAAAAGAGAAAGCATGAAACCAACTCTGCTGCTGATGCTTGCCGCCCTGCCGGCGATGGCTCAGCAACCTCACATAGCGTCGACAGCCGACAGCACTCTGAGAGTGCGCCTGCGCCAAATCGACATCAACTCGGGCAAGGAAAGCGTGGACGCCGCCAAGGCCCCGACGGCGCTCACGGCCATAGCGCCGGCCCGCCTGAGCACGCTGCAGCCGGTGTCGCTACGCGACCTGTCGGGCGTGGCGCCCAACTTCTACATGTCGGACCACGGCTCCAAACTGACGGCGCCGACCTACGTGCGCGGCATCGGGTCGCGCATAGGCGAGCCGTCGATTGGGCTCTACGTCGACGGCGCGGCCTCGCTCGACAAGTCGGCCTTCGACTTCGACTTCATCGACCTGCAGCGCGTCGAAGTGCTCAGCGGGCCGCAGGGGACGCTCTACGGGCGCAACGCCATGGCCGGCATCATCAGCATCGAGACGCGCTCGCCGCTGCGGCAGCCGGGCACGTCGGCCACGGTGGTGGGCGGCACCTACGGGCAGTTCAGCGCCAATGCGGGCGTCTACCGCAGCTTCGGCAACCGCTGGGGGCTGTCAGTCAACGGCGGATTCAGGCACCGCGACGGATTCTTCGACAACGACTTCGACGGCAGCCGCGTGGGACGCATCAACACCACGTCGGTCAGGATAAAGGCCGAGACGGCGCCGGCCGGACGCTTCGACATGCAGAACACGGCGAGCGCCGAATATTCGATGCAATACGGCTACCCCTACGCCGTGGTCGACATGGAGACCGACCGCCTGGCCGGCATCAGCGCCAACCGCCAGAGCACCTACGAGCGCACGCTGCTGACCGACGGCCTGCGCCTGCGCTGGACGGGCGGCCGCACGGTGCTGACGGCCGCCACGTCGTATCAGTGCATCGACGGCCGACAGGCCATTGACCAGGACATGACCTCCGACGACATCTACTTCGTGGTCAGCCGGCAGAGGCAGCACGCGGCGGTCGAAGAGGTGGTGCTAAAGTCGAAGAACGAGGGGCGCTACCGCTTCGTGACCGGACTGTTCGCGCTCTACCGCCACAACGTGAGCGACGTGGAGGCCGACTACTTCAGGCTGGGCTACACGTCGGTCAACACGGCCACCAACGGCACGGCGGCCGCGGCCGTCTTCCACCAGTCGACACTCGTGGGGCTGCTGCCCGGCCTGACGCTGACGGCGGGCATCAGGCTGGATGCCGAGCGGATGACGATGCGATACGAGAGCGGGCGCCGGCAGATGGCCGACGGCCGGCTGACCAACCCGACCGACACCGACTATCCGGCACAGGAGTGGTGCGAGGTGTCGCCACGCATCGCCGCCGACTACGACCTGACGCCCATGGCCAACGTCTACGTCACGGTGGCCAAGGGCTACAAGGCCGGCGGCTTCAACTATTCGATGAGCGCCGACGACGTGGCCGCCTATCCGCACTATCTGACCTACGACCCCGAGCAGAGCCTCAACTACGAGGCCGGCCTCAAGCTGGGCGCCGCCGACGGCCCGGCCACGCTGCGCGCCGACGTCTTTTTCATCGACTGGCGGCATCAGCACATCTACCAGCCCGCACCCAGCAAACGCGGCTCGATGATACGCAACGCCGGCCACACCCGGAGCCGCGGCTTCGAAGTGTCGGCCAACCTGCGCGGACGCCACGGCTGGGACGCGCTGGTCAACTTCGGCTACACGCTGGCCAGGTTCGTGCGATACCGCGAGAGCGACACCGAGCGCTACGACGGCAACGTGGTGCCCTACGCGCCCCGGCAGACCGTGGTGGCGCAGGTCAACAAATCGGTGGCGCTGGGAGCCACGCGGCGCACGCGGCTGCGCGTGTCGTTGACCTACAAGGGGTTCGGCAAGATATACTGGAGCGAAGACAACCGCAGCAGCCAGAGCTACTACGACCTGGTGGACCTGCGCGTGGCCGCCTCGGTGAGCGGCCTGAGCTTCGGCCTGTGGGGCCGCAACGTGTTCGACCGCCAATATCAGGTCTTCCGTTTTTCGCTAAATTCGACGTCCGATTTCGCGCAGCTCGGCCAGCCGGCCAACTTCGGGGCCTTTGCCAGCGTCAGACTCTGAGCGCCGCCGACAATTCCACCAAAACCTGAAAAAATCAAAGACACTGAACGCAATGAAATATTTCACACTCTTCTGCCTCTACATAGCCCAGAGCATTCCGCAGAGCTTCTTTCTGGCGGTGATGCCCGTCATCATGCGGCAGGAGAACTGCTCGCTGCAGCTGATAAGCTATCTGCACATGGTGCGCATCCCGCTGATGTTCAAGTTTCTGTGGGCGCCGCTGGTCGACAACCGTGCGCGCACCACAGGCAGCCTGCGCCGCTGGATTCTGGGCGCCGAGACGGCCTATGCCGTGGTGATAGTGCTGATTGGCGGCCTGAGCCTCGAAGCCGACTTTGTGACCATAGTGGCGCTGATAGCTCTGGCCTTCGTGGCCTCGGGCACTCAGGACATCGCCACCGACACCTACGCCATGATGGTGCTGCGCCCCGACGAGCGCGCCATGGGCAACAGCATGCAGTCGGGCGGCATCTTCGTGGGCACGCTGATGGGCACGGGCGTGATGCTGGTGGTCTATCGCACCCTCGGGTGGCAGATGCTGGTCTATGCCCTGGCCGCCTTTGCCATGCTGGCGCTGCTGCCGCTGATGCTGGTGCGCCAGCCCGCCATCAGCCGCCGGCAGACTCAGCGAGCCTCACTGCGCGACCTTGCCAGCTTCTTCAGGACCAAGGGGCTGTGGCCGCGCCTGGCCGTCATCCTGTTCTTCTACACCGGCGTCATCAGCATAGTGTCGGTGCTCAAGCCCTACATGGTCGACCTGGGCTACGGCATGGAGCAGATCGGGTGGGTGTCGGGCATAGGCGGAGCCTCGGCCGGCATGCTCGGCTCGTTCGCCGCCGGCTTCATGGTCAGGCGGATGCGGCTGCAGCGGTCGCTGTGGATATTCTGGAGCCTCATCACGGCGGCCGCGCTGTGGTTCTTCGGCCTCTCGTTCACCGAGCCGGGCATCGCGGCGCTTGCGGTGGGCGCGGTGATGCTGTGGGGCTCCTACGGCATGGCGTCGGTGGCCATCTTCACATTCGCCATGCGGCACGTCAGGCCCGGGCGCGAGGGCACCGACTTCACGCTCCAGATAGTGCTGGCCCACCTCAACTTCATGCTCATCGTGCTGGTGTGCGGCCTCATCGGCGACGCGGCCGGCTATCGCGGCGTGTTCGGCTTCGCGCTGTGCATGTGCGCGCTCACGGCCGCCGTCATCCGCCTGCACAACAGACATTCCAACCCTGACACAATCAAACACTAACGCCCTATGACGCTTCTCGAAAAATACAACCGGATGGTGCCGCGCTACACCAGCTATCCGCCCGCCAACTTCTTCGACACCGCCTTTGGCGAAGCCGACGCCCGACGCCTCATCAGCGACGACGCCGGACGACGCCCGCAGTCGATTGCCCTCTACGTCCACATCCCGTTCTGCCGCAAGGTGTGCCACTACTGCGGCTGCAACACCTGCGGCCTCGGCAGCGGACGTCAGGTGGCGCCCTACATGGAGGCCCTCAGGCGCGAGGTCGACATGGTGGCCGCGCTGATGCCCGACGGAATCCGCGCCAGCGAGATACACTACGGCGGCGGCACTCCCAACGTCATCGACGCCGACACGCTCATCAGCTTCAACAGCATGATGATGAGCCGATTCGCCCCGACCGCCGACATCGAGACGGCCATCGAATGCAACCCCGCCTACCTCGACCGCCGCTACGCCGACCGCCTGCTCGATGCCGGATTCAACCGCTTCAGCCTCGGCATCCAGGACTTCGACGCCGACGTGCTGCGCATGGTCAACCGCGACCCGTCGGCTCTGCCCGTCGACCGGCTGGTGCGGCACCTGCAAGGCTCGGGCGCATCGGTCAACCTCGACTTCATCTACGGCCTGCCCGGTCAGACGCCCGACGGCTTCGCACGCACCATGGAGCGCGCCGCCGACATCCGCCCCGACCGCCTCGTGACCTTCTCATACGCACACGTGCCCTGGCTCAAGAAGAACCAGACGCTGCTCGACGCCTCGCGCCTGCCCTCGGCCGACGACAAGCTGCTGATGTTCGAGCGCGCACGGCAGATACTCGGCCGCGCCGGATACCGCCAGCTGGGCCTCGACCACTTCGTCCTGCCCGACGACTCGCTCAGCGTGGCCTTTGAGCAGGGACGGCTCCACCGCAACTTCGAGGGCTACTGCAGCACGTCCGACTCGGTCTACGCCTTCGGCTCGTCGGCCATAGCGCAGCTGCGGGGCGGATTCGTGCAGAACGTCAAGTCGGTGACGGACTACATCAGCACCGTCTCGGGCGGACACCTGCCGGTGGAGCGCGGCATAAGCGTCAACCCCAAGGTGCGGACGGTGGGCATCGCCATAGAGCAGCTGATGTGCAACTACCGCCTGCGCTGGGACGACGTGGCACGCGCCGCGCAGTGCTCGCCCCACGAAGCCCGACAGGCCTGCAACGCCTTCGGCCCGCAGACGCTTGCCGACATGGAGGCCGACGGCATACTGAGCGTCAGCCCCGATGGCATCGACGTCAGCGCTGAAGGCCGCATATTCGTACGCAACATAGCCGCCCGCCTCGACCCGCTGGCCGGCACGCAAGGAAAACGATTCTCGACAACAGCATAAACCATCAGAAAAGACACCATGAAAGCAACCGTAATAGGAGCCGGCATAACCGGACTGACACTGGCACACCGCCTCGGGCAACTCGGCCACGAGGTGTGCCTGATAGAAAAGCAGGACCGCGTGGGCGGAGTGATTAGGACGATGTACGAAGACGGATTCCGCTTCGAAACCGGGCCCAACACCGGCGTGATGAACAACAACCGCCTCGTCGAGCTCTTCGACGACGTGGCGCCGCAATGCCGCCCGCTGCTGGCCCGCCCCGAAGCCAAGCGACGGCTCATCCTGCAGGGCAACAGCTGGAAGCCCCTGCCATCGGGCCCCATATCGGCCATCAGCACCGACCTATTCAGCTTTGCCGACAAGCTGCGGCTGCTGGGCGAACCGTGGCGCCGCCCCGGCACCGACCCCGACGAGACGCTGTCCCGACTCGTCGTCCGCCGCATGGGGCGCACCTTCCTGACCAACGCCGTCGACCCGTTCGTGTCGGGCGTCTACGCCGGCGACCCCGACAAGTTGGTGACGCGCTATGCCCTGCCCAAGCTCTACAACCTTGAGCAGCGCTACGGCAGCTTCATCGGCGGCAGCATCCGCAAGGCGCGGGCCGACAAGGCAGCCGGCATTGTCAGGCGGTTCGGCAAGGAGGTCTTCTCGACGCCCGACGGCCTGCAGGGCCTGGTCGACGCCGTGGCCGCCCTTGTGGGGCACGACAACATCATCTGCGGATGCGCCGACGTGAGCGTGCGCCGCACCGGAGGGCGGTTCGAGACCACATTCGTCCGCCAGGGCCGGCAGCAGACGGTGACGTCGGACGTGGTGGCCGTGGCTACCAACGCGCCGCAGATCCCAGACATCGTCAGCGATCTGCCCGCCGAACTCGTCGAATCGATTGCACAGATGAAATATGCGCCGGTGATGCTGGCCGTGGCCGGATACCGCCGGTGGACGGGCAAGCCGCTCGCCGCCTTCGGAGGCCTGGTGCCGTCGGCGCAGCGGCGCAACGTGCTGGGCATCCTCTTCCCCTCGGCCATCTTCGGCGACCGCGCACCCGTCGACGGCGCGCTGCTATCGGTCTTCATGGGCGGAGTGCGGCGCCCCGACCTGCTCGACAAGAGCGACGAGGACGTGCGCAACCTCATCATCGACGAGGTCTACGCCACACTGCACGAGCGCGCCGAGCCCGACCTCTTCCGCATCTACCGCCACCGGCAGGCCATCCCGCAATACGACATCAGCTGCGGCCGCCGCATGGAACTGATAGAGCGTGCCGAGCGCGACATCAAAGGCCTCTACATTGCCGGCAACATCCACAACGGCATCGGCATAGGCGACCGCGTCTGCCAGGCCTACGACTACGCCGAGCGCATCGACCGCGAAAACCCGAAGCCATGAGCCGCCGCCACATCTTCCTCGTCAACACAGGGTCGCCCGACGCGCCCACAACCGCCGCCGTGGCCCGCTATCTGCACCGCTTCCTGACCGACCCCAACGTGATGCCCATGCCGGCCATCGCCCGGCGGATGCTGGTGGACCTGTGCATAGTGCCCATGCGCGCACGGACGGCCGCACGGCGCTACCGCAGCATCTGGACCGCCGAGGGCTCGCCGCTCGCGGTACACTCGCGGCGCCTTGCGGCCAAGGTCAGCGCGCTGCTGCCCTGCGGCTTCGAAGCGCACACGGCCATGCTCTACGGCCGCCCCTCGCTTGCCGACGCCGTCGGCTCGGCGCGCCTTGGCCCTGACGACACGGCCATAGTGGTGCCCATGTTCCCGCAGTCGTCGCCGGCCACCACGGCGGCCGTGGCAGCGGCGGCGCGGCGCATCATTGCCCCACTGTGCGGCAGGATGATTTTTGCCGGCCCCTTTTTCGACGACCCGGCATTCGTCAGCGCGTGGGTCGGAGTGATGCGCCGGTGCAGGCCCGAGGCGGCCGACGCAGTCGTCTTCTCGTTCCACGGCCTGCCCGTCTCGATGCTCGACCGCCATCACCCCGGCCACGACCACCGCAGCCCCGCGCCCGAAAGCCTCGACGCCGCGTCGGCCGGATGCTACCGCGCACAATGCTACCGGACGGCCGGCCTGATAGCCGACGACCTGGGCCTCGACGCCGGGCGGTGGACGGTGGCCTTCCAGAGCCGCCTGTCGGACCGCTGGTGCCGCCCCTTTGTGGCCGACGAGGTGCGCCGACTGGCCGACGCCGGCTGCCGGCGGCTGCTGATAGCCACGCCCGCCTTTGTGGCCGACTGCCTTGAGACGCTCCACGAGCTGGCCGTGGAACTGCCGCAGACCATGGGCGGCCGCTGCCACATCAGAGTCTGCCCGTGCCTCAACGACGACGACGCCTGGGCATCGGCACTGACCGCCATTGCGCTGCGCGCGGCCGGGGAGGATGTATAATCATGCAATTAAAACACACGGCGTATTGTTTGTTTGTAAGCAATTACGTTCCTTTGCATCATAAATTATTAACAAAATAAGGGGATTTATTAAAAATGAAACACTACACAACAGCAGCCGTCCTGCTTGCAGCCCTCGCGCTCCCGGTGGCTGCGCAGGACACCGAAACCGCCAAACCCGAAGGCTATCAGTTCAAAACCCTCATCGACCTGCCGACCACATCGGTCAAAGACCAATATCGCTCAGGCACCTGCTGGAGCTTTTCGACGCTCTCGTTCCTCGAGTCGGAAATGATGCGCATGGGCCGCAAGGAGGTCGACCTGTCGGAGATGTATGTGGTCAACCTGTGCTACAAGGCCAAGGCCGACCTGGCAGTGCGCATGCACGGCGAAGTCAACTTTGCCGGCGGCGGCGCGGCTCACGACATCCTGTGGGCCTATAAGAACTTCGGCATGATGCCCGAAGAGGTCTACAGCGGCAAGCAGTATGGCGAAGACGGCCACGTGCACGCCGAGCTCGACAATGTGCTGTCGAGCTTCGTTGACGCCGTGATAGAGAACAAGGGCCGCCGCCTGACCACCGCCTGGAAGCCCGCCTTCGACGCCGTGGTCGACGCCTATCTGGGCGCCGTGCCCGAGAAGTTCACCGTCGACGGCAATGAATACACGCCGCGCACCTACGCCGACAAGGTGGTGGGCATCAACCCCGACGACTACGTGAGCATCACCTCGTTCACACACCACCCGTTCTACACGCAGTTCATGCTCGAAGTGCCCGACAACTGGCTGTTCGGCACCATGTATAACCTCCCGCTCGACGAGATGATGGCCGTGGTGGACAATGCGCTGGCCAACGGCTACACCATAGCCTGGGGCGCCGACGTGAGCGAACAGGGCTTCTCGTTCGCCAAAGGCGTGGCCGTGATGCCCGAGACCAACGAGAAGGAGATGAACGGCAGCGAACGCTCGCGCTGGGAGAAGCTCGACAAGAGCGAACGCCGCCAGTACGGCCTCGACGCTCCGGTGACCGAAGTGGCCGTGACTCAGGAGCTCCGCCAGAAGGCCTTTGACAACTACGAGACCACCGACGACCACGGAATGCACATCGTGGGCACGGCCGAGGACCAGAACGGCACCAAGTACTACAAGGTCAAGAACAGCTGGAACACCGACAACGTCTACGACGGATACCTATACGCTTCGGAGGCATTCCTCAGATACAAGACCTTGGACATCCTTGTCCACAAAGACGCTCTGCCCAAAGACATCCGCAAGAAACTGGGCATCCGGTAGCCTGCCGGGGCACACGCCTGCACACAGCGGCGGCCGCCACTCCACACCATGGGAGGGCGGCCGCCGCTGCCGTTTTGGGGTGCCCGCGCCCGGGCCGCAAGGTCAGAATATCTGGAACTTGAGGCCCAGCGACAGGTGCAGGATGTCCTTGAACTTGATGTACTCGTTGCCCCAGAGGCTGAGCAGGTAGAAATCGTTGGTGCCCACCTCGTAGAAGACCGTCAGGTTGCGGGCCAGCTTGCGCCTGTTTTCGGGAATGTCGAACACGAGGCGCTGGCCGAGGCTCAGGTTGAGGCGGAAGCGCGTCGAGAACCAGTAGTAGCCTTCGGGGTAGCGCTCGGGCTGGCTTGTCCAGAAGTCGTCGGCAATGATCGAGGTGACGTAGACGCTCACCGTCAGCGGGTCGAGCGAGATGTCGGAGCGGCCCAGTCCGACCTCCCACGGGATGTAGTTCTCCTTGAGCGTCAGCACCAGCTTGGCCTTGTCCGACTCGAACTTGGGCAGAAAGCCCATCATGAAGTCGGTCTCCCACTGACGGCTGCGGCCATAGTCCCAACCGATGCCGCCCGAGACCATGCCCATGCCGCCCGCATACTGCAGCTTGACCATCGACGGAATCATCTTTTCCCACGCCGACTGCAAGTGGTGGATGCGGTGGTGATAGCGTTCGTTGATCACCGAATCGGGGTCGGTGGTGAGGCGGAGGCGCGAACGGCCGCCGGCCTGTGCGGGCAGGGCTGCCACCAGCAGTGCCGCTGCCGCCATCGTTTTAAAAATAGACCACTTCGTGCTCATATCCGTCGGGTTTGATGGTGAACAATAGGTAGTTGCGGTGCTCCACGCAGTCGCTGCCGTAGTAGACTATGCCGTCGTCGAAAATCGTGTCTTGGAGCAGCTTGTGGCAGTGGGCGTGCAGGCAGAACTGCAGGCCGGGCAGCTGCGTCAGGGCGTATTCGAAGACCTTGGCCACATTGTTGTTGAACTGCTCGCTGTAGGGCGGAGCGTGCATCACGGCCACGTGCTTGCTGACCTCGGCGGGCACATCCATGATGCACTCTTCGATGAAGCCGAAGTTGGGCACGGGGTTCGAATAGTCGTATTCGAAAGCGTTGGTGTTGAGGCACACGAAGCGGACGTTGCCGGCCACGAAGCTGAAGTTCTCCTCGCCGAAGATGGCCTTGAAGGCGTACTCGCCGTCGCCCATGCAGTCGTGGTTGCCTATCAGGGCCACGTAGGGCACGTTGAGGCCGTTCAGGATGTCGCGGTGCCACTCGAACTCCTTGGTCACACCGTATTCCGAAAAGTCGCCGCCGTGAATCAGGAAGTCGAGGCCGGCAATCCGGTTGACCGACTTCACGAGGGCCTTCTCCTCGTCGTAGGAGCGGTGCGAGTCGCCCATCATCACGAATCGGATAGTGTCGCGCCCCTTGCAGGCCTGCTCGATGCGGACAATGTTCTTGGCATTTATTCCTTTTTCGCCGTCGACGTCGGTGTCGTAGGGATGATAGTCGAACAGATCATCGCACGACGCCAATGCCAGCAACGCGACGGCCATCAGCGTGTAAAGTTTTATCATGCGCAGTGTTTTGGTTGTTGTTGTATTATGTGTCATTTTGAATCAAGTGCCCGGGGCGCCTGCCCCGAAAAGCGCGCAAAAATACCGTTTTTTCGGCACCGCGTGCAAGGCCGCCCCTCATCTATGGCACATTTTGCCTGCCGAAGTGCGCACTAAAGCCTGCCGACCATGGCCCGGAGGCATGGTGGCAGGCTTGCGTTGCTTATGGTATATAGAACTATGAATGCTTGCGTCAGTCGGCGTCGGCCACGCGCTTGCCCCAGAAGGTGTTGGTGTGGAGCTTGTGGAAGCCGGCAAACACGAGTGTCGACTCCACCTTCTTCTCCCAGTCGCGCTCGCGCTCCACGCACACTATCACCGAACCGAGGTTGTTGTTGGAGCCTTCGAACTTGCCCGTAGACGAGGTGAGCTTGAGATATTTGGTCTTCTCGTCGAACGACCACGTGCCCACAAACGGGCCGCTCATCGTGCCATCGGCGTTGAGGACAAGGTAATCCTCGTCGGCCTCAATCTGGTTGCCATAGCTGTAGCCGAGGTTGATGAGCTCATACTTGCCGGCAATCTCGCTTGTGGCTATGGCGGTCTGCTCCACGCCGGCATAGCGTTCGGGCAGCGCGATGGGCCAGAGGTCGTTCAGATCGTCGGCGGTGGCGGGGCACCACACTATGCGGCGCACGTGGCCCATCATCAGAGCGTTGCTGTAGGCATTGCCCCACACGTTCTGAGGCGCGCGGCCTTGCGACATATAGAACCAGTCGCCCGTGTCTTCTTTCTGGAACACGCAGCAGTGCGATATGCCCACCCAGCCCACGCTCTCTTTGAATTTGTAGGGATGCGTCACGATGGGATAGACCTTGGTGTTTTCTTCGCCGTTGGTGAAGTTGGCGCCGCGCGAAGTGTAGTAGGGCCCGTCGACATTGGTGGAGCGCACCACACGCGTATTGTAGGGCACGTCCAGGCCGTCCCATGCCATGAAGAGGTAATAATAGCCGTCTTTGTAGACCACCTCGGGAGCCTCCGAAGCCTGCCAGCGCGATATGCCGCGTGTGGCTATGCGCTTGCCAAAGCGGGCCTGCAGGCTGGTGGCGTTGTCGGCCCACGGGTCGCCCACGGGCGTCTTGGGCTTGCCCGTGGCCGGGTCGAGCTGCAGGGCGGTGAAGCCGCTGTGCCACGAGCCGTGAATGAGCCAGTGCTCACCTTCGGGCGTCACTATGTAGGTGGGGTCGATGGCATTGTAGTAGCAGTAGGCGTTCCAGTCGCTCACCGACGAGCGCGCCCAGCCGTCCTTCCCCTTGTCGGACGACGAGCAGGTGACAAAGCCGCGGTCGTACCACACGTCGTTTGCCGGGTCGGTCGATTCGCACATGCCTATGAACGCCCAGATGTTCCACGAGTTGTCGAACACCGTGCCGCCCGTCTTGAGGTAGTTGTCGCACACGATGCTGTAATACATGCGCAGCTTGCCGTCGACCTCGCGAACCACCGGTGCCCAGTAGCCAAGCTGGTCTTTGATGTCGTTGTAGGTGAGCGTGCCTTCGAGACCCATCTTGGCCCGGAAGCTGTTTATGGAGTCGAGCAGCCACGAGGGCGCGGTGTCGAACGGGCCGCCCACCCAGCCCCAGTTCACGAGGTCTTGCGAGCGCTTGCCCTGAAAGTGCTTGCCGTGCGGGGCTTTGGTATGCTCGTTGCCATACGAGGCATCGGTGCCATACATATAATAGTAGCCGTTGTAGTAGGCCACCGACGGGTCGTGGACGTTGGCCAAATTCCAGCTGTCGCGGCTGCTCCACGAGGCATACGACACATAGTTGTCGTTCTTGGTCAGGCCGTCAGTGCCGATGGTTCCGGGCGTCACAAGGGCCGAGAGCGTCGGCGTTTCGATTGGCTCACCCGAGCCGCCATCGTCGATAGAGGGAATGGAGTTTTCGGGCGAATCGTCTTCGCACGAGGTGCAGATGCTGACCGATGCTGCCATCATGGCTGCTATCAGAATTTTTTGTGCATTCATCATCTATAGATTTTTATTGTTCTTTGCCTGCAAACCTACGATTTTGTCAGTGCAGAATAGAGGACAATAGAGCAATAGAAGTGGACAAAAAGTAAATGATACTTAACACTCTTCAATATTTATGCACAATTTCCCGCTTCACGCCATCGCGAAAACCGGCAACGTGCAATGCAAAAAAAATCCCCCGCCGAGCACACGGCGAGGGAGTTTTTTTTGAGTCGGACTTATATAATTATTCGAACACGAGGTACGAACCGTCGACCGTGAAGCGGAAGTAGAGGTCGTCCGGATCCACAGTGTTGATGCCGATGTAGTCTTGCGTGTAGTCCACGCCGTCGGTGCCGTGCATCAGAATCTTGACGTCGGCCGTGCCGTCGCCGTTGTTGACAATCTGAGCCGAGCACTTGGCGCCGTCCATGGCTGCGAGCCATGCTGCCCAGTCGGCCTGGCCGCCGCTCGTGGTGCAGGCTGCATAGCCGTTACCCCAACCATAGTTGTCGGCGCGGAGCACTGCATATTCGGTGAGCGTGGTGGAATTGTTGAGCACAACGAGGAAGTTGTTCCAGTTGTTGGCACCCGAGGTGTAGTTGGTGAAGTTGATGGTGCACACAGTGTGCGAAGGAACTTGCACATTGGTTGTGTGGACAGTCCACCATGCGGTCGAGAAGTCGGCAAGGCCCACTTCGGTTTCGAATTCCAGGTGGCAACCGTCGATGGTGAAGCGGAAGTACATGTCGTCCGGATCCACGGTGTTGATGCCGATGTAGTCCTGCGTGTAGGTGACGCCGTCGGTGCCATACATCACTGTGCGGACATCGGCTGTGCCGTCGCCATTGTTCGAGATGTATGCGGTCACTTTAGCGCCGTCCATTGCTGCGAGCCATGTTGCCCAGTCGGCCTGGCCGCCGCTCGAGGTGCAGGCTGCATAGCCGTTGCCCCAACCGAAGTTGTCGGCGCGGAGCACTGCATATTCGGTGGCGGTGGTGTTGTCGTTGAGCACAATGACAAAGTTGTTCCAGTTATTGGCGCCCGAGCTGTAGTTGACGAAGTTGACAACCTTGGTCTCCTTCGGTGCCACCTTGATATTCTCGGTGTGAGCGCTCCACCATGCCGAAGTGTTGTCTTCGGCGCCCAAGATGGTCGGGCTCGGAACCACCAGCGTCTGGGTGAATGCCGAGAGCTCTTTGACCACGCTGAACGTCTTGGTGGCGATGAGCGACTTTTCGGCATATTCGCCCTTGAACGTCTTGTTGTATATGACCACCAGAGTCTTCTGGCCCACCTCTTCCATGTCGGGGATGGCCTCGAACTGCAGGTCGGCGGCGGTGACGTTCTTGGTCACTTCCTGCTCAAAGGTCACCACGCCCGTCACGTTAGCCATGGCCTCGCTGAGTTCGGTGCCAATCAGCACCTCGGAGGGCACGCCCGACAGTTCGATGCTCAGAGGCTGCTTGTCTTCCTTCGAGGTGCAGCCGCCGATGGGCTCGATGGTGGTGCCGATGAAGTTGATGTACGACCCTTCGGGCACGAGGAACGCGCGGATGTTGGTGTTAGCGGCGTCGGCATTGAGGTTGGCCAGAGCCGAAGTCTGCGTATAGGTCTTGGTCACAGTGCCATTGGTGATGGTGACGCTGAGCCCGCCCGAAGTGCGGTCGATGGTGAGGGTGACCGTGCCGCCGAGTTGGGTGACGCCTTCGTCGGTATCAGTAGAAAACTCGAGGTTACTTGTCACAAGGCTGCGGTCGATGTAGTCGCCCCATTCGGAGTTGCCGCTCGGCTGATAGTCGTAGCGGATTGCGCCATATTCTGTGTAGCCGTCGCCGCCACGTTCCACGTCGTTGGTTATTATCAGGGCAAAGTTCTTGTAGGTGTTCGATGCTTCAGGATTGATGTTGAGCGTGAACTGCGTTGTCCAGACGGCATCTTCGGGGACCACATAGTATTTCGAGAAAGATGCCCACCAGCCGGTCGAGTAGTCGGTGTTGCCCACGGTGTAGATATCTTCCAAGAGGCCTTCTATTTCGGTCGAGCCTGTCTGCTTGTTTGCAGCTGCCGACGCGATGCTGTCAGCCATCCAGTCGGGCTGGCCGATGTCGTATAAGTCGCCTTCGTAGCAGCCTGTCATGGTGGCAGAGGCTACCGCAAGAGCTAAAAACGATGCTGCTATTATCTTATTTGTTTTCATGGTTTGAAATCTTTAATCGTTTTTTTATATGTAGAGACGTGTGCTTGCCACGCCTCTACTCATAATTTGTTTCACTGTACGCCTATGCCGGCCACAACGGGGTGAATGTTGTATCCCTCGTAGAACGCCTCGTTCGACGTGCTGTTGTTGGCCGAGTTGCCTCTGAGGTTGGGGTTGGCATCCATGTTGCTGTCGCGGATGGGCAGATACTCGTGGCCCTTGGTCCAGTGCGAGAAGGGATCGTCGTCGGCCACGTCGACCGACGAGGGCATCACGCCCACTTTCTCGTCGTCGCCCCAGTAGGTGCAAGAGTGCTTGCGCAGCTGAGCCAGGCGGTCGTCGCGATAGAGCCAGCCCCAGCGGATGATGTCCTGCATGCGGCCGTGCTCGCAGCCGAACTCGGTCGGGCGCTCCACGTTGGCAATCTGCTCAAAGAGGGCGTCGGCCGTTGCAAAGTCGGCAAGTTTGAGGCCGGCAAGGCCTGCGCGGCCGCGCACCTGGTTGATCCAGTCGATGGCCTGCTGCGTGGGGCCGGAGACTTCGTTTTCGCACTCGGCAGCGCGCAGGAGCACGTCGGAGTAGCGCATCAGGCGGATGTTGACGCCGCAGCTCAGACCGATCGCAGGCACCACCTGATAGAGGTTCTCGCGGGCCGTGGTGTGCTTGCAGACCGAGATGCCCTTGTGGGCGCCGGTGGTCACGTGCTTGGTGACGGCAAGCGTGTAGGCCGTGTTGCTATATCCCGACATCGAATTGTAGTCGTCTTCGTAGGAGATGAGCGTCCAGTAGAGGCGCGGATCGACAGTGCCCGAGGTGGTCTTCTGGCTCTTGAAGGTCTGATAGAGCCACGGTGTGGAGCCCAGGTCGTTCCAGCCGCCGCCGTAGTCGCCACCCGAGAACACTGATTCGAGCGCCTGACCTTGCGACGACGATTTGGAGTTGTTCACCGGCGTCCATTCCATGTCGCTGCCGCCTACGCCCCAATCGAGGAACTGCACTTCGAAGAGCGATTCGTCCTTGTTTTCGACCGTCGAGCGGAAGTTGTCGCCATAGTCGTCCAGCAGCTTGTAGGTGCCATAGGTGCCGCCAATGATTTCTTTGAGCACCGCAAGGGCTTCGGAGAACTTGTGGCGGAACATGAGTGCACGTGCATAGTATCCGGCTGCTGCGCCGCAGGTTGCACGGCCTTTGGTCCATTCGCCGCCCTCGTCGCGCTTGGGCAGGAGCTTCATGGCTTCGGCGAAGTCGGCTTCGACCTGGTCGAGGACTTCGTCCTGAGTGTTGGTGGGCGAGTGCAGGTCGCTCAGGCTCGAGAACTCGTAGGAGGTGATCAGCGGCACGTCCTGATAGTAGGTGGCCAGTTCGTAGTAGGCCAAGCCGCGGATGAAGAGAGCCTGTCCCTTTACCTTCTTATATGTGTCGCTCTCGGTATCGAGACCCGAGTTGCCAAGGTAGTAGAGGGCCTGGTTGCAGGTGTTGATGGTGTAGTACCAGTCGCGGAAAGGCCAGTCGGGACCGTCGGAGGGCGACGTGGTGCTGCAATAGTCGTAGGGGCGCCACCAGTCGTTGTCGGAATAGGAGTTGACCTCGTCGCCGGCCACAACATCGTAGAGGTATCCCACGCGGGCTAATGTGCCTTCGATGCGGATGCGGTTGTAGCAGGCCAGAATCACTTCGTCGAGTTCGGACGAGGTGGTGCCGAACGTCAATGTTGTCTGTTGGTTGGGATTCACAACGTCGAGCTGGTCATCGCACGCCGTCGACCCGGCAAGCAACATGGAAGCCGAAAGTGCTATATTGAATATCTTTTTCATAATCTTCTGTCAATTATAATGTTATGATGTTTCCTGAGTCCTCTGACTGTGCATTAGAATGAGCAGTTCAGACCAACCATGAGAGTTCTCGGCGTGGGGAACGAACAGTAGTTGTAGCCCGGGGTGAACGTGCCGGCTGCATAGTCGACGTTGTAGCCCTTGTACTTGGTGATGGTGGCAAGGTTCTGGCCGCTCACGTAGAGGCGGACGTTAGAAACGATGCCTGCAAACCAGTCGTCCTTGAAGTTGTAGCCGAGCTCGACGTTGGCAATCTTCCAATAGCTTGCGTTCTGAATCTTGCGGCTGCTCATCAGGTCGTTCCATGCCAGGCGGGTGTGGCCGGCCTCGGTCGACGAGTAGTAGACGTTGGGCGCGCCGGCCGACATCACTTCGGGGTCTTTGTTGCCCGGGCCGTAGCAGCTGGTGATGGTGTTGTAGATGTGGTCGGTCACGTGGAAGCCGAGCGCGCCATAGGTCGACACCGACAGGTCGAAGCCGTTCCATTCGGCGCGTGCGCTGAGGCCGAAGTTGAGCTTGGGCATGCCCGACTCGAGCACCTCGCGGTCGTCGGTGGTAATCTCACCATCGCCGTTGAGGTCGTAGTAGGCGCAGTCGCCCACGCGGGCACCCACCTGATATTCGTCGATGCCCTTGGCCTGAGCCAAGCCGTTGAGGTAGTCGAGCTGTTCCTGAGTCTCGATGATGCCCCAATACTTATAGCCATAGAACTGGCCGAGCTCGTCGCCCACGATGGTCATGTAGTCGCCAGTCAGATAGTAGTCGTTGCCAAAACCGAGCGAGGTAACCTTGTTCTTGAGCGTCGAAGCGTTGGCCGAAACCTCCCACTTGACCTGACGCTTTCTGTTGCGATAGGTGGCGCTGAATTCCAAGCCGCTGTTCTCCATCTCGGCTGCGTTCATGGTCACCGTCGAATTGCTGACGCCGGCCGTCGCAGGCACGGGCACGCTGTAGAGGAGGTCTTCGCTGACGTTCTTGTACCACTCGGCAGTGAACTCGAGTGCGCCGTTGAACATGCCGAGGTCGAAGCCGACGCTGGTCGATTTCTTCTTCTCCCATGCAATCGAGGTGTTGGTGAAGGTCGACACGGCCGAACCGTAGACGATGTCGCCACCAAACGAATAGGCAAAGTTGTTGCGCGCCATGGTGCTCATATACTGATAGTTGCCGATGTTCTCGTTACCCAGCACGCCATAGCTGCCGCGGAACTTGAAGAGGTTGATGAGCTCGTCGTCGAAGGGGAAGAAGTCCTCGCGATCGAGACGCCAGCCTACGGACACCGACGGGAACCACTCCCAGCGGTCGGCGCTCGACAAGCGCGAAGAGCCGTCGCGACGGGCAGTGAGGCTGAGGAGGTATTTCTGATCGTAGTCGTAGTTGAGGCGACCAATGTAGGATGCCAACGTGTGCTCATCTTCATACGACGTTGCGTCGCGTTTGGCGGCATTGCCAATCTGCAGATAGATCGGCTCGGTGTATTCGTAGCCCCAGGCTGCCAGCGTGTGGTAATATTCGCTCTCGAAGGTCTGGCCCAGCACGGCGCTGACGTGGTGCGTGCCCGCAAATGTGCCCTCGTACGAAAGGGTGTTCTCGATGAGCGCGTCGGTGTATTGGCGATAGCCCTCGTCGAGTCGCGACGACTGCAGGGTCAGCTTGATCTTTTCCGACTGATACCACGACGGAATCCACACAAAATCTTTGCAATAGGTCTTGCTGTACGAAAGGTTCAGGTTGTAGGACAGCTTGTGGTTTTCGGACTGCTGCTTGAACATGCCGATGAGATCGACGTTGGCACTGCCCGTGCCCACGAAACGGTCCACCTGATAGGTGCGCTGGATGATGTTGTTGAGCACCAGCGGGTTCGACTGGGCTATTTCGCCGTGTATGTCTTTATAGTAGACGCCATAGCCGTAGGCATCGTAGGGATAATTGGCGGCGTCGCTATACTGGGCATCGAGCACCCAAGTCGACGGGTCGACAGCCTTGATGGTGGGCTGCATCACAAGGATCGAGGTCATGAAGTTGCCCTGATCGCCGCTGAGGCCCTGGATATACTCGTTGCCGTTGGAGATCGACATGTTGTTCTGATCCGAATGCGAGTAGACCAGACCGGTTCTGAGTTTGAGGAACTTGACGTCCATGGTGTTGTTGGCGCGCACGGTGTAGCGCTCGTAGTTGGGGCCGGTGCCTTCCACCACGCCCTTCTGGTC
>CALYZD010000020.1 GCA_945607565.1 uncultured Bacteroidales bacterium | reverse complement strand
GAGTTGATGAGGTCGATGCCGCGGCTGTCGATGATGCCGAGGCGGATGCTGTCGAGTATCGAGAGGAAGTTCTGCTCCTTCTGCCGGTAGACCTTGCGCAGCTCTATCTGCACCAGTTCGGTCTGCCTGAAGGCAAGGGCGTCGAAGAAGAACGGCGTGGGGTAGAATCGGCGCAGGATGTCCCATTCCTCGCGCCTGACCACGGGTTCGAGCTGGAAGGCGTCGCCCACCAGCAGCAGCTGCTTGCCTCCGAAGGGCGACGTGCGGCGGTTGCAGTAGAGGCGCAGCAGGCGGTCCACAAAGTCGAGCAGGTCGGCGCGCACCATCGACACCTCGTCGATCACAATCAGTTCCAGCTCGTTGATGAGCTTTATCTGTTCCTTGCGCAGGCGCAGCACCTCCTGCATCTTGGCGCGGCTTTCGAATCCGGTGCCGTCGGGCGGCAGCGGCCTCTGTGGCACTTTGAAGAACGAGTGTATGGTCACTCCGCCGGCGTTGACGGCGGCCACGCCCGTGGGTGCCAGCACCACGGTCTTTTTGCGGATGTGCTCCACTATGTAGCGCAGAAAGGTCGACTTGCCCGTGCCGGCGCGCCCCGTCAGGTAGACCGACGAGTTGGTGTCCTGCAGCAGCCTGAAGGCGTTGCGGAACTCGTCGTTGTCGGTTTCGATGTTATCGGTCGTCGTCGTCATCGTCGTCGTCGTTGTCGGTTGCGGCCGCATATCGTTTGATGACATTGTAGGCCTTGAAGATGCCGAGCTCGCCGGCCTTGCTCAGGTCGGCCGTGCCTTCGGCCTTGCGTCCCTCGAAAATGCGGACCAGCCCGCGGTTGAAGTAGGCTTCGGCAAAGTCGCGGTTGATGTTGATGGCCTGCGTCAGCGAGGCTTCGGCTTCGGCGAACTGCTTGCGGTAGCACTGGACGATGGCCATGTTGTAGTATGCGAATTCGAATTCGGGCTCCACCTCGGTGACGCTCCTGAGGTCCTGCAGAATCAGGTCGTAGTCGCGGATGGTGCTCACGGTCTTGTCGGTCGTCAGGTCGGCGGGGGCGGTGGTGCCCATGGCGTTGCGGCTGATGACGGCTCCGCCCATCGAGTTGGGCCGGCTCTCGCTCTCGAGCGCGCGCACCACTTCGACCATCTTGAAGCGGACGGCGGCGCGGTTGAAGAGCGCGTTGATGTCGTAGCGGTTGGCGGAGATGCACTTGTCGTAGTCGGCTATGGCGTTGTTGTAGTTCATGGCCTGGCCGTAGAGCACGCCGCGTATGAAGTTGTATTGCGTGTCGGCGGGCTTCTGCTCCATCAGGCGGTCGATGCCGGCTATCTGCTCAAAGAGGCTGATGGTGGCCGCGTTGTCGGCCTCGGGCTCGCGGTTGGTGATGCACAGCGGCATGGCGAAGACGCGGCGGTTGTTGAACTGCTCGACCGACGGCTCGAAGTAGGCGGCCTTGGGCAGCAGCGTGTCGGCGTTGAAGAAGTTGAGCGCGAAGATGGGTTCGAGGTCGATGATGATGTCGTTGTTCTGCACCTTGCCTCGGATGGTCTCCTTGTCTTCGTGCACCTCGCGGTCGGCCGTGCCGAAGTCGGCCAGCACCACCATCTGGTCATATTTGCGGATGTCGTTGTCGCCCTTGCGGCGCGTGCTGCGTCGGCGGGGTTTGCTGTCGGCGTCGGCGTCGGGGTCGTCGGGCTTCCGGGCGTTGGCCAAGCCGCGGTCTATCCGGTCCTTCTCGAACGAGTAGGCCGTCATCATGTCGAGCTCGGCGCCCTTGGCGTCGTCGAGCGCCTGCCTGACCTGCGCGCGCTGATAGTAGGCCTGCGCAAAGTCGGGATGCTTGGCTATGATGATGTTGAGGTCCGACAGCGCCTTGCGCATCTGGCCCGTCTGCTGGTAGATGAGCGCGCGGTTGAAGAGCGCTATGTCGTCCTGCGGGTCGATGGCCAGCACTCGCGAGAAGTCGGCCGCCGCCCCGTCGTAGTCGCCCACCTGCGCCCGCATGATGCCGCGGTTGGCAAAGGCGGCCGCCGTGGGTTCGATCTCGATGGCCCGGTCGATGTCGGCAAAGGCGCCGCGCAGGTCGTTGCTCTGATAGCGGATTATCGAGCGGTTGAAGCGGAAGGCGGCGTCGTTGGGCCGCAGCTCCACCAGCCGGTCAAAGTCGGCCAGGGCCTTGTCGTACTGCCGGGTCTGCGCCAGCGCGATGCCTCGGTAGGCGTAGGCGTCGATGGCATACGAGTTGAAGCCGATGGCCTTGTCGAACTGCCTGATGGCCTGCACGGTGTCGCCCTTGCTGATGAGCGCTATGCCGATGTTGACGATGGCCGTCGAGTTGCGCGAGTCGAAGCGCAGCGCGTGCCGATAGTCGGCTATGGCGTCGTCGTAGTGGCGCAGGTTGATGTTGGCTATGCCGCTGTTGAGCAGCAGGTTCAGATTGTCGGGCTCATACTTCAGCCCCGCCCCGAAGTCGGCCAGGGCGTCGGCATAGCGCTTCTGTCGCAGCCGCGCGATGCCGCGCAGGTTGTAGGCGTTGATCATGAACGGATTGATGTTGAGGGCTATGGAGCAGTCGGCCTCGGCGCCCGTCATGTCGTCGAGGCTGTATTTGGCTATGGCCCGATAGTAGTAGGGCTCGGCCAGATAGGGCTTGACGTTGATGACCTGGTTGAAATACTGCATCGACAGCACATAGTCCTCAAAATAAAGCGCGTTGCGCCCTATCGACATTATTCGGCTCGTGTTCAGCTGCGCCGATGCACAGATGCCTGCGCACATCAGCAGCAGCGTCGTAATCAGTTTGTTCATGGCGTCCGTTAGTTTTTCCAAGACGAGCCCAAAGTTAGCCTTATTCGCCGAAGTTGCAAGGAGCGGCCGGGCCCGCCGCGCGCCGTGCCGCGAGCGCCCGGAGCCGATTTTTTTCAAAAAGTGTTCAAAAGTGGGGCGAGGTGGTTGAAAGTGGTTATTAAAGTTGTATTTTTACGCGAATAATTTCGCGAAAACAATGTCCACATTCATAGGCGATTTCGTTTGCAAGGCCGATGCCAAGGGGCGGGTGGTGATGCCATCGGCCTTCAAGGGCGTGCTCGAGAGCATGACCGAAGTGCGTCTTGTGGTCAAGAAAGACATCTTCGAGCAGTGCCTCGTGGTCTACCCGTTCGGCGAATGGGAGCGGCTCATGGACGACCTGCGCAGCAAGATCAACCCCTACAACCGCGAGCACACGCGCTTCATGCGCGAGTTTCAGTGCAGCACGGCCGAGCTCCAGCTCGACGGCAACGGCCGCTTCCTGGTGCCCCGGCGGCTGATGCAGACCATTGGTGCCGACAAAGACGTGGTGCTGCTGGGCGTCGACCGCCACATCGAGCTCTGGGACGCCGCCACCTACGACAGCCAGCACCTCTCGGCCGACGAGCTGGGCAATCTGGCCGAAAAAATCCTCGGGCAGGGCGGATGAGCGCGCCGCGGGGTGACACTGTTTTTTTTGTTTTGGACGAACCGATTTTTCAGAAAACACACGCAATGAACGACGAAACGACATATCACGTGCCCGTGCTGCTGCGGCAGTCGGTCGACGGCCTCGACATTCGGCCCGACGGCACCTACGTCGACCTGACCTTCGGCGGCGGAGGCCACAGCCGCGAGATACTGCGCAGGCTTGGGCCCTGTGGTCGCCTCATCGCCTTTGACCAGGACGAGCAGGCCTACGCCAACCGCCCCGACGACGAGCGCCTCATCTTTGTGCGCCACAACTTCCGCTACCTCGGCAACTTCCTGCGTTATCTCGACATAGCACAGGTCGACGGCATACTGGGCGATCTCGGCGTCTCGTCGCACCACTTCGACGCACCCGAGCGCGGCTTCTCGTTCCGCTTCGACGCCCCGCTCGACATGCGCATGGACCAGGGCACGCGCCTCACGGCCGCCGACGTGGTCAACGGCGCCACCGAGCACGACCTGCTCCGCATCCTGCAGGACTATGGCGAGATTCAGAAAGCCGGCCGGCTGGTGCGCGCCATAGCGGCCGAGCGCGCCTCGAACCCCATCCTGACCACCACGCAGCTGCGCGAGCTGGCCAAGGCCACGGTGCCCGCGCCCGAGCAGAGCAAGCTGCTGGCCAAGCTCTTCCAGGCACTGCGCATCGAGGTCAACGGCGAGATGACCGTCCTGGCCGAGATGCTGATGCAGACGCCGCGCTACATCAGGCCCGGCGGACGGCTGGTCATCATCTCCTACCACAGCCTCGAAGACCGCATGGTCAAGAACCTCATCCGAAGCGGCGACGTGGCCAAGGCCGATGCCGACAAGGACATCTACGGCCGGGCAAGCGTCCCCTTCGAAGCCGTCAACCGCAAAGTCATCGTGCCCGACGACGACGAGATAGCCGCCAACAGCCGCGCCCGAAGTGCCCGGCTGCGCATAGCCTCACGAAACTGAACGTCACAGCCAGAACCCTGAACCGATGGAAGATAAAAAAGACAGCAGAACACCCATACGCAAGGTCGGCGACATCATCAGCGACGTCGTCAACGGACGCGTCGACCTCTCGTGCCTGTCGATGAGCAACGCACGCTACCCGCTGTTCGTCGCCGGACTGACCTTTATATATATCAACTTTCAGCTCGAAGCCGAAAAGAACCTGCGCCGCCTGTCCGACCTCAACAAGGAGATAAAGGAGCTGCGCTACGAGTCGATAACCACGTCGGCCGAGCTGATGAACATGAGCAAGCAGAGCGAAGTGCTCCGCCGCGTCGAAGCCGAGGGCCTCGACCTGAAGGAGCTGACCGAGCCGCCGCGCCTGCTGGAGGACAGGAGCGTATGGTAGGCGACTTGCGCAAGACGGTGCTTCTGCGCTACAAGCTGGTAGCGTTCGCGGTGACGATAGTCATGCTGGCGGCCATCGGCAAGGCATTCAAGCTCAAGCTTGTCGACGGCAGCCGCTATGGCGAGCAGCTCAAGGCCAGCGCCGACCAGAGCGTCACGGTCGAGGCCAACCGGGGCGACATCCTCGCCTCCGACGGACGCAAGCTGGCCTGCTCGGTGCCGAGCTACCGCATCTTCATGGACCCCTGCGCCGACGGCCTCGAAGACGACGTGTTCGACGCCAACATCGACGAGCTGAGCCAGAAGCTCTCGCAGTTCTTCGGCGACAAGTCGGCACGCGAATACCGCAGCCAGATAGCCCACGCCCGCATCAAGGGACGCCGCTACATGCCCATCGGCAACCGCCGCCTGACCTACACCGAACTCAAGCAGGTGCGCGAGTTCCCCATCTTCAACCGCGGCGCCAACAAGGGCGGCTTCATGCCCGAGAGCGACGACTACCGCCGCCAGCCGTTCGGACTGCTGGCCTCGCGCACCATCGGCAAGCTCTACAACGACAAGCGCAAGGGCGGCGTCATAGGCCTCGAACACGCTTACAACGACGAGCTGCGCGGACACGACGGCGTCAGCAAGAAGGTGCGCATCACCGGCAAGTGGCTCGACAAGGAGGTGATTCCGCCCGAAGACGGCCGCAGCATCGTCTCGACCATCGACATCGACATTCAGGACGTGGCCGAGCATTCGCTCATGAAGCAGCTCATAAGGCACAACGCCGACCACGGCGTGGTGGTGGTGATGGAGGTCAAGACCGGAGCCGTGCGCGCCATTGTCAACCTGCACCGCCAGGCCGACGGCAAATATGTGGAGGACTATTATAATTATGCCATCGGCGAACTGGCCGAGCCCGGCTCCACCTTCAAGCTGGCCACCGTCATGGCCTGCCTCGAAGACGGCGTCATAGAGCTCGACGACACGGTCAACACCTTTGCCGGCAGCTACAAGATATACGACCGCGTGATGCGCGACTCGAAAAAGGGCGGGCACGGCACGGTGACCGTCCGCGAGGCCTTCGAGGTGTCGTCGAACATAGCCTTCTCGCGCATCGTGCAGAAATGCTACGGCAGCGACCCGCAGCGCTTCATCGACGCACTTGCCGCCCTCGGTCTGCGCGACTCGCTCGGCATAGACCTGACGGGCGAGGGACGCACCCACATCAAGAACAGCAACGACCCCACGTGGTCGGGCACGACGCTGCCGTGGATGTCGATTGGCTACGAGCTCCAGATTACGCCGCTGCACCTGCTGACGTTCTACAACGCCGTGGCCAACAACGGCACCATGATGCGCCCCATGTTCGTCGAAGGCATCGTGGAGCACGGCGAGATGGTGGAGCGCAAGAAACCCACCGTGCTGCGCAGCTCGATATGCTCGGGCAGCACCATACGCAAGGCGCGCAGCCTGCTCAAGGGCGTGGTCGACAACGGCACGGCACGCAACATCAGCGACACGCCCTACGGCATCGCCGGCAAGACGGGCACCGCACAGATAGCCCACGGCGCCAGCGGATATTCGAACTACGGCTCGGTGAGCTATCTGGCCTCGTTCGCCGGATACTTCCCCGCCGACAAGCCGCAGTACAGCTGCATCGTCATGGTCTACGGGCCGAGCAACAACGTCTACTACGGCAACGTGGTGGCCGGCAGCGTCTTCCGCAACATTGCCGACCGCATCTACGCTGCCGGATTCCGCTACGGCCGCGAGACGACCGTGATGCCCGCCAGCCTGTCGGCCGTGATGCCATATTCGAAGGGCGGACGCACGCGATACATCCGCACCGTGCTCGACGGCCTCGACATGGCCTACAGCCTCAAGAGCCGCTCGGCCGAATGGGTGTCGGCACGCGCCGGAGCCGACGAGGTGACGCTGACGGGCAAGCACTTCGTGGACAACATGGTGCCCGACGTCCGCGGACTGGGCGCCTCCGACGCCGTGGGACTGCTCGAAGAGCACGGCCTGCAGGTCAGCCTGACGGGGCTGGGCAGGGTGGTGTGGCAGTCGATTCCGGCCGGGTCGCGATATACCAAAGGAACAGTAATCAAACTACAATTGAACAATGATTAGACAGTTGAAAAGCATTGCAGCCGACCTGACGCTGGTCGAGACGGTCGGCGACGCATCGCGCGGCATCAGGCGCATAGTGTTCGACAGCAGGCAGGCCGACGCCGACTCCCTCTTTGTGGCGCAGAAGGGCGTGGCCTCCGACGGTCACGACTTCATCCCCGCCGTGTTCGCGCAGGGCTGCCGCGCCGTGATGTGCGAGCGCGTCCCCGACGGCATCCCCTCCGACGCCTGCGTGCTGGTGGTGCCCGACACTCACGAGGCTCTGGGCCTGGCCGCATCGTCGTTCTACGGGCACCCGTCGCGCCGGCTCAGGCTGGTGGGCGTCACCGGCACCAACGGCAAGACCACCATCGCCACCTTGCTCTACCGGCTGACCATGGCCCTCGGGCACAAGGCCGGCCTCTTCTCGACGGTGACCAACTACATCGGCCACCAAGCCGTGCCCGCAACCCACACCACCCCCGACGCCGTGACGCTCAACGCACTGATGGCCAAGATGGTCGACGAGGGGTGCGAATACTGCTTCATGGAAGTCAGTTCGCACAGCGTGGTGCAGCGCCGCATTGCCGGCCTGACGTTTGCGGGCGGATTGTTTACCAACATCACCCACGACCATCTGGACTATCACAAGACCTTCGACGCCTACATCCGCGCCAAGAAGGGATTCTTCGACTCGCTGACCCCGCAGGCCTTTGCCATCACCAACGCCGACGACCGCAACGGCCTCGTGATGGTGCAGAACTGCGCCGCCCGCTGCCTGACCTACTCGCTGCGCACCATGGCCGACTTCAAGGCCGACGTGGTGGAGCACACCTTCGAGGGCATGAAGCTCCACATCAACGGACGCGAGGTGTGGATGCTCTTCGTGGGCCGCTTCAACGTGCAGAACCTGCTGGCCGTCTACGGCGCGGCCGTCGAGCTCGGCTTCGACAGCGAGCGCGTGCTGACGGCCATGAGCGCGCTGACGCCCGTGTCGGGACGCTTCGAGACCGTGCGCTCGGCCGACGGCCGCATCGCCATCATCGACTATGCCCACACGCCCGACGCCTTGGTCAACGTCATATCGACCATCAACGAGATACGCTCCGAGCGGCAGCAGCTGATAGGCGTGGTGGGCTGCGGCGGCAACCGCGACGCCACCAAGCGGCCCGAAATGGCCGCCGAGGCCGCCAAGGGCTGCTCGCGCGTGGTGCTCACCAGCGACAATCCGCGCAACGAGGACCCCGATGAGATAATAGCCCAGATGAAGGCCGGCCTCGACGACGAGCAGCTGTCGCGCACCATAGCCATCACCAGTCGCCGCGAAGCCATCCGCGCAGCCCTGCTCATGGCACGCCCGGGCGACATAGTGCTGGTGGCCGGCAAGGGCCACGAGACCTATCAGGAAATAAAGGGCGTCCGCACACACTTCGACGACCACGAGGAGGTGCGCGAGGCTTTCGGAATCAAGTGACAAGAGGACATCGACACACACTATAATCAGGAAAAGAAAATGCTTTACTATCTGTTTCAGTATCTCAAGGAACTGGACGTTCCGGGCGCCGGAGTGTTCCAGTACATCTCGTTCCGCGCCGGCATGGCGGCAATCATCTCGCTGGTGTTCGCCACCATCATCGGCAAGCACATCATCCACATCCTGCAGAAGCAGCAGATCGGCGAGATCGTGCGCGACCTGGGCCTCGAAGGCCAGCTCCAGAAGAAGGGCACGCCCACCATGGGCGGCATCATCATCATAGCCTCCATTCTGCTGCCGGTGCTGCTGCTCAACAAGCTCGACAACGTCTACGTGCTGCTGATGATAGTCTCGACCGTGTGGCTGGGCTGCATCGGCTTTCTGGACGACTACATCAAGGTCTTCAAGAAAGACAAGGAGGGCCTGGCCGGACGCTTCAAGATTGTGGGCCAGGTGGGCCTGGGCATCATCATAGCCGCCACGCTCTGGCTCAACGACGACGTCAAGGTGCGCGAGAAGATGTCGGTCGAGGTGGTGTCGGAGAACGTGACCGACGAGTCGCAGACGGTCATCCGCACGGTCAGCGTCGACACAAAGGCGCCCATCACGTCGGTGCCGTTCTTCAAGAACAACAAGTTCGACTACCGCAACCTCGTGGCGTTCCTCGGCGACAAGGCCGCCGACACGGTTGGCTGGATAGTCTTCGCCGTCATCGTCATCTTCGTCATCACGGCGGTGAGCAACGGCGCCAACATGACCGACGGCCTCGACGGACTGGCCACCGGCACGTCGGCCATCATCGGCACCACGCTCGGCATCTTCGCCTACGTGTCGAGCCACACGGCCTATGCCGACTACCTGAACATCATGTACATACCCGACTCGGCCGAGCTCGTCATCTACATCGCGGCGTTCATCGGCGCCACCATCGGATTCCTATGGTATAACTCCTACCCGGCGCAGGTCTTCATGGGCGACACCGGCAGCCTGACGCTGGGCGGCGTCATTGCCGTCTTTGCCATCCTGATACGCATCGAGCTGCTGATTCCCATCCTGTGCGGCATCTTCCTGGTCGAAAACGTGTCGGTGATGATGCAGGTGGGATATTTCAAATACACCAAGAAGAAATACGGCGAGGGACGCCGCATCTTCCGCATGGCGCCGCTGCACCACCACTATCAGAAGAAAGGCTTCGTGGAGCCCAAAATCGTGACCCGATTCTGGCTTGTGGGCATCATCCTGGCCATCATCACCCTCGTGACGCTGAAAATCAGATAGCCCGGGGCCGGCAGGCAGTCATCCGAAAAAACAACTGAACCAAACGAAATCAGAACCAAGACAATGAACCGAAAACTTGTGATACTTGGCGGCGGCGAGAGCGGCGTGGGCACGGCTCTGCTGGCGCAGATGAAAGGCTACGACGTCTTCCTGTCGGACAGCGGGACGCTGCGGCCCCACCACCGCGACGAACTGACGGCCGCCGGCATCGACTTCGAAGAGGGCGGCCACACCGCCGGGCGCGTCCTCGCGGCCGACGAGGTGGTCAAGAGCCCCGGTATCCCCGAGAAGGCCCCGATGGTCAGGGCGCTGCGCGACAAGGGCGTCCGCATCGTGTCCGAAATCGAATTCGCGGGCCGATTCACCCGCGCCCGCAAGATATGCATCACCGGCGCCAACGGCAAGACCACGACCACCCTGCTGACGCATCACCTGCTGCGCACGGCCGGCATCAGGGCCGAGACGGCCGGCAACGTCGGCACGAGCCTCGCGCGGCAGATAGCCCGGGGCAACGAGCCCGACTGGTATGTGATAGAGCTCAGCTCGTTCCAGCTAGACGGCATGTACGACTTCCGCGCCGACATCGGCATCCTCTGCAACATCACGCCCGACCATCTGGACCGCTACGAGTACAAATACGAGAACTACATCCGCTCCAAGTTCCGCATCCTGCAGAACCAGACGCCGGCCGACGCCTTCATCTGCGACATCGACGACCCGACCACGGCCGAGTGGCTGCCGCAGATGACCGTGGGCGCACGGCTGTTCGAGGTGTCGCAGCAGGGCAGGGGGCAGGGCGCCTATGCCGAGGGCGGGCTGATGCACATAGGCAGCGGCGAGGCCGAGCTGGTGGTGCCCGAGTCCGGCATGAAGCTCAAGGGCCGCCACAACGTCTACAACGCCATGCAGGCCGCACTGGCCGCGCAGCTGGCCGGCGCCAGCAACGACGACATAGCTCGCGGCCTGGCCTCGTTCGCCGGCGTGGAGCACCGCCTCGAGCACGTCCGCGACCTCGACGGCGTCGAATACATCAACGACTCCAAGGCCACCAACGTCAACTCGGCCTGGTTCGCCCTCGAAAGCATGACGCGCCCCGTGGTCTGGATTGCCGGCGGCACCGACAAGGGCAACGACTACAGCGAGCTCTACGACCTGGTGCGCGACAAGGTCAAGGCCCTCGTGTGCCTGGGCGTCGACAACGGCAAGCTCCTTGAGGCCTTTGCCGACAAGACGCAGGTGTCCGAGACCCGCAGCATGGACGAGTGCGTGGCCCGATGCCGTCAGATAGCCTCGGCCGGCGACGTGGTGCTGCTGTCGCCCTGCTGCGCAAGTTTCGACCTGTTCAGGAGCTACGAGCATCGCGGCGAGCTCTTCAAGCAGGCCGTCAGCAATCTGTGAACCCTTGCAACACAAGCCGAATATGAATATCCGTCAGTTGATAAAGCCGAAAGGCAACAAGGTAATCTGGACAGCCGTGGTGGTGCTGATGATAGCGTCGTTCCTGGCCGTCTACAGTTCGACCAGCGTGCTTGCCTACCAGAAGATGGGCGGCAACACGTCGTTCTATATGCTCAAGCACCTCGGGATGCTTCTCATGGGCTTCGGGACCATCTTCCTGTTCCACCGCATCAGCATCCGCTACATCAACGGCCTGAGCACTCCCATGCTGCTCTTCAGCATAGGCCTGCTGGTGCTGGCGCTGGTGGGCGGGCAGAGCATCAACAACTCGTCGAGGTGGATCTCGGTGGGCGGATTCTCGATACAGCCCTCGGAGTTCGCCAAGGTGACCATGGTCATCTACGTGGCCATGCAGCTGGGCAAGAAGGAGCACATCGACAATCCCGGCCGCGCCTTCTGGCACATCATAGTCCCGCTGGCCGTGGTGTGCGGTCTGATTCTGATCGAGAACCTCTCGACGGCCGGCCTGGTGGGCGGGTCGTGCTTCGTGATGATGTTCGTGGGACGAGTGCCGTGGCGCTATCTGCTGTCGACGGCCGCCGTGGGCATAGGCTTCCTGGTGCTGGTCTTCCTCTTTGCGCCCTATCTGCCGCTGCCTCGCGCCCAGACGTGGCACAACCGCATAGTGCGTCACTTCACGGCCTCCGAAGAGACCGAGAACAGCGACGAGAACTATCAGATTCAGCAGGCGCTCATGGCCGTTTCGACCGGCGGGTTCATCGGGCGCGGGCCGGGCAACAGCTACATGAAGAACTTTCTGCCCATGGCCTTCAGCGACTTCATCTTCGCCATCATCCTTGAAGAATACGGGATGTGGGGCGGAATAGTGATTCTGCTGTGCTACTGGGCGCTGATGATGCAGTGCCTGTCGATAATGCGAGCGTGCCGCCGCGCCTTCCAGCTCTATCTGGTCATGGGGCTGGGGCTGCTCATATCGCTGCAGGTGTGCATCAACGTGGCCGTGTGTCTGGGCATCATGCCCGTCACGGGGCAGACGCTGCCGATGGTCAGCATGGGCGGTTCGTCCAACCTCTTCATCGGCATGGCCATAGGGCTCATCCTCTCGGTCAGCCGCGAGGTGCAGGAGCAGCAGCAGGAAGAAGAGGCCGAGGCCCGCGCGGGTGCCGAGGCCGAAATGGTAGAATAAAACAAAAAACATCAAGAATATGTTACGAGTGATCATCAGCGGAGGCGGAACCGGCGGACACATCTTCCCGGCCATCTCGATAGCCAACGCACTGTGCGAAGCCGTTTCCGACATCGAAATCCTCTTTGTGGGCGCCACCGGACGAATGGAAATGGAGAAGGTGCCGGCGGCCGGATACGAAATAGTGGGCCTGCCCGTGGCGGGCTTCCAGCGCCGGTTCACGCTGCAGAACCTGCTGTTCCCCTTCAGGCTGGCGGCCAGCATGTACAAGGCCTCGTCGGTGCTGCGCCGCTTCAGGCCCGACGTGGTGGTGGGCGTGGGCGGATATGCCAGCGGCCCCATGCTGCGCTGCGCCGCCCGACACGGCATCCCGTGCCTCATCCAGGAGCAGAACTCCTATCCGGGCGTCACCAACAAGATTCTGGCCAAAGATGTCAAGACCATCTGCGTGGCCTATCCGGGCATGGAGCGCTTCTTCCCGGCCGAGAAGATAATCTTCACCGGCAACCCCGTGCGGCAGGACCTCCAGAAGCCCGTCGACCGTGCCGAGGCGGCCGCCTTCTTCGGCCTCGACGCCTCGCGGCCCGTGGTGCTGGTCATCGGCGGCAGCCTGGGCGCACGCTCCATCAACAACGGCATTGCCGACAGCGTGTCGGACCTGGGGCCCGACACGCAGCTGCTCTGGCAGACCGGCAAGTTCTACTACGACACCGTCAGGCAGAAGCCCGGCGTCGAGGGCAATCCCAACGTCAGGGTCCACGCCTTCATCAAGCGCATGGACTATGCCTACGCCCTGGCCGACGTCGTGATTTCGCGCGCCGGAGCCGGCAGCATATCCGAACTCTCGCTCCTGGGCAAGGCCTGCATCCTTGTGCCATCACCCAACGTGGCCGAAGACCATCAGACCAAGAACGCCAAGGCACTCGTGGCACAGGGCGCCGCCATGATGGTGGCCGACGACTTTGCCAAGACGCTGCTGGCCGAGACGCAGCTGCTGCTGGCCGACCGCGAGCGGCTCCGCAAATATTCCGAAGGAATCAAGGTCTTCGCCCGGCCCTACGCCGCTGTCGACATTGCCCGCGAGGTGATGACCATAGCCCGCACCCCGGTCTACGACAACGAATGACCCGCCCAAAGGCACACTGACCCGAAAGACAATCACACACACCACACACCGTCCCGAAACATGGATTTCAAGAACATATTTTTCGTAGGCATCGGCGGCATCGGCATGAGCGCCCTGGCCCGATACTTCAAGGCCGCAGGCAAATGCGTGGCCGGCTACGACCGCACCGCCACCGCCCTGACCGCCGCCCTCGAGTCGGAGGGCATCGACGTTACCTATGCCGACGACGCGTCGACCCTCGCACCGCAGTTCCGCTCGGCCGCCGACACGCTGGTGGTCTTCACCCCCGCCGTGCCCGCCGAGCAGTCGCATCTGACCTTTTTCAGGCAGAGCGGCCACCGCGTGCTCAAGCGCGCACAGGTGCTGGGCCTGATAACCGACCACAGCAACGCCATCTGCATAGCCGGCACCCACGGCAAGACCACCACCTCGACCCTGACGGCGCACATCATGCGGCAGTCGGAAATGGGCTGCTCGGCATTCCTCGGCGGCATCTCGAACAACTATCAGACCAACTTCTGGAGCAATCCCGAGTCCGACTTCGTGGTGACCGAGGCCGACGAGTTCGACCGCTCGTTCCTGACGCTGCACCCGTTCCTGGCCCTCATCACGGCCATGGACGCCGACCATCTCGACATCTACGGCACGGCCGATGAGGTCCGGCACGCCTTCGGGCAGTTCGCCCGGCGCATAGTGGCGGGCGGCTCGCTGGTCTACAAGCTCGGCCTGCCCATCGACGAGGCGCAGATAGACGACGAGGTGGAGATATTCACCTATTCACTCAAAGACCGCGACGCCGACTTCCACGCCTTCGACATCCGCCAGACGGGCGACACCTGCACCTTCGGCCTCGAGACACCCATGGGCTCGTTCCGCGACCTGACGCTGGGCGTGCCCGGCCTCCACAACGTGGAGAACGCCGTGGCGGCCTGCGCCCTGACGCTCCTGGCCGGAGCCGACGAAGACGACCTGCGCCGCGCCCTGCCCACCTTTGCCGGCAACTGGCGCCGCTTCCAGTACCGCATCCGCCGTCCCGACTTCGTGATGATAGACGACTACGCCCATCACCCCGAAGAGATACGCACCATGCTGACCTCGGTGCGCCGGCTCTACCCCAAGCGCCGCATCACCGTCGTCTTCCAGCCGCACCTCTACACCCGCACCCGCGACTTTGCCGACGGCTTTGCGGCATCGCTCAGCCTGGCCGATCGCGTGCTTCTGCTCGACATCTACCCGGCCCGCGAGCAGCCCATCGAAGGCGTCAGCAGCGCAATGCTGGCCGGCCGCATCACCGTCCCCGCCGAAGTGGTCGGCCGCTCCGAAGTGGCTGACCGAGTGTGCCTTGAGCCGCTCGATGTGCTGGTGATGATGGGCGCCGGCAACATCGACACGCTGGTGCCCGAGGTGGAGCGCCGGCTGCTGCTTAAAATCGGCAACGTATAGAAGTTTTGAACTCAGTTCGCTAAATTTGCAAGCCAAAAACAGAAGAGACGCAATGACACGGAAAATCGTCAGAATGATGGCCATGGTGCTGGTGCTGAGCTACTTTCCGGTGGTGATGTACTTTGTGGGCGACGCCAAAGCCTCCACGGTCTGCACCTCGGTGACCACCGTGGTCGACAATTCGGGCCAGAACGTCCTGGTGACGGCCGACGGGCTGAGCCGGATAGTGCTGCGCGCCTTCCCCGACCTTGTGGGGCGCCGCGCCGACAGCATCGACCTGGCCGCGCTGGAGCGCACCATCGAGCAGCAGCCCGTGGTCAAGCAGTGCGACGCCTATCTGACGGCCGGCGGCGTGATGCACGTCATCGTGTCGCAGCGCGAACCGATAATGCGCGTCTTCGGCAGCAGCGGCTCCTACTACATGGACGCCGAGGCCTACCGCATCAAGGCCGGCCGCGACATGAAGGCACGCACCGTGGTGGTCAACGGCAACGTGGGCGCGCTGCTCGACAGCGAGAGCCTCATCAGCCTCTGCAAATACATCGACGCCAGCCGATTCTGGAAGGCGCAGATAGAGCAGGTCTACGTCGTGTCCGACTCGGAATACATCCTGGTGCCGCGCGTGGGCAGCCACATCATCCTCTTCGGCGGCACCGACAACATGGAGGAGAAGTTCGCCAACCTGAAGGCCCTCTACAAATACGGCTGGGACAAGAAGGAATGGAACGTCTACAGCAAAGTGAATCTTAAATACAAAGGACAAGTCATCTGCACAAAAAAATAGCGACATGGAACCAATCAACGTAGTAGCAGCCGTGGATATCGGCACATCGCGGATATCGGTGGCTATCAAAAGTTTCAAAGAAAGTTCATCGCAGCTGGTGATGACTGATTTCGCCAACGGCAAGTCGAACGGCGTCAGGCGTGGCGTGATAGTCAACGAAGAGCTTGTCAGGGCCGACCTGCAGAACCTGCTGTCGGCGCTCGAGCGCAAGAACAACGCCCGCATCGTGTCGATGTTCGTGGGCATCAACGGCATCAACGTGCGCAGCCAGTCGTATATAGCGCAGATGAGCATCACCAAATCCGTGACGATGATCGACGTCAGGAACCTTGAGAAGAGCTGCGACCAGGCCTCCATCGGCCACGACGAGATGATTCTGATGAAGCTTCCGCAGTCGTACAGGTGCGACAACCAGTCGTTCGTGCAGGACCCTGTGGGCCGCCAGTGCTCCAGCCTCGAGTGCCAGTACACGCTGCTGATAGCCAGCCGCGAAGAGGTGTCGGCCATTGACCGCTGCGTGAGGAACGCCGGCTGCGACTGCGACGACGTGACCGTGGTGCCGGCGGTCTACGCGGCGGCGTGCGGCGCCCTGTCCGACACCGAGCGTCGCAACGGCGTGGCGCTGGTCGACTTCGGCGCGGCCACCACGGGCACGGCGGTCTTCGTCAAGGGCTGCCTGCGCCAGATTTCGGTGCTGCCGTTCGGAGCGCACACCGTCACCACCGACATTGCCCGCTGCTGCGAGATAAACATCAATCAGTCCGAAAAAATCAAGAAAGGATACGGCCGCGCGCTGGGCGACAGCTCCAACAGCTCGCAGGAATACAGCATCTACACGAGCAGCGGCGGCACCGTCAAGCTCCTGCAGAAGCAGCTCGACTTCATCATCCAGGCCCGCATGGAGGAGATTCTGGACCACGTGGAGAGCGAGATCGCCAATGCCGACGGCGGCAACGGCATCATGTCGGGCATAGTGGCCGTGGGCGGAGGCGCCGAGCTGGCCGGCATCAGAGAGCTGGTGCAGCAGCGCATGGGCAAGTCGCTGACCGTCCGCAATCATCCCGGCCAGATGTCGGCCTCGCTGCCTGGACTGCTCGACATGGCCGTGACCCGCAGGCGCCAGAAGATGGGGCCGCAGCAGGGCGAGCTGTTCGGCGCCCAGGAAGAGGAGCGGGAGGTCAGGGAGGAAAAGCCCGAGCAGCCGCAGTCGGGCAACAAATTCTATGAGATAAGGAAATATTTTGGCGGACTTTTCACCGAAAAGGACGCGGAGTTAAAATAAAAAAAGCCGGAAAGAGATGACAGACGAGAACATAGAGCTGTTTGGCTCGGAAAGAAACGCAAAGATTAAAGTCATCGGCGTCGGCGGCTGCGGCTGCAATGCCGTCAAGACGATGCAGGAGATTGGAATCAGCGGCGTCAACTTCGTGGTCTGCAACACCGACCTGCAGGTGCTCAACGACAGCCCCATCAGGCATCGCATCCAGCTCGGCGCCAAGCTGACCAAGGGTCTCGGCGCGGGCAACGACCCCGAGGTTGGCCGCAGCAGCGCGCTCGAGTCGCTCGACGAGATACGCGACCTGCTCGACGACGGCCACACCCAGATGGTGTTCGTGACGGCCGGAATGGGCGGCGGCACGGGCACGGGCGCGGCTCCGGTGATAGCCAACGTGGCCAAGGGCATGGGCCTGCTCACGGTGGCCGTGGTGACCATCCCCGAAAAGAACGAAGGCTTCCCGCGCATCCGCCAGGCCACCGAAGGCGTCAGGCAGATGTCGCAGTGCGTCGACTCGCTGCTGATAGTCAACAACCAGCGCCTGCGCGAGCTCTACAGCGACCTGCCCGTGTCGAAGTCGTTCCAGATGTGCGACAACGTGCTGGCGCGCGCCGTCAAGGGCATCTCGGAAATAATCTCGATTCCCGGATTCGTCAACATCGACTTCGCCGACGTCAAGAAGGCCATGACCGACAGCGGCGTGTCGGTGGTGGGCCTGGCCGAGGGCGAGACGCAGTACGACGCCGCCGGCAAGGTAGTGCTCGACCGCGGCATGGACGCCATCAAGAAGGCGCTCGACTCGCCGCTGACCAACAACAGCGACATCCGCGGCGCACAATACGTGCTGGTAAACATGGTCAGCAGCAGCGAGAAGGAACTGACACAGGGCGAGCAGGGCGCCATCACCGACTATCTGTGCAGCCTCAGCGGCAGCAGCAGCCGCAACCGCACGCTCATCACCGGCTACCGCCTCGACGACACGCTGGGCGACAAGGTGCAGGTCACCGTGGTGGCCACGGGCTTTGCCGTCTCGTGCTTCGAAGACAACGTGGAGCAGCCCTCCGACAACGCCATCATGATTGACGAGAACGGCCAGGAAATAGGCATGGCCAATCAGCCCGACGACCCCGACGAAAAGCCCAACAGCATCGAACTGCCGGTCGAAGACGAAGAGACACAGCGCATCATCGACCGCCTCTATCGGCCCGCGCCGCAGTCCAAGTCGACCGTCAACGCCGAGCGCGAGTATCAGATAAGTTCGCTGATGCCGCCGCAGTGCCACCGCCTGAGCGACTTCAGGAACGAGGATTTTCTGACCCGCTTCGAAACCGAGCCGGCCTGCATCAGGCGCCGAATCAAGTGAGACACAGCCGAGAGAAAAGAACACAATCAAATAAACTAAACATCGCTAACAATGAACTTTTTGGATCAGTTGACAGAAGACATCAAATCTGCCATGAAAGCGCGCGAAACGCAAAGGCTCCAGGCTCTGCGCGGAATCAAGAAAGAACTGCTCGAAGCCAAGACCGCCAAGGGCGCGTCGGACGAGCTGCCCGAGGCGGAAATAATGAAGATATTGCAGAAGATGGTCAAGCAGCGCCGCGACTCGGCCCAGATCTTCATCGACCAGAACCGCCCCGAGCTGGCCGAAGTCGAATCGGCCGAAGCCGACGTGATAGCCACCTACCTGCCCGCATCGCTGACGCCGCAGGAGCTCGAAGCCGCCGTGAGCGCCATCATAGCCAAGGTGGGCGCCACCACCATGAAGGAGATGGGCAAGGTGATGGGCGTGGCCTCGAAGGAGCTGGCCGGCAAGGCCGACGGCAAGGACATATCGGACTGCGTCAAACGACTGCTCGCAAACTGACCGCCAACCAGAGCGGCACCGAACCAGCGGGTTGAATTCCGACGCAAGCCGATTCAACCCGTTTCTTTTTTTGGGGGGGGGCGGCGCCGCACCAATCAATGCCGACAATGACCCAACTGGTGATAGACATGGGCAACACCAACGCCAAGCTGGCGCTGTTTGCCGAGGGGCGTCTGGCCCTGACCGACGTCCTGCACTATCCTGTCGACGACGCCATGCGCCGCCTGACGGCGAGCCGCCGCATCGACGAAGCCATCGTGTCGTCTGTGGCCGCCGCCGGGCGCGACGTCTGCCGGCAGCTGCAGAGCCTCGGCATCCCCGCCGTCGAAGTGTCGGCCGGGCTGCGGCTGCCGTTCGCCGTGGGCTACCTGACGCCGCAGACGCTTGGCGCCGACCGCCTCGCAGCCGTGGCCGGCGCCGTCGACGAGTTCGGCTCCGAAGGGCTGCTGGTCGTCGACGCGGGCACGGCCGTCACCTACGAGCTGGTGACGGGCGGCGTCTATGTTGGCGGCAACATATCGCCCGGCCTGCAGGTCAGGTTCGCCTCGCTCCACGAGCACACCGCCCGCCTGCCGCTGGTCGACGAGCGCGACTGCACCGGTCCCTGGGGGCGCGACACGCGCGGAGCCATAGCCGCCGGAGTGGTGCGCGGCCTCGTGCACGAGATTGACGGATACATCGACCGCGCCCGCGACGAGATGAAAATAGGCACCGTGGTCATGACCGGCGGCAACGCGCTCTATCTGAGCCGCCAGTTGAGGAACGACACGTTTCTGCGTCCCGATCTGGTTCTTTTTGGCCTGCGTAGAATCCTATCAGACAACCGATAAGAAACAAAAGGCGCAAATGGGACTACAAAATATTTTGTCGGTCAGCGTTTTTGGTACTAATTTTGCACCCCAAACGATGATTGCAAAGCAATCTGGCAATCGCAGGGCGCGATAAAGTAGGAAATGAATTATTTAACCAATTATAAAAAACGATGAAATCGCTCAGAATTATTTTTGCCGGACTGCTGCTGACGACGGCGGCATACGCACAAAAGGGCGTCGAAGACGGCTCTGTTTACGGACACGGTGAGGACAGTGTCAGATGTATAACGAACCTAATGCTGTATGGCGACCAGCTGAAAGCCAACAACATGGCCGAGGCCTATCCGGCATGGACAATCGTCTTCAACGAATGTCCGCTTGCCTACAAGACGAAGCTCTACAACGACGGCGTCAAGATTGTCAACAAGCTGTGCTCGGCCGAGAAGGACGCGGCCAAGAAGGAAGAATATTTCCAGGTGCTGATGAAGATCTATGACCAGCGCATGAAATACTACGGAAACAACAAGAACTATCCGACATCGTATATCAAAGGTCTGAAAGCCAACAGCATCCTCGACTACAAGAAAGACGACCTCGCAGCCGTCAAAGAGGCCAACGAGCTGTCGGCGGCAGCCGTGGCCGGCGAGCCCAAGACCGTGCAGTCGGCCTTCGTGCTCAACTATCTGAGCACCTCGGTGACGCTCTTCAAGGAAGGCCAGCTGGCCGCCGAAGAGGTGGTCAACCGCTATCTGAAGTGCTCCGAGCTCATCAAGGAAATCGAGGCCGTGACCACTAACGCCAAGATAAAAGAGTCGCTCGACCAGGCCAAGGTGGCCGTGGAGCAGATATTCGCAGCCAGCGGCGCCGCCGATTGCGAGACACTGGCCTCGATATTCGCCCCGCAGCTCGACTCGAACAAGGAGAACCTCGACTGGCTCAAGCGCGTCAACAAGCTGCTGGTCAACGGCGAATGCGTCGAGAGCGACCTTTTCTACGCAACGTCCGAATGTCTGCACCGCATTGAGCCGTCGTCGTCGTCGGCCTATGGCCTGGCCAAGATGTACATCAAGCAGAAGGACATGGAGAAGACGCTGTCGTACTACAACGAGGCCGTCAGCCTCGAAGAGGACTCGCTGCTCAAGGGCCGCTACTATCTTGAGATGGGCTACATCAACCTCTCGACCGACAACTATTCGGCAGCCAAGGCAGCTGCCATCAACGCCGCCAAGGTGCGCCCGAACTGGGGTCTGCCCTACATCCTGCTGGGCAAGATCTATGCCGCGGGCGCCAAGACCATCGGCTCCAAAGACTATGAGCGCAAGGCCGGCTTCTGGGCCGCCGTCGACAAGTTCGCCAAGGCCAAGCAGGTGGACAGCGACGAGAAGGTGGTTGCCGAGGCTCAGGACCTTGTCCGCCAGTATTCTCAGTACTTCCCGAGCAAGGAGGAGCTGTTCTTCGAAGGCGTCCAGCCCGGCTCGACCTACACCGTGGGCGGCTGGATTGGCGAGACCACAACCGTCAGGGCTAAATGATTGTAGATGAACAGAGAATCGTTCAAGAAAAATATCCTAAGTGCAGCAAGCAACACGGTGTTGCTTGCTGTGCTTGTTTTTGTTTCGTGCCAAAGCAACCGCAAGGAAGACCTTCAGGCCGTGGAGGATTTTCAGGAGCGGCCCGGCATGTCGGCCTTCGATCTGGAGACGGTCGTGACCGATTCGGGCTTCTACAAATACCGGTTCTCGACGCCCGAACTCTATAAGTACGACAACACCGAAAAGCCCTACACCGACTTCCCCAAAGGCATCTCCTTCAGGATGTTCGACCGCGACAGTACCCGCATCAAGTCGAGCATAACGTGCAAGAACGCGCGCTACTACAATACCGAAAACCTGTGGGAGCTCAACAACGACGTGGAGGCCATGACCGAAAAGGGCGACATCCTCAATACCGAACAAATGTTCTGGAATACCAAGGAGCATATCATTTATTCGGATAAATTCGTTAAAATTACGACGGCATCGCAGATAATCATGGGCTACGGTTTTGAGTCGGATGAGCGGATGTCGAAATATGAAATCAGACGGCCGAGCGGGCAGATTGAGGTGGACAACACCGATCAGGGCGCTGCGGTCGGAAACTAATTGCGATGGAGAATACCATAATAATTCTGCTGCTGTCGCTGTTGTTCTCGGCGTTTTTTTCGGGGGGCGAGATGGCGTTCATCTCGTCGAACAAACTCCTGATCGAGCTCAACCGCAAGAAACACTCTTTCGTGTCGCGCATCATCGACAGGTTCATGGAGCATTCGGGCACGCTGATTGCCACCATACTGGTGGGCAACAACATAGCCATGGTCATCTACAGCATGGCTTTCAGCGACCTGATGGAGCCTTTCATCACCGACTACATCTCGGACCGCAGTTCGGTGATAATGTTCCTGCAGACAGTGGTTTCGACGATCATCATCATAATCGTGGCCGAGTTTCTGCCCAAAGCCCTCGTGCAGCTCAACCCCTCGACCATGCTCAACGTGCTGGCGCTGCCGCTCTACGTGTTCTATCTTCTGCTCTACCCGATAGGCCGCTTCATGCAGCAGCTGTCGCATTTCATCCTCTCAAGGCTGCTCGGCGTCAGGGCGCAGGCCGAGTCGGTCAATCTGCTGCCGGGACGCGTCGACCTGGCCAATCTGCTTGAGACGCAGAGCGAACAGCCGCAGGGTGACGCCGACGAATCGGTGACGCAGGAGGCCAAGCTGATGAAGAACACGCTCGACTTCAGCAAGATACGCATCCGCGACTGCGCCATTCCCCGAACCGACATCGTGGGCCTCGACATCACGTCGAGCGTCGACGACCTGAAGCAGCTGTTCATCTCGTCGGGGTACTCCAAAATAATTGTGTATCAGAACGATATTGACAACATTATCGGTTACGTCCACGTGTCGGACATCTTCAAGAACCACAAGTCGATACGCAACATGATGTATCCGATAGTGGTTGTGCCCGAAACCATGGCGGCCAAGAAGCTGCTGAAGCTCTTCACCGAACAGCACAAGAGCATAGCGCTGGTGGTCGACGAGTTCGGCGGCACGGCCGGCATCATCACGCTCGAAGACGTCCTGGAGGAGATTTTCGGCGAAATCAACGACGAGCACGACGTGCCCGAATATGTCGAGAAAAAGGTGTCGGACAGCGAGTATGTGTTCTCGGGCCGGCTCGAAATAGACTATCTGAACGAAAAGTACAACCTGAAGCTGCCGGTGCAGGACGACTACGAGACGATGGCCGGCCTCATACTGTGGGTCAGCAAGTCGATTCCCAAAGAGGGCGAAGTGATAGAGCTGGACAACTTCAGGTTCAGCATTCTGGAGGCGAGCAATTCTCGCATCGAACAGGTCAGGCTGACGCTGTGCTGACGGCGGCGGAGTGGCCATAACCCTTTAAAAACAATCGGTTTATGAAGCGTCTGATAACAGCGCTGCTCGTTGCCGCCGCGTCGGCCCTGACGGCTGCGGGTGCCGGCAGCACCTACATGTTCAAGCACATCAGCATGAAGGATGGCCTGCCATTCAATCAGGTCAACGACATTTTCTGCGACTCGCAGGGCCTCGTGTGGTTCTCGACCTCGTCGGGCCTGTGCCGCTACGACGGTTACGCCATGAAGACCTTCCAGGGCGAGCGCTATCTGTCCGACTCGTTCGTCAACTCGACGCGCGAGCTGAGCGACGGCCGGCTGCTCATCGAGGTGATGCAGAGCGTCTTCCTGACCTACGACCCGCGCACCGACCGCGTGGCCGACTTCCGCGCCGAGCTCGACGCCTTCACCGGCGGGCGGGCCGTGGAGCGCGTGTTCGTCGACGACCGCAAGAACATCTGGATGTACTGCGCCGGGCATGGCATCTTCGTCCACGACGCCGCCACCGGCACGACCTCCGAGATGCTCCAGGGCGACCAGCTGCCGGCCGGGCGCATCAAGGGTTTCGCCTGCGACGGCAACGACATCCTGATGACCTACGACGACGGGCTGATTGCCAAGGCCGACCGCGCTGACCTGCGCCACGTGGTGCTCATCGACTATCTGCCCAGGCACATGACCTTCAGCGGCAACTGCAGCATCTTTGTGGATTCGGACGGCGACTACTGGGTCAACACGCCGCTGGGCGACGGCCTGTGGTTCTACGAGCGCAGGACCGACGAGTGGAAGCACATGAGCTCGCGCAGCGATTCGCCCATCAGAATATCGAACCTGATAAGCGGAGTGGCCGAGGATCGCCACAAGCGCATCTGGCTGGCCTGCGACCACGGCGGCGCCGAGGTGGTCGACAAGGAGACGCACTCGGTGGTCAGCCTGACCTACAGCCCCGACGACCCGCGCAGCATCCGCTACAACAGCATCAACTGCGTCTACTGTTCGCCCGACGGCATAGTGTGGCTCGGCTACTTCAAAAAGGGCGCGTCGTTCTACAGCGAAAGCATCTACAAGTTCCCGCTCGACGACTTCGGCCCCATGGCAGCCGCCTTCGACCGTATGCCCGACATCAACTCGATAGCCGAGGACTCGAAAGGCAACCTGTGGTTCGCCACCAACGGCAACGGCCTGATAATGAAGGACGGCCGTACGGGCCAGCTCAGCGCCTTCAGGCATCGCGCCTCCGACGCCGCGTCGCTCAGCAACGATGTGGTCGTCAGCGTCTGCCCCGTGTCGGACGGGCGGCTGTGGGTCGGCACGTTCTGGGGCGGGCTGAACGTCTACGACGGGCATCGCTTCGTGTCGCTGATGGGCGACGAGAGCTACGGCAGCGTCCTGTCGGCCTCCAACGTCTGGGCCATAACCGAGGACGACCGGCGCGGCGTGTGGGTGGGGACGCTCGGTGGCGGCCTGGCGCGCTACGACCTGAACACCAATGTGATAGACGAATACACCGAGAGCAACGGCTTCCTGAAGTCGGACTACGTGTCGTCGGTGGCGGTGTGCCGCGACGGGCGCGTGGCGGCGGGCACGGCCGTGGGCCTCAGCATAATCAACCCCGAAAGCGGCACGGCCACGTTCATCTCCGACACTTCGGAGGGGATGCGCATTGCCGGCAACAACGTCAATCATGTGGTGGAAGACAGCCGCGGCCTGGTGTGGGTGGGCACTTCGGAGGGCCTGACGGCGCTCAACTTCAAGAACGGCAAGGCGGTGGCGCTGCGGCAGGCCGACGGGCTGTCGGGCAACGTGGTGCACGGCATAGTGGAGGACGAGAACAAGAACCTGTGGGTCACCACGTCGAACGGCGCCACGAACATCATCGTGTCGGCCAATCCGCGCTCCGACGACTACAACTTCCAGCTCTACAACTACGACGAGCTCGACGGCCTGCAGGGCCACGAGTTCAACAAGCGCTCGGTGATGCGCGACTCGTATGGCAACATTTATTTCGGCGGCACCTACGGCATCAACCGCTTCCGCCCCGAAGACATCAAATACAACAAGGCGCAGCTTCAGGTCCGCTTCACCGACCTGAAGCTCTTCAACGAAAGCGTGGTGGTCGATTCGGCCTACGACGGGCACGTCATCCTCGACAAGTCGCTGCTCTTTGCCGACGGCATCTCGCTCAAATACAGCCAGAACGTCTTTTCGGTGTCGTTCTCGACCATGAGCTACATCCTGCCCGAAAAGGTGCGCTACACCTACAAGCTCGAAGGCTTCAACGACAACTGGATGTTCGTCGACGGCCACGGCGTGACCTACACCAATCTGGCGCCCGGCAGCTATGTGTTGAAAGTCAGGGCTATAAACAGCGACGGCTTCGAGAGCGACCGCACGGCCGAGCTGCGCATCGAGGTGCTGCCGCCGTTCTGGCGCAGCCGATGGGCTATTTTCCTCTACCTGATTTTCCTGTGCGCAATCGTGTTCTACATCCGTTTCCACATCCAGCGCAAAGAACGCTTGCGCTTCAAACTCAAGCAGATAGAGCGTGAGGCGCAGAGCAAGCACGAGATGGATAACATGCGGCTCCGCTTCTTCACCAACATATCGCACGAGCTGCGCACGCCGCTGAGCCTGATAATGTCGCCGCTCGAAAGCCTGATGACCGCCACGACCGACAAGCAGCAGCAGACCAAGCTCGAAATGGCCTATCGCAACGCCGTCAAGCTGCTCAACATCGTCAACCAGCTGCTCGACTTCCGCAAGGCCGACGTCAACACCATGCAGCTGCAGCTGTCGAGCGGCGACGTGGTGGCCTTTGTGCGCAACACGTCCAACTCGTTCGTGGCGCTGTCGGAAAAGAAGTCGATTCAGTTCGGATTCAGCTCCGACGTGGACCATCTCTACATGGAGTTTGACGAAGACAAACTGGGCAAGATAATGCTCAATCTGCTTTCGAACGCATTCAAATTCACCGACATACGCGGCCGCGTCGACGTGCACGTCGAGACGCTCGAAGCCGACGGCAGGCAGTGGCTGGCAGTGCGCGTGAGCGACACCGGCATCGGCATTTCGGACGCCGACAAGCCCAAGGTCTTCGACCGATTCTTCCAGGCGGCGCACGCCAGCGGGGCCTACGGCGGCAGCGGCATCGGACTGCACCTGGTCAAGGAGTTCGTGACGCTCCACGGCGGCGAGGTCTCGGTGGCCGACAACAGCAACTCGAGCCACGGCTCCACATTCAGCTTCACGCTGCCGGTGCGCGTGCCGGCCGCCCCCGCATCCGAAGCCGCGCCCGAGGCCGAAGAGCCTGTGGCCGACGGCGATACGCGCCCGACGCTGATGGTGGTCGACGACAACGCCGACTTCCGCGCCCTGCTGCGCGAGAGCTTCGACAAGGAGTTCCGCATTGTGGAGGCCGGCAACGGCAGCGAGGCTCTGCGCCTGCTCGAAAACATCGTGCCCGACATGATTCTGTGCGACGTGATGATGCCCGGAATGGACGGCAACGAGCTCTGCCGCACCCTCAAGACCGATGTCCGCACATCGCACATCCCCATTATAATGCTCACGGCGCGCACGGCCGAAGAACACAAGATCGAGGGCCTCTCGATGGGCGCCGACGACTATCTGACCAAGCCCTTCAACTTCGACATCCTGAACCTGAAGATTCACCGCCTGATTGAAATGGGCGTGCAGCGACGCAAGAAGTTTGACAGTCAGATAGAGCTGAAGCCCAGCGAGATAACCATCACTACGCTCGACGAGAAACTGATTCGGCGCGCCATAAAATACGTCGAGGACAACATCTCGCGCAGCGACTTGTCGGTCGAGGAGATGAGCCGCGAACTCGGCATGAGCCGCGTCCATCTCTACAAGAAGCTGATGTCGATCACCGGCAAGTCGCCCATCGAGTTCATACGCGTGCTCCGCCTCAAGCGCGCCGCGCAGCTGCTCACCGACAAGGCCCAGAACGTGTCGGAGGTGGCCTATCAGGTCGGCTTCAACAATCCGAAATATTTCAGCCGCTACTTCAAGGAGGAGTTCGGCGTCACACCGTCTGTCTATCAGAACAATATCGAATCCGAAAAGCCCAACCCGATGCCATGAGAATAGGACTCGTTTCCGCGCTGCTGATTGCGCTGCTGACAGTCGCGCCGGGCATTGCCCTCTGGCGGCGGCTGAGCCGGCGTCTGGCGCTGCCGGTCGTCATTTTCGACGGCTTGGCCGCAGCGGGCATCGTAGCTTTTGCACTGATGCAACGCTCTGTGACCGAGTGGCATACCTACGTCGTGGTGATGCGCGCCGCGCTGGTGGTGGCCCTGGGGCTGACGGCCGAGTGCGGACTGCTGTGGCTGGCCGTGGCCCAAGGCCGCCGGGCCAAGACGGTGGCGGCACTCGTCACGGCTCTGATAATGAGCCTTATGGCCTATTCGGCCGCCGTGGGGCGCTATCGCTACACCGTCCGCCGCGTCGACATAGCATCGGAACGCATCCCGCCCGGCGCCGACGGCCTGCGCATAGTGGCCTTCAGCGACACGCACCTGGCCTGCTTCGACGGCCGTCCCGACCTCCTCGCTCCCGCCCTCGACAGCATCGTCGCCCTCCGCCCCGACCTTCTGATTTTTCTGGGCGACATGGTCAACTGTTTCGCCGCCGAAACCGACGGCTGGGTCGACGCCTTTGCCGCCCTGCCCGCGCGCCTCGGCAAATACGCCGTCGAGGGCAATCACGATTTGGGCCGATACGTCGACTGGCCGACCGACAACGCGCTGCAGACCAACGTCTTGGCTTTCGACTCGGCCATGGCGCGGATGGGCTTCGCGATGCTGCGCGACACCACGCTTTACGTGCGCACCGGCCCCGACAGCATCGCCCTGAGCGGCCTGCGCTTCGAACTGACGGGAGGCGGCTGGCGTCCCACGGTGCCCGACGCCTGCTTCAGCATCGACCTCCGCCACGACCCGCTGCCCTGGCCGGCCGACAGCTCCAAGGCCGACCTCACCTTGTCGGGGCACACGCACGGCTGCCAGCTCAAACTGCCGGGACTGACGCCGTTGGACCTGCTCGGGATGCCCGCGTCCGGCCTCTATTCCGACGGCCGGCACCGCCTCTACGTCACCGACGGGCTTGGCGTCAACGGGCTGCCGCTCAGGCTGGGCGCGTGGCCCGAGGTGACGCTGCTGACACTGCATCATCAGCCCGCAAACAACTGACCGACATCGACAATGAAGACGCCAACGAAACATATCATCAGCCTCGCCGCGCTGCTCGCCATGGCGCTGACGGCTCCGGCCGCGTCGGCGCAGACGGCTGGGGCACAGGCCGATTCGGCCGCCGACCGCTCGCTGCTCGAAAAGACGGTGCAATGGGCCGAGAGTGTGCTCGACCTGCTGACCGTCGAGGGCGACACGTGGTCGGTGGCGACCTATCCGGCGGCGTCCTACTCGGGGCGCACGGGGCTGGCCGTGGGCATAATGCAGGCGTGGCAGCACAGCGGCGGCCGTTCGCACCGGCCCACCACCATCGCGCCCACGGTGCTCGTGTCGACCAAGCGGATGTTCGAGATTCAGGCCGATGCCGACATCTATCCGTCGGAGCGCATCAGCATTGGCGGCAAGGCCGAATTCTTCTATCTGCCCGACGACTACTACGGCATCGGCAACGGCTCCAAGTCGGTGCTGACCGAATACACGATTCACAAATATTCGCTGACGGCCGACGTGCTGGCCGACGTGGCGCGCTGCCTGCGCGTGGGTCTGACGGCCGACATCTGCTATGTCGACTTCTCGGGCTACGATGCCGGATTGGCGTCCGTCTTCGATAGCGGCTGGTGCAACGGCCTGGGCCCCATGGTGCAGGTGGACACGCGCAACGATGTGGTCTACCCGACGTCGGGATGGCTTGCAACTGTCGGTGTCACAGGTTATTGGCACGGGCTTGGCGGACGCCGCGACTTTGTGCTGACCGAGCTCGACGTGCGCCACTACATCGACCTGCACCGCCGGCGCGTGGTGGCTATGCAGGCGTTGCTCCACACCTCGACCGCCGACGCGCCGTTCTGGCGTCTGCCCTCGTGCGGCGGGACGCGGCTGGGGCGTGCCATCCCGCACTCGCTCAAATATGTGGACCGCAACGCGTGGCTGCTCCAGGCCGAATATCGCTGCCCGGTCTACTGGCGCATTGGTGCCACGGCCTTTGCGGCGGCCGGCAACGTGTCGCACACATGGGCCGCGCGCGAGCTGACCGACCGCGTGCATCTGATGCTGGGCGGCGGACTGCGCTTCAACGTGCTGCCGGGCCGCAACCTCAACATGCGCCTCGACGCCGGCATCAGTTCGCGTGGCGACCACGCCTTCTATCTCAACATCAGAGAAGCCTTCTGAGATAGATAAGTACAAGCATTTGACACTTTCGACAAAGCGCGTTTGCTTATCTTTAGCGGCAGAACCGTTAAAATCTTTTCAATCATGAAACTATCACATTTACTGCTGGTTGCAGCTGCGGCGACGCTCTCGTCGACGGCTGCGGCCAAGACCTACAGCCTGCTGTCGCCCGACCGGAAACTGACGCTGACCGTGAGCACCGACAGCTGCCTGACCTACAGCCTCAGCCGTGGCGGGCAGACGGTGCTGGCCCCGTCGCGGGCGTCGATGAAGTGGAGCAACGGCTTCGAACCAGGGCGCAATGCCGCAAAGGCGCGCGTCAGCACCGGGCGCGGCACGTCGCAGGCCGCCACGCCGTTCTACACCAAGTCGAGCGTAGAGGCCGACTATAATTCGCTGACGCTGAGTGCAAACGGCTATGCTGTCGAGTTCCGGCTCTACAATCAGGGAGCGGCCTATCGCTTTGTGGCCCGCGCCGGCGCCGACTTCGACGTCGAAGCCGAGACGGCCGAGTTCAACTTTGCGACGCCGGCCAAGGCCTGGCTGCCCTATGCCAACATGCAGCAGGAAATGGTGGCGGGCCGCGAGTTCGAATGCCAGTTCCGCACCTCGTTCGAGAACACCTACACCGTCCTCCCGCTGCCCCAGCACGACCCGCTCCGGCTGGCCTTCCTGCCCGTGCTTGTCGATGCCGGCCCCAAGGTCTGCATCACCGAGAGCGACCTGCGCGACTATCCCGGAATGTTCCTCAACGCCTCGGGCGGCAACCGGCTCAGCGGCGTGTTTGCGCCCTATCCGCGCACGGTGGTCAAGGGCGGGCACAACGACTTGCAGATGCAGGTGACTGAATATGAGAGCTATCTGGCCCACAGCGCGGCCCGCCGCACCTTTCCGTGGCGCATAGTGGCCGTGGCCGCGTCCGACATCGACCTGACCGACATCGACCTGGTGGCACTGCTGGCCGAGCCCTCGCGCATTGCCGACACGTCGTGGATCAGGCCGGGCAAGGTGGCTTGGGACTGGTGGAACGACCTGAAGCTATATGGCGTTGACTTTGAGGCCGGTGTCAACACGCAGACCTATTTCCACTACATCGACTTCGCCTCGCGCCACGGCATCGAATACGTCATTCTCGACGAGGGCTGGGCCACTCTGGGGCGCAACGACCTCTTCGACATCGTCCCCGGCATCGACCTCCAAGCCATCGTCGACCATGCCCGCGAGCGCGGCGTCGGCATCATCCTCTGGGCCGGCTACAACGCCTTCGCGCCCCACATGGAGCGCGTCTGCCGCCACTATGCCGAGATGGGCGTCCGCGGATTCAAGGTCGACTTCATGGACCGCGACGACCAGCCGATGGTCAACTTCACGTGGCAGGCGGCCGAGGTCTGTGCGCGTCATCGTCTGCTGCTCGACCTCCACGGCATGTTCAAGCCGGCCGGATTGCAGCACACCTTCCCCAACGTGGTCAACTTCGAGGGCGTGCACGGCCTGGAGCAGATGAAGTGGGCCGAACCCACTGTCGACCAGGTGACCTACGACGTGATGCTGCCGTTCATCCGAATGGTGGCCGGCCCCATGGACTACACGCAGGGCGCCATGCGCAACGCCTCGCGCACCAACTATCGACCCGTCTTTTCGGAGCCGATGAGCCAAGGCACGCGCTGCCGCCAGCTGGCCGAATACGTCATCTTCACATCGCCGCTCAACATGCTGTGCGACAATCCGTGCAACTACGAGGCTG
>CALYZD010000019.1 GCA_945607565.1 uncultured Bacteroidales bacterium | reverse complement strand
CATCGTCCGATTGGGCAGATTAAATATTCGCTAATTTAATTCAACCAACAAGTTTTGTAACCTCCATTGTAATAATTGTGTTAAAGTTTAGAAACCCATGCAGAAAAAATCGTTCTTGGCCGCCAGTTCGACAAGCGAGCGGGACTTGCTGACCAAAGAGTTGTCGGCTTCAGTCAGCATCTGGCAGATGTCCTTGTAGTGACATATTGCAGCTACCTCAAGGACGTTGTAGCCGTTCTTGTCCTTGACGCTGATGTCGACCTTGTCCTTATGGTCGAGAATAAGGCTCATCATCTGATTATTACCGGTCTGCGCAATCCACGTCATGACATTGTAGCCCGCCGCATTGCATTGCGACAAGTCTACTCCCTTGGAGAGGCACGTCAGGAAAGCATCATAATTGTCGGCACTGATGGCAGTGAATACGTCCACGTCCTCCTGTTGCGCAATAGACTGGAGGCGAGCGTTGTTTTTCACGACCTCAGCTTTTGCCGCATTGTAACAATCACGCATCGCATTGGACAACTTGACTCTGTACTCAGAAATATATTGTTGACATAACTGTTCCTTTCTTATGCTCTGTTGGCAATTTTTGAACTCATCTTGGGCTTTATTTAAATCATTTCCGTCTTCTTCCTTGCAAGAGTTGAGCCACTGACTGACCCTATCAATCAACTCAAAACGATTCTTTCTTCTGACCCAAGGATCCACATCGGCGTCGTTAGGATCATAATCTGCCTTAGTCATCAGATCGTCAAATATCTCAATCATAACAACCCTCAAATCTTCCACAAGATAGTCAGCGGCGTTTTTGTTATGATTCAAACGATTCATACAATCAGACTTTTTCTCGCTCAATTTACTCTTCCGTTCTTGATATTCCTTCAACCGCCCTACTGATAATTCATCCTCGTTATTGAAGATGTCGTTGAGTTTCCGCTGACAGAAATCGTATTCTGTCATCCCACCAATTTCCTTTATATACTCGACAAGCTCCTCTAACGAGTCGAATTTACGAGAGTAGAAAGAGCTTCCTCCGTCTTCGCTATCTCGATCGGAGTATGCGGCAACATCAATGGGAGCCTTATCCTCGCCGAAGCGCCTGATACAGTCATCATACGCCTGATCTACAATTTTCTTGATTTCGCCATCAGACTTCTTGTCTTTCTTTGTAAAGACTATCACGTACGGCGTATCTTCCGCCTTCGACAGAACCTCAAAATCCTTTTCAGTGATGGCTCCATTCTCAATGTCGACGCACCAGAAAATGGCATCAGCCTCGTTGAAAGAAGAGAGCGCCATTTCGCGGTCAGTGGTGCTGTTCTCCGTATTGCGCGCACTCGAATTGTTATAGCCTGGCGTGTCGATGAAAGTAACACCGTTGAACAACTCGGAAGAAGGGAGATCAATGACAATCTTATTGAGAACACACGCCACGTTGACTTCAGAATCCTTAGAATGGCGGATGCAATCGAGCACCTCCTGATTGAGCAGAACTAAATCGCCAGAGAGGTTCTCGCCCTTAACGACGACTTTCTTGTTTTTTGAAGAGCAGTTCAAATATGTGTTGACCACCGACACCGGCTCGATGCCCGTAGGGAGCATATTACCATTGTTGGTCAGCGCATTGAGGAAAGTCTACTTACCAGAGCTATAGCCGCCAGCCACGGCAATTTTAAGCTTGACATCATAGGTGTTGGTCTCTAGTGCAACTTTCAGGCTGTTGTTAACGTAATTGTAACACGTGCCGTAGAAATCATCTTCTAGTTCCCACTTCACGCCATTCTCCTCACATTTTTTCCTGAGTTCCTCCACAATGGCGAGAAACGGCTGAAAATATGGAGAGACATCAATGTCGCGGCTCGAAGTACAGATATGACCAATGAGATTGATAGCCGCAGCTGGGAAACTGTATTTGTTCACTTTGAGGAGCGACGACGACGAGCTTTTGCCCATCGCCGCGCTCTTTTTCCTTATCGCTTCAAAACCCATAAGATGAGCAATAAGATATTTACTTACGCCGCTTTAAGCTCTGCAATGGCGGAGTTGAGAGTTTCCACCTTCTGCTTAATCTCAGCCTCGCTGACCTCCTTCTCCGACATGATTGACTTATCACCTCACCTTCGAAATTTGACGTGTTGCCATTTGAGTTAAGCGCAAGAACAGCCAGCCGCTGAGAGTTCCTCATGAGAGCCTGACGAACGTCGGTAATGATGTCGTCCACCGAGCCATCGATTGGCTGCGCACTTGCGGACTTTGCCTCCAGCTGGGCAACGGCCTCGCGCTTCTTGTCAGACAACTTGTCGAGCATCTCGTCGAAGTCCTTCTTATCGGACAAAGTGAGCTTGATTTGCAACTCGAATTGCGAGATTATGGAGTCCACGAAGGCATTCACCTCAGTCTGATACTTCTCTTCGAGAATCCTGCCACCGTCAATTTGTTGAAGCACAGCGAGCACGTCCTTGAAACCATAGGAGCTGTCGACGGCCGACGTAACGCCCACTTGGGCATCCGCCTTAATCAGAGCCTTGGCCGTCTGCTCAAACTGCGCCTTGATTTGCGCAATCTCGTCAGCAGGCTTCTTATCGCCTTCGACACGAAAAGATGAACCGAGAGGCCGTATTGTTTGATTTCGTTGATGAACGAAACAGTGCTGCTCCTGAGGGTCCCATTCTCAGCATCGTTGAACAGCATGAACACCGTTCCCTCCTTAATATAGTTGAGGATGGCGTTGTTATGCGCCTCGATACCGGAGTCAATGCCTGGCATATCTACAAGGACGACACCCTTGTCGTTCAACGACTTGACATCCGCATTGTTGACATAGACGCGCACGATGTCGCTGGGGATGACGCTAAACGTCTTGATGTCGTCAAGAGAGCTGCTCGTCTTCTTGACATTGCCATCGGCAACCAGCTCAAGCCTCTCATTCTCGGAGAAATATATCTCATAGGCAACAGCCGTCTCGGGCAGGATGTTTGTAGGAAGAATGTCGCGGCCGAGGAAGCTATTGAGCAAAGAGCTCTTACCTGAGTTGAAATCACCGACGAAGGGGATCTTCACGTATTTGTCTTCTGAAATTCTCTTGGCGAGAGATGCAGCATCTTGCCCAATTTTAGCGACAGACCCGGGAACCGGCAACTTCTCTTTGGCCACTGCTGCGGCTTTTTCCACCTGAGACTTGAAATCTAACACGATTTTCATAAATACACTTAAATTAAGTAAAAAAAACATATTTAGTAATTGTTATCGCCATAAGCTTACCTCATTCCTTTCACTTCCTTTTCCGTTCCGCCTGAAAGGCATCTGAGATTATTTTGTAAAAGTTGCATTCTAAAACTTCGCAGAGACAGTAGAGGCGTTTGGTGTCGATGCTGTCGCGCTTGTTTAGCTCGTAGATATACGAGCGATCACAGTTCAGTTGCCGTGCAAGCCACGACACCATGCAGCCTCGGATGGCAACCTGATTCTTGATGAGCTGGCCAATGTGTACTGAATATCCCATAATTCCATACATCTAACGGCTATAAAAATATAGACCCAAAATGATAATTAAAAACCGTGTAGTGCGAGCATGTAGTGTAAAATCATCACAATTTCCGGGTTATATAACTGAGATTGATTTGATTATAAATATGAAAATTCATTAAAAGTTTCAGGCACTTTCAAATTCCGGAGAGGCTGCATAGTGCATTTATGTTTGCGTAATGGAAGCAGCAGACGGTGTATCTGCGATTGTGCCGCGTTGTTTGTGAGCGAGGAAAATTTGTGGGACTTTTCGCGGGGCAATGAGGCAGGCCCAAAATAGCAAAGGCTGCAAACTCTTCGTTTGCAGCCTGTAGTCCCTAGGAGAATCGAACTCCTCTTTAGAGAATGAAAATCTCTCGTCCTAACCGATAGACGAAGGGACCGTCATGACCCGAACCCTACGACAACTTGTTAACGTACAAGCTGAGTTTGGATTTCAGGTTGTTTGCCTTATTCTTGTGAATGATATTCTTCTTTGCAAGTTTGTCGAGCATCGACACAACCTTCGGCAGGAGGGCTGCGGCGGCTTCCTTTTCGGTGGTTTGACGAAGCGACTTAACAGCATTACGCGTGGTCTTTGCATAATATCTGTTATGAAGTCTGCGAGTTTCTATCTGACGAACTCTCTTTATTGCAGATTGATGATTTGCCATTTTATTTACGAATAAAATTTATTTCACTAATAGTAGTCCCTAGGAGAATCGAACTCCTCTTTAGAGAATGAAAATCTCTCGTCCTAACCGATAGACGAAGGGACCAACAACAAGGTCTTCCCTTTTGCGGTTGCAAAGATAAGCACTTTATTTTTCACTCACAATATGTGCTGCGCATTTTTTGCTCTTGCCACGCAAATTTTAGCGACTGCGTACCTTGCAATAGCTGTGGTATTTAGCTATTTCACCTGACTGCCTGCCGCCACTGTGTCGAGCGTCGTAGTCACCACCAAACGCCCGTCGGCATCTTCGGCCGACAGAATCATGCCCTGCGATTCGATGCCTTTGAGCTTGCGCGGCGCAAGATTGGCAATGAAGCAGACGCTCTTGCCTACCAGATCTTCGGGATTATAATGTTTGGCGATGCCCGAAACTATTGTCCGGCCACCCAAACCGTCGTCAATCTTGAATTGCAATAGCTTGTCGGCCTTGGGTACACGGCTGCATTCGAGCACTCGACCCACGCGGATGTCCAGCTTTTCAAAATCCGCAAAATCAATGGTCGGAGCAATGGGCTCCACCGTGTGCGCTGCGGCCTCGTTTGCCTTTTTCTTGTCGTTCAGCTTCTGCACCTGAGCTGCCACAGCTTCGTCGTCGATTTTCTCGAACAGCAGTTCGGCAGCATTCAACTCGTGGCCGACAGGCATCAAGTCCATTGCGCCCAACCTGTCCCAGCCAAAATTTTCGATGTTGAGCATCCCGCGCAGCTTTTCCGAACTAAACGGCAGGAACGCTTCGAAAGCGATTGACAGATTTGCAGCAAATTGCAGACAGACATTCATTATCGTGGCCACCCTGGCCTCATCGGTCTTGATTAGTTTCCACGGTTCGGTGTCGGCCAGATATTTGTTTCCGACTCGTGCCATGTTCATGACTTCCTTTTGCGCATCGCGGAAACGGAACGCAGCCAGAAGACGCTCAACCTCGGCTTTGTAGGAGACAAATTCACTGATCGCGGCATTGTCAATGTCGGCCAACGAGCCTGCCTGCGGCACTTTACCCGAAAAATATTTGTGTGTCAGAACCATGGCGCGATTCACGAAATTGCCGTAAATGGCAACCAATTCGTTGTTGTTCCGAGCCTGAAAATCTTTCCAAGTAAAGTCGTTGTCTTTTGTTTCGGGCGCATTGGCAGTCAGGACGTAACGCAACACATCCTGCTTGCCCGGAAAATCTTCAAGATATTCGTTAAGCCACACGGCCCAATTGCGCGATGTCGATATTTTGTCGCCTTCGAGATTCAGGAATTCGTTTGCAGGCACATTGTCGGGCAGATTATAGCCGCCGTGAGCCTTCAGCATGGCCGGGAAAACGATGCAATGGAACACGATGTTATCCTTGCCGATGAAGTGAATCATCCGACTTTCAGGATCCTTCCACCATTTTTCCCAATCATCGGGCAACAGCTCCTTGGTGTTGCTGATATAGCCGATGGGCGCATCAAACCACACATAAAGCACCTTGCCATCGGCACCGTCTATTGGCAGCGGAATCCCCCAATTCAGATCGCGGCTAACGGCACGCGGCTGCAAACCCATGTCGAGCCAGCTCTTGCACTGCCCATAGACGTTCGACTTCCACTCTTTGTGGCCTTCGAGAATCCACTGGCGCAGCCAACTTTCGTGCTTGTCGAGCGGCAGATACCAATGCTTGGTTTCGCGCAGCACCAAAGGTCGTCCACTGATTGTCGACCTAGGATTAATCAGTTCCATGGGGCCGAGCGTCGTTCCGCAGGCCTCGCACTGGTCGCCATAGGCTTTCTCGTTCTTGCAATGCGGACAAGTGCCAATAATGTAACGGTCGGCCAGGAATTGGTTCGACTCTTCGTCGTAATATTGCTGAGTAGTCTGCTCAATGAATTCACCCTTGTCATACAGCGTCTTGAAGAAATCCGACGCCATTTTGTGATGAGTTTCCGAGGTCGTGCGCGAATAGACGTCAAACTTGATGCCGAATTCCTCGAACGACTTCTTTATGATATTATGATACCTGTCTACAATATCCTGAGGAGTCACGCCCTCCTTCATGGCTTTGATTGTGATGGGCACGCCATGCTCATCAGAGCCGCCGACCATCAAGACCTCCTCACCCTTCTGCCGCAGATAGCGGACATAAATATCGGCCGGAACATACACACCGGCCAAGTGCCCGATGTGAACCGGACCATTCGCATACGGCAAAGCCGTAGTTACCAAAGTCCTCTTAAACTTCTTTTCTGACATCTCTTTTTCTTTTTGGAAACCGCAAAGATAGGCTTATTGAAAAATAAACACAAAAAAAAGAGGCGATTTGCACCGCCTCTCTGATGATATGATTTTATGTTTTAGAACTCCCACATATCGTGCTCTTTCACAAAGAGTTCGTTCTTAATTCTCTCAGCTTCGAGCGTCGTTTCCATACCGGCTGCATAACCCATGATTGCGCGGTTGTTGTAAACGTTGGATTCGCGGAATATGTAGCTGCCAAAATAACGCTTGTTGAAAATATCGTCGAACGAATAGCGGATTGCATCATTCTTAAGATTGAAAACTTCGTTGCGTGCCAAGAAAGGACGTGCCTGCGGGAAGTAAACCCAGAAGAGCAGCTTCTGGTCAACGCGCGAGCCATCGTCACTCATCGACTCACGAATCGGGCAGATACCGATGATGCGGACATCCATTCGGGTGTAGTTCTTGTCAAAGAACCAAACCTCCTTGAGCATCAACTTCTTGACCTCCTCTATTCTCGGTTCGTTTGCAATCACCTTCTGTTCGTTGAGACCGGTTTCGGGATTACGGACAACAACAGTATCTGTGGTTGCACCCAAAGCCACCTTGACGTCCTCGTATGGCAAAAGTTTTGCAAATTCATCCTCAGTCGTCGTTGAATACGCACGCAAATCGCCTTTCGACAAGGCTTCGACCAAAACGTTTGTCAAAGATTTACGGCCATCAATGTTGATGGTCGGATAGTAGAGCGGAAGGTTGATTTTCTCGCGAAGGTCAATGACTCTCCAGATGGTTTTAGACCACAAGACATCTGCCTCTCTAACGTATGCGTATGGAACAGGTTTTCTGTTCGCTATGTGCTCCTTGGGAACTATGCCGTCAACGCCGTCGAATTTGGGTTCGTTTGTATCCTCCTGCGCATAGGTCGAAACCATGCACAGCGAAAAGATAGCGAACAAAAAAAACATCTTTTTCATAATCGTACTGTATTAGTCTACGGTAAATGCCAAACTGCTCAATTTACGCGAACCACCGGGGCCTGTTGCCTTGATTCCTTCAATGTAGAATTTAGAACCACGCTGAAGTCCCTTGATTGCCTGCCTCATGTCGGCCGTAAAAGATGAACTATTTGATTTCAATTCCTGAATAAATCCATTCTTGATTGTCGACAGCGTGAAGTTCGTTACTTTAAATTCAAGTTCAAAGTCGAAGTCGTCGCCCATTTCGGCAAACACGCCGCCTTGCGCCGACAAAACGCTTTTCTTGATTGTACCGCCATTCAGGCCAGCAATCACGGCGAACGGCGTCGGAACACGCTTGATGCGGAAATCCATGCTGCCAAGTCGCTGCACCTTGCCGTTCAAATCGGCCGATACGGTAATCTTGGCGGTCTTGCCCGCCGAACCGTTTTTGGGCTTGATCACATAACCGTTCTTGGCTTTCACGTAAGTAGCATTGTCTACCTGTATCTTCAGGTCGCTTGCCGAAATGCCAGCCGCTGATATCGAAACCGGGTTATCCAAGCCTTCGTAAAGCACGCTCATCTTGGTTGCGGCAATCACCACCGACGGCTCACCGACCTCATACTCGGCCTTGACCGTATAGGGGCGCGGAGCACCAGTCACCGGGTCTTTTACCTCTATCACAGCCTCGAACGACTGCTGACCGACCGAAGAAGCCATGCGCTCATACTTGCCTCGCCCTTCAACAACCGGCACCTGAGCATCACCGACAGTGACGATTGGAGCCATCGTCTCGTCATAGGCTGCAAGCATAATGTCGGCCTTATAGCTATTGCCACGGAGCACGTAGTTGCTCTCCGGAATGACCAACGGAACTATGGCGTTGAACTTGAACGATGCCTCGTCGATCTTACGGTAGAGAAAGCTAACCACATCGGCCTGTGCATTGCGCACGTCGCTCTGCAAGCGGCTCATAAGAGCCATGGATGCTGCAAGAGGAATATGCTCGAACGTCTGACTCAGCCACGTAGTGCTTTCACCGCTGGTTGACGATTTCGGGTCGTCCGTGTTCAGCATCTTGTTCAGACTCGCAGTCATCATTGAGTCATTATCCACGACACCGATCAGATAATCCCTGTATTTGTTGATAGATTCGCGCAGATTTTTTCCGCGACTACCCATATCTTCAACCATCATGACCTGTGCAGCAACATCCTGATTGCTCGTCGACAAGTAATTCTCCGGTGTAGCCTCTTCACCATCGGCCGTCTTAACCATCAAATCTTTGTAGCCATAAATCAAATCGTTCATTTCGTTGGCTTTCTGCTCAACTTCCTTCGCCAATTTGAATTTATCGCCGGCCTTTGCCGGATTCTGCGCTGCTGCAGCTTCAAACTGATTATACAATACTACATTTTTCCCTTCGGTCATTTCGGTCGACTTCAAGATACTCTGGTCGACCAATATGAAGGCATTCAGCAAATCACCGGAAACGTTAAGGGCAAGCATAGCTGTAAGCATCAGATACATCATGCCTATCATCTTTTGCCTCGGAGTTTCGGGACAGTTACCACCACTCATCTACAAAGAGTTTTAATTTATACAATATTATCTGTTGGTTACAGCGCTCAGCATGTTACCATATATCGAATTAAGTTCGCTGACAGCCTTGCTCAACTGAGCTACCTGTGCACGATATTCCTTGACACCGTCGACCGAGGCTTTCATTTGCTCGGTGATTGTATTCATGTCGTTAGTCAATGCCTTGGAAGACTCGATCTGCTTTGTGATTCCGTTCAACTGCAATTCGTATGCTGAGTTGAGAGCAGAAAGATTGCTGCCTACCGACGACAGCTTGTCGACAACCAGTTTGTTCGACTCCTGCAAACTATCGGACTGCGACGAAATGGCCTTTTCGAGTTTCGCGTACGACTCGGCAAGCTTGTTGCCGCTCTGGCTAATTGCATCAAGTGCGCCCGACTGTACCGACGACAACTGCTGGATAGAGTCGCTTGCGGTTTTGATGTTGCTGATATAAGCCTTTGTCGCTACAGTGGCATCGGCCAAATCGGACATTTGCGATGTGGTCGTAGCCAACTTCTTGATACCCATCGACAATTCGTCGATCGTTTTCTGCTCGATGTTTCCTGTAGAAACCAAAGCAGCAAGTTCGCTACCACCGCCGTTGCCTCCGCCATTGCCGCCACGGCCACGACGAGGTTCTTCTGGTTCAAGACCAATCAGTTCGGGATAAACCAAACTCCAATCCGGTGTTTCGTGCGGGGGTTCGAACGAGGACAACGCAAAAATGATGGCTTCGACACCAAGACCGGCAATAAGCATTATCGATGCTCCCGGAAGGTGGAGGATTTTGAACAATGCACCAACGATTGCAACAGCTGCGCCAAAACCATAGACATAGGCCATGAATGTTTTATACGCAGGGCTGGTAACTAATTCTTTAAGACTCATAACTCTTCTATATTTATTCTTTTTTATTCTCCAATATAATCACGAACACATCTGAATCCTATGAACGACTTCGCAGAGTCCTGATACTCATACGAGCGAGTACCACACTGCAGAAAATAACCGATGTCTTTCCACGAACCGCCTCGCGTCACCTTGCGCTTCATGACGTGGTGCTCATCGGGACGGGCGTTATATTTATACGTAGGATTGAAGTCATGCGTATAGGAATATGACGATTCGTCGTAGGCGCTCGATGTCCATTCGGCAACGTTCCCGGCCATATCGTAGAGGCCATAGTCGTTGGGAGCATAAGAGCAAATCATCATAGTGGTTGCGCCGCCATCGTCGGCATAGCGACCACGGAGCGGCTTGAAGTTGGCAAGGAAGCATCCGCGATCGTTGCGGGTGTAGTAACCACCCCAAGGATAGATGCCCTGATCGATGCCGCCGCGCGAAGCGTATTCCCATTCAGCCTCGGTCGGGAGACGATAGTCCATCACAAGAGGCTGGTGGTCGGCCTGCTGATAGTTGTTGAGCAGATTGGTACGCCAGATGCAGAAAGCCGTAGCCTGCTTCCAACTTACACCCACAATCGGGTAGTTGTCGAAACCGGGATGCCAGAAATACATCTGTGTCCACGGCTCGTTAAACGAATAGGTAAAGTCGGCTATCCAGCACAAGGTATCAGGATAAACCAACACCCTGTCTTTCATTATGAACGACGAGCGGTCGGTAATGTCGTTCAACTCGCCTTTGGCATCATAAACAGAGCCTTCGTATTGTTTCGTTTCAAAATTATATCTGTTTGACCTTTTTGCAGCTTGAAGCAGATCCACCCATTCGTACTCATATTCCAACTTGCGGGTGTCAAGTTCCTTTCTTCTGAAGAATCGTTCCTTTTCGGGATAGTACATTTCCTCCAGAATTTCGGCATAGTCAGGCTGGGTCCAATCCAATTCGGTATCCCAATTCAGGAACGGCGGGTCGATTTCATTGCCCAAAGCATCTTCCGTAATCAGGAATTCCTCGAACTGGTCGCCGAGCATTCTGCGTGCGATCGAATCGCGCACCCAATAGACGAACTGCCGGTATTCGGCATTCGTAATCTCCGTCTCGTCCATCCAGAACGAACGAATGGTCACAGTCTTGGTCTGAGCGTTCATTGCATGGGACACGTCCTGCTCGTTCTGACCCATATTGAAACTTCCCTGCGGAATAAATATCATTCCATAAGGTGAAGGCTCAAAGTAAGATTCACCTCGTGATACACCTACCAACTCGCCGCTTCCTGAGCCACCGCATCCGGTAAGCAGAAGCGTCGACAAAACTGCAAAAACAAATATATTCTTCATAATAGCCTAAATATCGTTCTCTTATGCTATAAAAATCTTACACTTTTATATCGTTTGGTTCTTTTTTCAAAATCCATATTAAACAGATACCCCACTGATATTTCGTGCGTGCCCGAATTATACGCATGCGCTTCAGAAATGTTCAAGTCATATCCATATCCGATGCGCAATCCGTTTTTCAGGCTCACACCACACTGCATCAGCAATGCTTCCTGATAGCGATACCCAAGTCCGGCATAAACCCTTTCGTTGAATGTCGCTATCGCATTGGCTTCCACTTGAAAGGCGGAAAAATCCGTCTTGAAAAGCAATCGGGGCTCTATCGTTATTTTGCGGTCAGTAAGCCTGAACTGACGTCCGCCCGACAAATACATGACCGGGCGAATCGAAACGGTGCAGCCCTCCTTGAAAGAGGGACTTGGCTTGTTGAGATGCCGAACAGAAGCGCTCAGATACGATCTTGGCGTCTGATAGAACGCACCAAAGCCAACATCGAGGCCAACGCCGCTGTCGTCCGACGTCGGGATTGCCTCGTCACTCTCCTGGTGATAGTCGTCGTTGGATCCGCCGACGGCCGTTGTCAGGCCGGAGGGCGACAATTTGACGTTGACCAGCCCTGCCTTCAGGCCCAAACCCAGCAGACCTTTTTCCAACTCGATGTGATAGCTGTAGTTAGCGTTAAGATACATCGTTGTGAAAATACCTATCTGGTCGTGTATCACCACGGCACCCAAGCCGTGAAAGTTTCCGCAAAATTTCACTTCCTTGTCTATCCCAACGACCGTTGTCGAAGGTGCTCCGTCGAAGCCCACCCATTGCTGCCTGTTGAGCGCAATCACGTTGAAAACTCCGTTGCTTCCTGCGAAGCCCGGGTTCATAGCCAACTGGGCCGACGTATAATCGCCTACCTGAATCTCGTTCTGAGAGTTCGCCGGTAGAATTATTATCGTGCAAATTAAAAGAAAAATAATTAATATTTTATTCATTCAACGAAAAAACAAAGCCCATTTTGCAGATTAAGTTTCAATCGCAAATCAGACGGCGGCATTATTTTACTAAACGTCATATAACACAATTACTTATAATTTGACATCCTTTTCTTTTTATGCTATGATGCCAATCTGTTTCGCTATACACAACGCATTTGTGTCGCATTTTATTTTTGTCGTCGGCAAATAAAATCATTATCCTTTTGTCTTTGCTTTTTGGGCTGCGGCAGGCTTGGCTGCGGCCTTGGTTTTTGCCTTGACTGCTGCCGGCTTTGGCTTGGCGGCGGTCTCTTTGGCCGCTACCGTCTTGCGTGCCGTGGTCGCCTTTTTCGCTTTCGACGGCTGCGACTTGCATATCTCCAGACATTCGTCGTAGGTCAGTTTTTCGGCCTCGACATCTTTGGGAATCTTGTAGTTTTCGCCGTTGAAACTTATGTAGGGTCCCCAGCGGCCGTTGAGGATCTTCATGTTCTCGTCGTTGTCGAAGAGCTTGATCTGCTTGCGCAGGTCGGCCTCTCGCTTGTCGGCAATGCGTGTGACGGCCGTTTCGAGGTCGATGGTGTAGGGGTCGTCCTCGCCCTTGCGGAGCGACACGAACTTGCCGTCGTGCCTGATGTAGGGCCCGAACCGGCCGACGCCGATCACCACTTCCTTGCCCTCGAACTCGCCGATGTGGCGTGGCAGTTCGAAGAGCCGGAGCGCCTCTTCGAGGGTGATGGTTTCGAGATACTGCCCGTGGCGAAGCGCAGCGAAGCGCGGCTTCTCGGCCTCGTTGTCCGACTCACCGATCTGGACCATGGGGCCGAAGCGGCCAATGCGCACGCTCACCGGTTTGCCCGTGGCGGGGTCGGTGCCGAGGCTGCGCTCGCCGCTGTTTTTCTGCGAATTTTCCATCGTGTCCTCGACGCGATGGTGGAACGGCTTGTAGAATCTGTCGATGACCGACTGCCATTCGAGCGTTCCTTCGGCTATGTCGTCGAACTGCTTTTCGACGTTGGCTGTGAAGTCGAAACTCATCACGTCGGTGAAGTGCGCCAGCAGGAAGTCGTTGACTACCATGCCGATGTCGGTCGGAAAGAGCTTGCCCTTTTCGGCGCCGCAGGTCTCGGTGCGGTCGGTCTGCGCGATGACGCCGCCATTGAGTTCGAAACAATGATAGACACGCGGCTTGCCCTCGCGATTCTCCTTGACCACGTAGCCGCGTTGCTGGATGGTCTTGATGGTGGGCGCATAGGTCGACGGGCGGCCGATGCCGAGTTCTTCGAGCCGGCGGACGAGCGACGGCTCTGAGTAGCGCGGCGGGTGCTGGGTCCAGCGCTGGCGCGAACCGATGGTCCGGCAGGTCAGCTGCTGACCGTTGACGAGCTTGGGCATCAGGCCGTTGTCGGAGTCAGAGTCTTCGGCCTCGTTGTCGGACGATTCGATGTAGACCCTCAGAAAACCGTCGAAGGTGATGACCTCGCCGGTAGACACGAAATGCTCGTCGGCTTTGTCGAGCGCGATGACGACGGTCGTTTTTTCGAGTTTGGCATCGGCCATCTGCGAGGCTATGGTGCGTTTCCAAATCAGATCATAGAGCCTCTGCTCGGCCTGCGTGCCGGAGATGTGCTCGGTGTCGAGATAGGTGGGGCGGATGGCTTCGTGGGCTTCCTGAGCGCCTTTGGAGCTGGTCTTGTAGCGGCGCAGCTTGAAATATTCGGCACCCATCGACTCGGTTATTTTGGCCGAGGCCATTTCGAGCGCGGCCTCGGCAAGGTTGACCGAGTCGGTACGCATGTATGTTATCTTTCCGTCTTCGTATAGCTTCTGCGCCACCTGCATCGTCTGCGACACCGAGAACCCCAGCTTGCGGCCGGCCTCCTGCTGCAGCGTGGACGTGGTGAACGGCGCGGCCGGCGACTTGGTCAGCGGCTTTTTCTCGACCGACGACACCGTGAACCGTGCCGTGGCGCACTTTTCGAGAAACGCCTGCACCTCGTCGGCGGTGGCAAAGCGTCGGGTCAGTTCGGCCTTCAGTTCGTGGCTGCGTCCGTCGGGGCTCTGGGCCGTGAAGATGGCCGTGACCACGTAGGACGATTTGGATTCGAACGCTATTATCTCGCGCTCGCGCTCGACCAGAATGCGGACCGCCACCGACTGCACGCGGCCGGCCGACAGCGACGGCTTGACCTTGCGCCAGAGCACCGGCGACAGCTCGAAACCCACCAGACGGTCGAGCACGCGCCGCGCCTGCTGGGCGTTGACCAGATTCATGTTGATGTGGCGCGGAGTTTCGATGGCTTTGAGTATGGCTTTCTGGGTGATTTCGTGAAAGACGATGCGCTTGGTGGTGGCCGGGTCGAGGCCGAGCACTTCGGACAGGTGCCACGAGATGGCTTCTCCCTCGCGGTCTTCATCGGACGCCAACCACACGCATGACGCTTTGGACGACAGCTTCTTGAGCTCGTTGACTATCGCCTCCTTGTCGTCGGGGATGATGTACTGAGGCATATAATTATGCTCCACGTCCACACCGAAGTTGTTCTTCTTCAGGTCGCGGATGTGACCCTGACTGGATTTGACGACATATTTATCACCCAAGAACTTTTCGATTGTCTTGGCTTTGGTGGGTGATTCGACAATGACCAGATTATAATCGCTGCTTTTTGCCATAGTTGGTTCCGTTTTCTTTGTCTGCTCCAAACGTTGGCCGACATGCACTAATTTGGAGTAAATCAGGCACAATGTTAAATAACAAAATCGCTTTGTGCAACTGTTTTTTTGCCGACAAATATTCAAGCTACTGAACGACAAACGATTATCGCCGACACATTAATCCGGCCCCTCGCGACGGCGTCCGGACGTGGCCAAAGCGGCCTGCCGGGCGGCGTGCGCTTCAGTCCAAAAACGTATCTTTGACCCGCAAAGCATCAGACAATGGCATCAAAATCGAAAACAGTTTACGTCTGCCGCCAGTGCGGAGCCGAGTCGCCCAAGTGGATGGGGCGCTGCCCCAAGTGCGGCGAGTGGGAAAGCATGGCCGAAATCAGCGTGCCGGCCCGAATGCCCGCCGAGCGACGGGCGCAATCGGTGCTGAACGTGGCGACGCTGCGGCCCACGGCCCTGAGCCAGATAGAATGCAGCGAGACGCAGCGCACATCGTCGGGCAACGGCGAGCTGGACCGCGTGCTGGGCGGCGGAATTGTGCCCGGAGCGCTCATCCTGATAGGCGGCGAACCGGGCATCGGCAAGTCGACGCTGGTGCTGCAGATGGCCATCAACATGCCGCAGCGCAGAGTGCTCTATGTGTCGGGCGAGGAGAGCGCCCAGCAAATCAGGCTGCGCGCCGAACGCATCCACAGCACTTCGGCCGACAACTGCTTCATTGTCAGCGACACGCATCTCGAAAACATCCTGTCGTACATCGACGACTGCCGGCCCGACATCGTGATCGTCGACTCGATCCAGACCATGGAGAACGATAACGTCGACTCGCTGCCGGGGAGCATCTCGCAGATTCGAGAAAGCACGTCGCTGCTGATGCACGTGTCGAAGGAACGCAATCTGCCCATCATCCTGATCGGACATATTAATAAAGAAGGAAGCCTTGCCGGACCCAAGGTGCTGGAACACATGGTGGACGTGGTGCTGCAGTTCGAGGGCGACCGCAACCACATGTACCGCATCCTGCGATCAATCAAGAACCGCTTTGGCTCGACCGACGAAATCGGCATCTTCGAGATGCAGAACGATGGCCTGCGCGAGGTCCACAACCCATCGGAACTGCTTCTGTCGCAGCACGAACAGGCGCTGAGCGGCATCGCCATTTCGGCGGCCATGGAGGGGATGCGGCCGTTCCTGATAGAGGTGCAGGCGCTGGTGAGCACCGCCGCCTACGGCACGCCGCAGCGCTCGGCCACCGGCTTCGACATCCGCCGCCTCAACATGCTGCTGGCGGTGCTCGAAAAGCGTGCCGACTTCAAGCTGGCGGCCAAGGACGTGTTCCTGAACATTGCCGGCGGCATCCGCGTCAACGACACGGCGACCGACCTGGCCGTCATCGGCGCCATTCTGTCGTCGAACACCGACCTGGCCATCAATCAGGACGTCTGCCTGGCGGGCGAGGTCGGGCTGTCGGGCGAAATCAGGCCGGTGACGAGAATCGAACAGCGCATAGGCGAGGCGGCCAAACTCGGGTTCAAGACCATCATTGTGCCACGGTTCAACGGGAAAAACGATTTCGGGAAATTCGGCATAAGCGTCTGCCAAGCCTCGAAACTGACCGAGGCGTTCAAGGTCCTTTTCGGCTGACGGACGAACAGTCATTCGCCGGCCGTCTGACGATAGTAGCGCGTCACGATGGTGCGCACCGGATACCACGACGCCAGCGCGCCTATCAGCGTGACGGTCAGCAGAATCAGGCCAATGTCGGCAATGTCGAGCCGCACTGGATAGGCGTCGATGATGAACGCCTCGCCGCTGCCGAAGCCCACCACGCCGAACACCTGCTGCACAAGCACCAGCGCCACGCCGACCACCACTCCGAGAACCACCCCGCCAAGCGACACCAGACAGCCCTCGATGAAGAAGACGGCCACCGTCAGACGGCGCGAGGCTCCCATGCTTTTGAGGATGAAGATGCTGTCTTTCTTCTCGTAGATGAGCATCGACAGCGAGCCGATGATGTTGAATGCGGCTATCACCAGAATGAACGTCAGAATCAGGAATGCCATCAGCTTTTCGACCTGCATCATCTTGAAAAACGACTCGTGCTGACGGAGCCGGTTGCGCACGCTCACGCCGTCGCCCAGCGCCTGCTCCAGCCTCCGCGCCACGGCGTCCTCATCGGCTCCGGGCTTCAGGCTAATGCCTATCGACGAGGCTGCGGGGCTGCCGGTGTAGCCAAACAGCCGGCGCGCCGCCGAGATGTCGACAATCGCATAGTTGGCGTCATACTCCATCTGCTTGACGGCGAAGGTGCCGGCCACGGTGGCGTATTGCCGCACAAACGAGTTTTCGGGCATCGCCATGTCGATCTGCCCCCTGCGCTTGGGCGCATAGATGACCAGCGGCGTCAGGAACGACGAGCGCGCCCCCAGCTGGTCGGCCAGCACGAAGCCCAGCACTGCGCGGCCGCCGCTTTCGGTGGCCTCCACGCAGAAACGGCCGTCGACCATGATGGTGTCGATGCCGGTGACGTGGCTGTAGGCCGAGTCGACGCCCATGACGCGGGCCGGCATCTGCCGTTTGCCGTATTTGAGCAGGGCATTGTCGCACAGGATTGCCGAGGCGTGCGCCACTCCGTCGACCTGCCGGGCGATGTGCAGCAGCGAGTCGGCATCGGCCACGACCTTGCCCGACACGGGCGCCACGAGCAGCTGCGGGTCGAAACTGCTGAAGAGCGAGCCGATGAAGCCGTGCAGGCCGTTGAACACACTGAGCACCACCACCAGCGCCACCGTGGCCGTGAACACTCCCACGGCCGAAATCATTGAGATGATGTTGATGATATTCTGCGACTTGTGCGCAAACAAGTAGCGCCGGGCTATGGTGAGCGGAAGATTCACTGCGCGGATGTTTTTTTTGAGAGAGAGATTATTTGAGCGCACGGACTATCAGCCCCGTGCCCACGGCGTGCAACCGGTACAAATCGAATGCGTTGAGAATCAAGCAAAGCCACATCACCGCCAGATAGTAGAACGGCAGCAGCACAAAGAATGCTTTGGAAACATTGAGCATCTTGATGGGCCACTTCATCGACAGCACCCACGATATGTGGCCGGGCGTGCCGTAGGAATATCGGGCGTCCACCCTTGAGAATCCGGCCCGCGCCAGTTTGGCCCTGATGTCGTCGATGTTGTAGCCGTCGCGCACATGCTCGTCGATGAAGCCGTGGGCGGCGCCGTCGGTGTGCTCGTCGGCATCCGACCCGCCCTTGTCGGACGGTGTGGAAATGAGCAGCATGCCGCCGTCGGCAAGCGATGCGTGGAAGTTGGCGAACACCTGCTCGTCGGCCTCGATGTGCTCCATGACGTCGACCGAAAGGATAAGGTCGAAAGCGGCCGGGCGCACGAACGTGGTGAGATCCTGGCAGTCGAACGCCACACAGTCGGCCTTGCCGATGCGGGCGAAGAATCGGTTGCAGTCGGCAATCTGCTCCTGCTTGACGTCGATGCCCAGCACCTTGTTGGCCGCGTTCATGGCCGCAAGCCGGTAGGTGTACTGGCCGAAACCGCTGCCGGCGTCAAGGATGCTGGCCCCGCTGCGGTGCGAGGCCGCCCAGAGCCGCAGTTCGCGGGCTATGTGCCACGAGCGCAGCAGCAGCACGTCGAGCATCCTGTAGAATGCCACACGGAGCGTCGGCGTGGAGTTGAACACCCGGCCCAGCGTGCGTTTGATCGGATCGTATTGCATCGGGCGGGTCTACTTTAGCAGGTTGTCGATGTTTTCGAGATAGTCGAGGCTGTCGTCGATGAAGAACGTGGGCTCGGGCACAATGCGCAGCTGCTTGCCGATGCGCTTGCCGAGCATGTAGCGCACCTTGACTATATTGGCGCTGATGGCCTGCATCACCTCGTCGGTCTTGGCCGTGGGGAAGATGCTGAGGTAGAACTTGACCACCGAGAGGTCGCTCGACACGCGGGCTATAGTGATCGAGATCATTGCGCCGCAGGTGAGTTCGCGCAGTTCCTGCTGGAACATTTCGGCGGCCTCCTTCTGCAGCAGGCGCGATATTTTTTTCTGACGTGTACTTTCCATTTCTTTTCTGACAATAAATGAATGCGTTATGAGCGGGAGGGGGCGGGTCACTATTCCACCGTCACCGACTTGGCCAGGTTGCGCGGCTGGTCGACGTTGCACCCGCGCATCAGCGCCACGTGGTAGCTGATGATCTGAAGCGGGATGACCGTCAGCAGCGGCATCAGGGCTTCGGGCGTGGTGGGCACTTCTATCACGTCGTCGGCCATGCGGCGGATGGTCGTGTCGCCCTCGGTCACTATCGCAATAACCTTGCCGCTGCGGGCCTTGACTTCCTGAATGTTGTTGACCACCTTTTCGTAGTATTTGTCGCGCGTGGCCAGCACGAACACCGGCATGTTCTGGTCGATGAGGGCGATAGGGCCGTGCTTCATCTCGGCGGCCGGATAGCCTTCGGCGTGGATATAGGATATTTCCTTGAGTTTGAGCGCGCCCTCGAGCGCCACCGGGTAGAGGTATCCGCGCCCCAGATAGATGGCGTTGGTGGCGTCCTTGTATTTGGCCGCTATGTTCCTGATTTCCTCTTCGTGACTCAGTATCTGCTCGATGTAGCCCGGCACATGCACAAGTTCCTGAATTAATGCTCGATACTGCTCGGGCAAGATGATGTTGCGCTTGCGGCCAAGCAGGAAAGCCATCATGGTCAGCACCATCACCTGCGACGTGAACGCTTTGGTCGATGCCACGCCTATTTCGGGGCCGGCATGGGTGTAGACGCCTGCATTCGTCTCGCGCGAAATCGACGAGCCGGCCACGTTGCAGATGCCGAGGATGAGCGCGCCCTGCTCCTTGGCCATGCGGATGGCCGCAAGGGTGTCGGCCGTCTCGCCGCTCTGCGATATGGCTATGATGACGTCGTCGCTGCTGATGATGGGGTTGCGATAGCGGAACTCCGACGCGTATTCGACCTCGACGGGGATGCGCGCGAACTCTTCGATCAGATATTCGCCCACCAGCCCGGCGTGATACGACGTGCCGCAAGCCACTATGATGATGCGCTTGGCCGTCACCAGCTTGGGCAGCACGTCCGAGATGCCTCCGAGGTGGATAGTGTTCTTGTCGGGCATCACGCGGCCGCGGAAGGTGTCGGTGATCGACATGGGCTGCTCGTGGATTTCCTTCTGCATGAAGTGGTCGTAGCCGCCCTTGTCGATGTTGTCGATCTTGACGTCGACGCTGGTGATGTCGGGCGTCATGGAGTCGTTGCGGATGTTGGTAAGCTTGAAGTTGTCGCGGCGGATCACGGCTATCTCTTCGTCTTTGAGGTAGACGATTTTGTCGGTGTACTCCACTATGGGCGTCACGTCCGATGCCAGGAAATATTCGCCTTCGCCGATGCCCACCACCAGCGGGCTGCCCTTGCGCGCGCCGATGACCATGTCGGGCTCGTCGGCACTGAAGACCACAAGGCCATAGGCGCCGATCACTTTCGACAGCGCGATGCGGACGGCCACTTCGACGCTCACCTTGTTTTCGAGATAGATGCTCTCGATCAGGTTGGCCAGCACTTCGGTGTCGGTCTCCGACTCAAAGGTGTAGCCTCGGTTGGTCAGCTCGTTCTTGAGGTGCGCAAAGTTCTCGATGATGCCGTTGTGCACAATCACGAACTTGCCGTTCTTCGACCTGTGCGGATGCGCATTGATGTCGTTGGGCACGCCGTGAGTGGCCCAGCGCGTGTGGCCTATTCCCACCGTGCCGCCAATCGGGTGGCCGGTCGTCAGGCGTTCGAGGTCGCGCACCTTGCCTTTGCATTTGTACAATCTGACCTCATCGTCGTAGAGGGCTATGCCGGCCGAGTCGTAACCGCGATACTCCAGCCGCTGCAATCCTTTAATTATTATCTGATAAGCTGTTCTGTTGCCTATGTATCCAACTATACCACACATACTGCTGTTTTATTTATTTTGCCAAACTTATAATAAAATCTTTGGCCGAACGAATTATTTCATCACAAAAAGCCAAACAATCTGCCACCGACGCGTTGTCGTCCAACTGCCCGCGCACGGCGGCGAAGTCGGCATCGGCGTCGGTGTCCGAATCGTGGCCGTAGCCCACCGTCAGCCGGCCGCCGAAATCCTTGGCGGCGTCGGCCGCGAGCGACGACCTGAGATCTTCGGCTACGGCCAGCCATTGGGTGGCGGCGGCGTGCATTGCGGCGCGGTCGGCCGGGTCGATGCCATAGTGGCGGCCGAGCATCAGCGCCGCCCATGCGGATTCGCACTCACGGGCCTCGGCGCGCATCCGCTCCAGAGCTTCGAGCAGCGCCGGGATGCCGGCTATCTGCCCGCTCTCGATCTGCCCTATCAGCCGGGCTACCATGCTGCGCGGCACAATCATTCCGCCCAAGTCGACCCACCGCGTGTCGTCGTCGGCGAACGTGCCTGCGCTGCCGGCCAAGGCCACGGTGCGCATCAGCCATGCGAGGGCTGTCTGCCGGTATGTCCTAACGGCGCGCGTCATCATCAGCTTCTGCATTCTGACGCCGCCGTGCATCACCACATCGCCTTTGCTGCCGGAGGCAAGCCTTTCGAGCTCGTCGGCCGCGTCAATCATCCGGCCCACGGTCAGCGGGCTGAAGATGCGGGCGTCCACAGCGTCGGTGCGCAGACGGGCCGGCCGGCGGTCGCGCTGCAGCCACTTGCGGCCGTCGCGGAAGAGTCCGATCGACTTCAGGTTCTGGGCCGGGACAAGGATGCTGGCGCCGTCGCGCTCGGCCAGCAGCGAGAACGGGAACCGCGACGTGTCGGGATGCGAACGGTGATGCCCCACCACCATGCTGAAAGCCCCGATGTGCGCCGGCTCCAGCACGTAGCTGCCCGAGCCTGTCTTGACGCCGCGCTCCATCACCGCCTGATGCAGCGGCCCCAGCCGATAGTGATGGTTGCTGGCGTTGGTGGCGCTGCCGGCGTTGAAGAACGAGCATGCCTGGGCGATGAGCAGCGTCGTCTTGTGGTGCGTCACGGCAAACGGCCCGGCCAGCACCGACACGGCCTCGCCGTTGAAGAACTGGCAGTTGGCCGACGCCACCATGTTTTCGGCAAAAAAGCCGTTGCCCACCTGAGTGCACTGGCCCACATAGGCGTTCCGGACTATCGCGCCGTCGGTCACCTCGCAGCCCTCGGCCATCACGAAGTGCTCGGCAATAACGCCTGCGCCCACCGTGGCCGGCATCTCGGCGCACGACAGCACCGTGCCGTCGGCAAGCCGCGACGCTCCGCTGACTACGGCCGCCGCGCCTATGCTGACGTCGGTGATGGAGGTGCAGTTCTCGATGCGCGCCCCATCGCCGATGAAGGCGCCTCGGGGCTTGGATGCAACGTGGTCGGCTATCATGCCTTCGAGCCTTGCAATCAGCCCGGGCCGGTAGCGATAGAACGCCATCATGGCTGCAATAGCGGAGTTGAGTTCGGAAAAGATGGTCACCTCGCGGCCGCCGCCCTCGTTGAGCACGGCCACGCGCGTTCCCTGTCCGCAGCGGGCGTCGGGGCGGGCGCAGATGCTGCCGCATCCGCTGATGACCACTCCGGAGCCTATGGTGTAGCCCCGCAGCAGTCCGCCCACGTTGCGTATCAGGCAGTTGTCGCCTATCTCGCAGTCGGCCACCATGGCGTTGCTGATGCCGGCGGGCACCTGCAGGCCGTCGTCCAAAGTCACGGTTCCGGTGGTGGCGCCCACCGTCACGCGGCCGGCAAAGACCACGCCGTGCAGTGCGCGCGCGTCGAAGCCGGGACGCACGGCAATGCTGTCCCAATGGGCGCAGCGGCAGCCGTTGCTCTCGAGTGCCGACACTTCGTCGGCCGTCAGTTTGCGTGTTTGCATTGTGTCGTTCTGGTTATAAAACTTGGCTTTTGCCGCAGCAAAAGTAACAAAAATGGTGTCAATCGGCATCAGTCGGCCACAGTCACTTCGGAGTGGTCGGGGCAGACGTCGAGCAGGCTGCGCATGGTCTGATGCAGCAGCGGATGCCTGAGGCCGGCCCAGTGCTCGCAGAGCGGCACCAGCGTGAAGCGGCGCAGGTGCAGCTGCGGGTGCGGTATGACGAGTGCGGGTTCGTCCACTACCTCATCGCCGCAGAAAAGGATGTCGATGTCGATGGGGCGCGACTCGTAGCCCTGGCCGCCGGTCTTGGCCGTGCGGCCGAGGCTGCGCTCGATGCGCTGCGTGGCCCGGAGCATCTGCTGCGGCGTCAGGTCCGAGTGCAGCTCGACCACCTGGTTCCTGAAGTCGTTTTCGGCCTCGAAGCCCCACGGGCGGCTGGCGTAGAGGCGCGAGCATCGCACCGCAGTTCCCAGCGAGGCCAGCCGGCGGCGGGCCTTGTCGAAGGTCAGGGCCACGTCGCCCAGGTTGCCGCCCAGCAGCAGCAGATATTTATTTTGAGGCCGAATGCTGGACACGCTCAATGAAGTTTATGATGTAGTCGACGCACTCTTCGGGCGAGAGCAGCGACGAGTTGACGCACAGATGATATGATGCCGCCTCGCCCCAGACCTTGTCGGTGTAGTAGTTGTAGAAGGCGGCGCGGGTCTTGTCGGTGTGGGCTATCAGCTGGCGGGCGGCGTCGGGGGTCAGCTTGTCGTCGTAGGCCATTGCGCGGGCGATGCGGTCGTCCATGTCGGCGCAGATGAAGATGTCGAAGCGGTCGGGATAGTCGCGCAGCACGTAGTCGGCGCATCGGCCCACAAAGACGCATCCGCCCTCGGAGGCTGCGTTGCGGATGGCGTCGCTCTGCATCTTGAAGAGCGATTCGCCCGACAGATAGTCGTTGCCGGGCAGGATGGTGGTGCCGGCCGAGAACATGCCGGCGAACGACATGAAGATGCTCTGCGAGGGCTTCTCGTCCATCTTTTCGAAAAATTCTCCGCGAATGCCGCTTTCGGAGGCGGCGCGGGTCAGAATCTTGCGGTCGTAGTAGTTAATACCCAGGCGCTCGGCGAGCCTGTGGCCCACCACCCGGCCGCCGCTGCCAAACTGCCGCCCGATGGTGACGATGGTGTCTGATTTGATGTCCATAAGGGTTGTATTTTTTGTGAAACGTTCGGATTAATATTCCTTGCGCAACTTGCGGATCTGCCCCGTCACCAGCACCGTGGCCAGCACCACAGACAGGAAGTCGGACACCGGCAGGCTGATCCACACGCCGTCGGTGCCGTAGTGCGGGGGCAGGGTCAGCAGCAGCGGCACCAGCAGCAGCAACTGGCGCGAGAGCGACATGAAGATGGCCTTGTGCGCCTTGCCAATCGACTGGAAGAGACTGACGGTGACCACCTGGAACCCGACCAGCGGCGTCATGGCGGCCATGATGCGGAGGCCGCGGCTGCCTATGTCGCGATAGGTGTCGTTGTCGGTCACCATGGCTATGACCAGATGCGGGAAGAACTCGCACAGCACAAAGCAGACCGTCATCACCGCCGTGGCGCATATCACCGTGGCCTTGTAGGCCCGCACCACGCGCCGCATCTGCCCGGCTCCGTAGTTGTAGCCCACGATGGGCTGCATGCCCTGGTTGAGCCCCATCACAATCATGATAAAGATAAACAAAATCCGGTTGTTGATACCATAGGCGCCCACATAATGATCGTTGCCGTAGCGCATCAGCCCCTGATTGATGAGCGTGACCACCATGCAGGCGCACAGGTTGATGAAGAACGGCGAGCAGCCGATGCCGATGATGGAGCGCACCATCTTGAGGCTGTATCGGAACGCGTGCAGGCGGAAGCGCAGATAGGTCTGCGGCCGCGTGTAGTGCACCAGCAGGAAGGCCAGCGCCACCGACTGCGCGCAGATGGTGCCCAGGGCGGCTCCGCGGATGCCCATGCCCAGCCCGAAGATGAACAGCGAGTTGAAGCCGGCATTGATGACCACGGCCGTCAGCGTGGCGGCCATGGCCCGCTGCGGATAGCCCGAGGCGCGCGTCACGTCGTTGAGGCCCATGTAGACGTGCGTCACTATGTTGCCCAGCAGGATGACCTGCATGTATTCGCGCGCATAGGGCAGACTGACTTCGCTGGCGCCGAAGAAGGTCAGGATGCCGTCGAGGAACAGCAGCGACACTATGGTGAACACCGAGCCGATGGTCACGTTGAGCAGCACCACGTTGCCCAAGGCCAGCTCGGCCGTGCGCAGGTCGCGCTGCCCCAGCTTGACCGACACCACCGCGCCCGCGCCCACGCCCACCAGCGCGCCAAAGGCCGCCGCAAGGTTCATGAACGGGAAGGTTACCGCAAGGCCGGCCAAAGCCTTGTCGCCCACGCCGTAGCCTATGAAGATGCTGTCCATCAGGTTGTAGAGCGACATGGCCGTCATGCCGATGATGGACGGAATGGCGTAGCGCAGCAGCAGGCTGCGGATGCTGTCGGAACCGAGTGTGTGAGGAGAGTTTGCCATTGTGTGTGTGGAATGTGTCTTTTTTTGCGATTTCGGCCGCAAAGTTGCCAAAATTCCGTGCCGCACGGCTGCCAAAGTTTTCTAAATATAGTTAAGCTGCCCCGCAAAAGGCCGGAGCCTTCGTCCGGCGCCGTCCGGGACGCTGGGCGAAGGCTCCGCCGGGGGCATCGCCTGCCATCATTCAGCCATCATTCAGAAGAAAAGCGTCGTGATGGAATAGGCTACCACGGTGGCCACCGTCACGCTGACCAGGCCGGGCATCATGAACGAGTGGTTGAACAGATATTTGCCTATTCGGGTTGTGCCCGAACGGTCGAAATTGACCGTGGCGATGTCCGACGGATAGTTGGGCAGGAAGAAATAGCCATAGACACTGGGCAGCACTCCCAGCAGCACCGGGCCGGGTATGCCGAGCGAATAGGCCAGCGGCAGCATCGACACCACTACCGCTCCCTGCGAGTTGATGAGCACCGACACGGCGAAGAAGGCGAACGCGATGGCCCACGGACAGGCCGCCACGATGATGCAGATGACGTCGGTGAGAGGCGTGCCGGCCTGAGCTTGAAACCGAACACAAGAATGGCCAGGCCTATGCCCGCAATGGCTCCGAGGGCCAGGCTCCCGTAGCGCGACCCCACATAGAGAGCCACCAGAACCACCAGCAGCTCAGTGATAATCAATAAGTCCATGACAAATCAGAGGTTTAGAAAAATTCAGCAAAAAGAACGTCGCCACTGCCACGCAAGCGGCAAGGCTCGTGCAAGACACATGCAAGGTTCGAGCAAGGTTCGGACTTGGCACGGACAAGGTTCACACAAAAAAAAACTGCGCCGCCCGGGCACACGCGGTGTGTGCGGCGGGCGGCGCAGTCGGCATGAGGCCTGTGGCTTGGTGTGCGGGGCCGAGGGGCGGCTCAGCGTGCCACTATGATGTAGAAATTCTTCTTGCCCTTCTGCACCAGGATGTATCGGCCGTTGAGCAGAGCCGACGCGTCGACAGTGGCGTCGGGAGCGTCGAGGCGGGCCTTGTTGATCTGCAGGCCGGCCACGTTGCGCCGCATCTCTCCCTTAGACGCGAAGACGGGAGCCATGTCGGTCAGCAGCTCCACGGCCGGCACTCCGGCTTCGATGGCGGTGCGGGCCACCTCGTAGGTCGGCACGCCCTCGAACACCGAGAGGAACGTCTTCTCGTCCATGCCGTGGAGGGTCTCGGTGGTGCCTTTGCCGAACAGAATCTGCGAGGCTTCGATGGCGGCGGCCAGGGCCTCGGGGCCGTGGACAAGAGTGGTTATCTCGTCGGCCAGACGCTTCTGGAGCGGGCGTGCGGCCGGGTCGGCGTTCTGACGGGCCACCAGCTCTTCGATTTCGGCGCGCGGGAGCATGGTGAATATCTTGATGTATTTTTCGGCGTCGGCGTCCGACGTGTTGAGCCAGAACTGGTAGAACTTGTAGGGACTGGTGCGCTCGGCGTCGAGCCAGATGTTGCCGCTCTCGGTCTTGCCGAACTTGCCGCCGTCGGCTTTGGTTATCAGCGGGCAGGTCAGGGCAAAGGCTTCGCCGCCGTTCTTGCGGCGGATGAGCTCGGTGCCAGTGGTGATGTTGCCCCACTGGTCGCTGCCGCCCATCTGGAGCTTGCAGCCGTAGTGCTCGTTGAGGTAGAGGAAGTCGTAGCCCTGCACCAGCTGATAGGTGAACTCGGTGAACGACATGCCCTCGCGCGAGTCGGTGCTCAGGCGCTTCTTGACGGAGTCTTTGGCCATCATGTAGTTGACGGTGATGTGCTTGCCAATGTCGCGAATGAAGTGCAGGAAGGTGTAGTCCTTCATCCAGTCGTAGTTGTTGACCATCAGGGCCTCGTTCTTCTCGCCCGTGTTGAACGAGAGGAAGCGCTTGAGCTGGCTCTTGATGGCCTCCTGGTTATGACGCAGCGTGTCTTCGTCGAGCAGGTTGCGCTCGGCCGACTTGAGCGACGGGTCGCCTATCATGCCCGTGGCGCCGCCCACCAGCACTATCGGCCTATGGCCTGCCGCCTGAAAGTGCTTGAGCATCATCACGCCCACAAGGTGACCGATATGGAGCGAGTCGGCCGTCGGGTCGATGCCGACGTAGGCTGTGGTCATTTCCTTGGCAAGTTGCTCCTCGGTGCCGGGCATCATGTTGTGGATCATTCCTCTCCACTGCAGTTCTTCTACAAAGTTCATCGGATTATTGAGTTGTTAATTCTTTATTATCGCGTCTTTTGCGCGCCAAAGATAGAACATTCTTTCGAAGATGCGACCGCCGGCGGCCACCATTGCAGCCCACGCCGCAGAGGCTCCGGCCGGAGTGCGACGCACTTTTTTGCACGCCGGAAGCGGTCCCGTCGCAACATTATTGCTAACTTGCAGGTGTTTGTGTGCCGGTCCCGACGCTCGGGGGCACGCGGCGTTAACCATATTAAACATTCCAAAACATGGCAAAAATAACCAAGGAAGCAGCGCTTCTATACCACTCGCAAGGCAAGCCGGGCAAGATCGAAGTAGTCCCGACCAAACCCTACAAGACACAGACCGACCTGTCGCTGGCCTACTCGCCCGGCGTGGCCGAGCCCTGCCTCGAAATCCAGAAAGACCCGACCAACGCCTACCGCTACACCGCCAAGGGCAACCTCGTGGCCGTCATCTCCAACGGCACGGCCGTGCTCGGCCTGGGCGACATCGGCGCCATGAGCGGCAAGCCGGTGATGGAGGGCAAGGGCCTGCTGTTCAAGATATACGCAGGCATCGACGTGTTCGACATCGAAGTCAACGAGAAAGACCCCGAAAAATTCATAGCCGCCGTCAAGGCCATAGCGCCCACATTCGGCGGCATCAACCTCGAGGACATCAAGGCCCCCGAATGCTTCGAGATTGAACGGCGACTGAAGGAGGAGCTCGACATCCCCGTCATGCACGACGACCAGCACGGCACCGCCATCATATCGAGCGCCGGCCTGATCAACGCGCTCGAAGTGGCCGGCAAGCGCATCGAGGACGTCCGCATAGTGGTCAACGGAGCCGGAGCGGCCGCCATATCGTGCACCAAGCTCTACGTGGCTCTGGGCGCACGCAAGGAGAACATCGTCATGCTCGACAGCAAGGGCGTCATCCGAGCCGACCGCCCCGACCTGAACGAGAGCAAGCGCCTCTTCGCCACCGAACGCACCGACGTCAGCACGCTGGCCGAGGCCGTGGCCGGCGCCGACGTCTTCCTCGGACTCTCGAAGGGCAACGTGCTGACCAAAGACATGATCCGCTCCATGGCCGCCAACCCGATAGTGTTCGCGCTGGCCAACCCCGTGCCCGAAATATCGTATGAAGACGCCATGGAGTCGCGCCCCGACGTGCTGATGTCGACCGGCCGCTCCGACTATCCCAACCAGATCAACAACGTCATCGGCTTCCCCTACATCTTCCGCGGAGCGCTCGACACCAACGCCACCGCCATCAACGAAGAGATGAAGCTGGCCGCCGTCCGCGCCATAGCCGCACTGGCCAAGCAGCCCGTGCCCGACGTGGTCAACGAGGCCTATCACGTCAACAATCTGACCTTCGGCCCGCAGTACTTCATCCCCAAACCCGTCGACCCGCGACTGATAACCGAAGTGTCCATCGCAGTGGCCAAGGCCGCCATGGAATCGGGCGTGGCACGCAAGCGCATCGACGACTGGGACGCCTACTGCATCCACCTGCGCGAACTGATGGGCTACGAGTCGTCGTTCACCCGCCAGATCTACGACACCGCCCGTCGCGACCCGCAGCGCGTCGTCTTTGCCGAGGGCATCCACCCCAACATGCTCAAGGCCGCCGTCGAAGCCAAGAGCGAAGGCATCTGCCGGCCCATCCTGCTGGGCAACACCGAGCGCATCCTCAAAATGGCCGACGAAATGGACCTGAACATGGACGGCATCGAAATCATCAACCTGCGCCACGACAGTGAGGCCGAACGCCGCGAACGCTACGCATCGGCACTCACCGCCAAGCGCGCCCGCCAGGGCCTGACCTTCCCCGAAGCCAACGACAAGATGTTCGACCGCAACTACTTCGGCATGATGATGGTCGAGATGGGCGAGGCCGACGCCTTCATCACCGGCCTCTACACCAAATATTCCGACACCATCAAGATAGCCACCGAAGTCATCGGCATCAGGCCCGAATACAAGCACTTCGGCACCATGCACATCATGAGCACCAACAAGGAGACCTTCTTCCTGGCCGACACGCTCATCAACCGGCACCCCGACACCGACACCCTTGTCGACATAGCCAAGCTGGCGGCGCACACGGTCAAGTTCTTCAACCACACGCCCAACATCGCCATGCTGTCCTACTCCAACTTCGGCAGCGACACCGTAGGCAGCCCCTCCAAGGTGCACGAGGCAGTCGAGATAATGCAGCACCTCTACCCCACCCTCGCCATCGACGGCGAGATGCAGGTCAACTTTGCGCTCGACAACAGGCTGCGCGACAAGAAGTACCCCTTCACACGGCTCTTCGGCAAGGAAGTCAACACACTGGTCTTCCCCAACCTCAGCTCGGCCAACTCGGGCTACAAGCTGATTCAGGGACTGTGCAAGGCCGACCTCATCGGGCCGATACAGATGGGCCTCAACAAGCCCATCCACTTCACCGACATCGAGAGCACCGTCAACGACATCGTCAACATCACGGCGGTGGCCGTGGTCGACGCCATCGTGGCCAAGAAGATGGCCGACAAGCCCGCATAGCCCGCACCGCGCGGCAACCCACACTCAGGCGGAAAGCAGCCACACCACGGCGTGTGCGCGGCTTTCCGCCTGAGCCGTTTCATGCAAAAAACGAATGGCCGCGACTCGCGCCGCAGCCATCAGACGTCATCCGCCACAAGCCCGGTGCCCGGGCAAGGGAGCTACCGCCGGCCCTCCACCTTCCACTCGGTGATGTTCCGTTTGCGCCGCCCGAAGTTGACGCCAACGCAAATCACCTCTCGCCGGTCGGCCGCATAGCGCGTGGCGTACTCGTGCCTGCGGATTTGCGCCAATGCCTCCTCGGCCGATGATTCAACTTTGAATTCGAACAGATACACGTAGTTGTCCGTCTCCACTATGCAGTCGGCCCGGCCAAGATTGTTCTGCACTTCCGAATACGTCGGCTGCCCCATCAATAGGAAAAAGATGTAAATAACGTTCTGAAAATCGCGTTCGATGTACTTGTTCAGGACGTCCTGCCGGTCCTCCTCGTCCATGTCCTCGCGGTATACGGGCTTGATGTAAGGCAGTGACGCATAGACGCTTTTGAGAACGAGCATCATCGAGTCCACATCCTTCGCGTTGAGCGCTTTATATATCTTGGCAAGCGACGACGACGTGTCGCCACGGTCGGTCACGGCCGGCGCGAGCGAATTGAGCATTCCGTATTTGACCTCTTCGTTCGGATAGGTGAGCGTGAAGAGCTGCAAGGCCGGGTTGTAGTCCTTAATGGTCAGATAGCCAGTTTGGTAAAGCAGGGGAATGATGTTCGTGTTGTCGGGCCGATAGTCGGTTATCTCGCCAGCAGATGTTGACACGCCGTCGGTCAGTTCCTTGAAGTCCAGCTCGCTTTTGACTGACGTCAAGTGCTTTACGAGGAACGTGGGCGTGCCGGTCGAGAACCAGTAGAAATCAAACTCGCGCGAGGCCAGTGCGCGCAGGATGCTGAACGGGTTGTACATGTCGGTCATGCGGCGCGAGAAGTGATAACCGTCGTAGTTCTTCTTGAGCAGGGCAAAGCACTCGTCGCACGACACATTATTATAGTCGGCCATGTTCTGCACGCGCTTGGTGAAATTGGCCATGAGTTCGTCGGCCGAGATGCCGCAGATGGTCTCGTAGTCCGGTTCGAGCGATATGTCGCGCAGCTGGTTCAGGTCGCTGAAGATGGAGACTTTGGAGAATTTCGTGACGCCGGTGAAGAACACGAACTTAAGGTGCTCGTCAAGCTTTTTTAGATTGCCGAAAAAGCCCTTGAACAGTGCGCGGCTCTGCTCCTGTGCCTCGCTGTTGTCGAGCGATTCGAGCAGGGGCTTGTCGTACTCGTCCACAATGACCACGACGCGTTTGCCGGTCTGCTCGTGAATGCGGACGATGGCGTCATAGAAGCGTCTGGCGAGCGAAACGCTTTGGCTTTCGATGGGGAGCGCCTCAAAGTCAGCCGGCGTTTGCAGGCCGTACTTGCTTTCCCAACGGCTCAGGTGGTCGTGGAGCGTGGCGCGCAGGCCCAGGCCGCTGCCATAGACCTGCCCGTTGAAGTCTATATAAAGCACCGGATACGCCTGCCACTGCGTTTCGAGTTTTTCTATCGCAAGGCCTTCAAAGAGTTCTTTCCGGCCCTCGAAGTACGCCTGCAATGTGCTGCACAGCAAGCTCTTGCCAAAGCGTCGCGGGCGGCTAAGGAAATAGGCCTTTGCCTCGCCGACAAGCCGATAGACGACTTCGGTCTTGTCTACGTAAAGGTAGCCGTCCTCGCGGAGACCTTTGAAATTCTGTATTCCGATGGGTAAGCTTTGCATGGCGTAAGCGCTTTGATTTCTGCAAAGTTAGCAAAAAGCCGTTGCGCGCGTCAATGTCAGCTGACGCAAAGGCGCGATGCCACGGCCTGCAGTCTGGCATCGGTCACAAAAAAAATAGCGGAAAGCAGTCGCTCCGTGCCGGTGCGCGCCGCTTTCCGCCTATGTCGGGGCGTGATGCCCGTGGCGGCTATTTGACGCCTCTGATTCTTTTCTCCCAGTTCCACGCCGAAAGCAGCGTGTCTTCGATGGGC
>CALYZD010000018.1 GCA_945607565.1 uncultured Bacteroidales bacterium | reverse complement strand
CACCAAAGGCGAGCCGCTGACCCGCGTGCATTGAGCCTCAGCCCCATTCATCATCATCGCCGGCAGGCGGAAAAAAGTCAACCCGGGAACGGACAGCGCCGCCCCGGGTCGTTTTGTGTTGTCGGGTGACCGACGGCTCAGATGCGCACCTTGAACGTGCGGGTGGCGCCGCCGTCGAACACAAGGTGCACCACGGCTATGCCGCGCGGCAGGTCGAAGGTGGCCTGTCCGCTGACGGTGGCCTGTGCCAGGCGGCTGCCCGAGAGCGAGTGGATGCTGACGCGCGCCGCAACTTCGAGTCCGCTCAGCGTCAGGCGGCCGTTGCTGACGCTGATGGCGGCTGCCGGGCAGCGGGCCTCGTCGATGGCCGAGCCCTGGGTCGTGAGCTGCTGCGCGGCCGTGATGTGCGCCACGAGCGAGTTGAGGTAATGCTCCAGATTGGTGTAGCCGTCGGCGCAGACTGCCTTGCCGTCGGTGGCCGAGTTGGGGTTCAGGCCGTTGGCCGTCTCCCAGGCGTCGGGGATGCCGTCGCCGTCGGTGTCGGTGACGGAGCGGGTGGCGTCGAAGGCCAGAGCCGGCCATGCCGACCACTCGTCGTTGCCGGCCTCGTCGGCGGTGCGGGTGTCGGAGGGCGTGTTGATGTATCCGGGCGAGTTGCCGGTGGCGCGGAACGATGCCGTGTTGGTGGTCACGTCGCTGACTATGCGGTCGTCCACCTCGTCGCGATAGAGCGACGCGCCGGCCAGCTGCAGCACCAGGTCGTAGGCCTCGGCGGCCGTGTGGGTGGTCACTTCGCCGGCGTCGAGCGGCTCGGTCAGGCGTATCTCCTGCATGACCTCATCGGTCCAGAGGTTGTCGACGTGCGAGCCGTTGGTCTGCTGGGCATAGACGCCTTTGGTCCAGTTGTCGGCCGTCACCTCGTCGTTGTCGCTCATGACGTTGGCATCAATGAAATATCTGCCCCAGACGTGCTCGGTGGGCGCGTAGTCGGGATATTTGGTGACATACTCGGTGGTGCGCACGCCTATCTTGGCAATGCGGTAGCGCACGGCCGACGTGCCGGTGGAGCCGTAGCGCGTGGCCGGCCCGGGCTTGTAGTAGTTGGCCACGATGTTGACCTTCTGAGCCTCACCGCCATAGCAGCCTTCGCCAGCCCAGTTGTAGAACACGTTGTTGCGGATGTCCACAAGCTCGTCGGTCTGAGTGGTGTAGCGCGGGCCGAGGCGCGGCGTGCGGCTCTCGCAGTGGGCTATCAGGTTGTGGTGATAGGAGGCGTTGGTGCCGCCCCAGTTGCCGCCGTAGCAGTGCGTGCCCTTGCCGTGCACCGACACGCGGAGCGCTTCGGAGGCTATGCACCACTGCACGGTCGAGTTGGTCATGCCGTAGACCGAGAGGCATTCGTCCACGCTCCAGCTCACCGAGCAGTGGTCGACCATGATGTCGCTCTTATCCATGCCGCCGAGGCCGTCGACTTCGGTCAGGCTGTGGTCGCCGGGGCGGAAGCGCAGATAGCGCAGGATGACGTTGCTGGAGTTGATGACGAAGTCGAAGCCGCTCAGGCAGATGCCGCCGGGCGACGTCTGTCCGGCAATCGTCAGGTTGTCCTTGCCGGTCTTGAGTTTCTGCTTCAGGTCGATGGTGCCCGACACGTCGAAGACGATGGTCTTGGGTCCGCTCTTCGACAGGGCCCAGCGCAGCGAGCCGGTCACCACCGACTCGTCGGCCGCGTTGTCTTCGAGCGTGGTGACGTGATAGACCGCGCCGCCGCGTCCGCCGGTGATGTAGCGCGCATGACCCTCGGCGCCCGGGAAGGCCGGGACGTCCTGTGCCGATGCCGCCAGAGCGCCTGCTGCCATTGCCGCAAGCGTTAGAGTTGTTCTGATGTTCATGCTGATTTCCGTTTTTTTTTGAAAATGTCGTCATATTAAGGTCGGCTGCACGCCATTGCACGCAGCCGACCGTTGGTTCATGCAGTTGATGTCACTGATTATCTGACCACGACCTTGAACGAGCGTCCCGAGCAGCGCACGGCGTAGATGCCGGCCGGCAGTGCCACGCGGGCGTCGCCGTCGGCCGTGAGGCTTGCCACGCGCGAGCCGCCTATGGTGTAGACCTCCATGAGGCCGAAGGCATTGCGGGCCACCACGGCTCCGGCCACGCCATAGACGCGGACATCAGCGCCGTCGGCCTGCAACTCGCCGATGCCCGTGGAGGCGTATTCGATGGCTGCCGAGGGAGCCGACAGGCCGCCGCGCTCGTTGGCTGCGCGGATGGTGTAGGTGCCGGGGGCGGTGCATGTGTAGGCGGGTTCGGTCACAAAGGCTACCACCTCGCCGTCGAGCGTCACTGCGTAGCAGAAGGCGTAGTCGTCGGCCGTCCATGTGATGACGCCGTCGGCCAGCGAGGCGTCGGGGACTGCGGCTTGCTCGGTGTAGAGCGTGGGCAGCCAGTTGTCGTCGCCCGCAAGCACGTTGGGCACGGTGTAGGCGGCGGCCTCCTCGTCGGTGAGGACGGGGTTGTAGGTGGCTGTGCCCGAGTAGGGGACGTCGTTGACCGACCATTCAAAATAGGTCTTGCGATTGCTGCAGTCCACCGCCGCTCCGGCGGCCGTGCGGCTGTTGTATTCGGCAAAGAGCGCGGGCACGCCGCCCATGTCGGCCCATCCGGCTGCGGCGGGCGTCACCTTCATCGTGGTGTTGAGATAGACGGTGCGCGAGCCGTTGTTGCCCCACGGGCGTCCGAGGGTGTAGCTGGCGTTGTTGATCGATGTGCCGTCGATGGTGCAGTTGCTGAAGACGTAGCCATAGGCGCCGCCGCCCGAGTGTGCCGTGATGACGTTGCCCTTGCGGTCTTCGAGATAGAGCAGCGAGTTCTCGAAAAATACGTCGCCGCCGCCGCAGATGAAGTCGACCACGCCGTGGATTTCGCAGGTCTCGAAATACGAGCGCATCGAATTGTTGTTAGAATAGTAGGTGTCCTGATAGCTCAGCAGACACACGTTCTTGAGGATGCTGCGCGTGCTCTTGTCCTGCAGCGCCACAGCGCGGCCGGCATTCTTGTCGGCATCGTAGGGGTAGCGGTTCTGGATGGTCAGATCCTGCATGTAGCAGTCGGTGGCGGCCGACTCGATGCAGATGGTGGCCGTGACGCCGATGCCCTCTACCGGCGGCAGGTTGTAGATGATGGTGCCCTCGACGCTCTGGCCGATGATGGACACCTTGGGAGCCGTCAGCGAAGTGATGCCCGTGCCGAGGTCATATTCGCCGTCGGGCACGAAGATGCGGAAGCGCTGGCCGCTTGTGTTGGCATTGGCTGCGGCAATGGCTTCGGCCAGTGTGCCGTCGGTGCCCACCACAAAGTCGTAGAGGCCCTTGGTCACCGTGGGTCGAGCCATGGTGGTGAACGAGAACTCGTAGTCGGCGGCCAGGGCGTTGCCCGAGCGGTCGGTCACGAAGCCCGCCGGCAGACGGACGGTGTAGGCGGTGCTGTAGTCGAGGTTCATGTAGTCGAAGCTGACCGACTGCGAGCCGTATGCGGGCACGAGGTCGACCGAGCCACCGGCCGACGTCAGAGTGGCCGTGCCGGTGCCGGCCGCGATGCGTTCGCTGAACGATACGGTGATGCGTCCGCTGGCCGAGATGCCCTCGTCGCCGTTGGCCGGCACGCTACGGCTGACGGTGGGAGCCTCCTCGTCGGCCACCACCACCGGCGTGCCGAGGATATACAGATTGCCGAAGCCCTGCTCGGAGTTGGTCGTGTAGCTGAGGCCCGACGCCTCCTCGACATTGCTGAACTCATAGTTGGTGTTGAACACGTCGGAGCCCGTGCCCGTCAGACGGATGTAGACCAGATCCTTGTCCATCAGCTCGTCGGCAAGGGCGATGCAGACGGGGCATTCCTTGCTGGCCGAGAGCTCCCATGCGGCGCCTTCGATGTCGGCGAAGTTGGTGCCGTCGGTCGACACCTGCGCCTTCCAGTTGACGCAGGCGGCGTTCTTGGCCACCAGCGTTCCGGCAAATGTGGCCGAGGTGAAGCCGCGCGTCGAGAACTGATATTGCAGCGCGATGTCGGTGGAGCGATAGCCGTTGGTATAGAGTCCGCCCACGGTCTTGACCACCACGTCGGTGCGGTTGCGGACCACGGGCGTGGTGCCGGTGGCCGTCAGAGCCGTGCCGTCGGACACGCGGACCACGCTGGCCTTGGCGTTGCGGCTGGCGTCCCACGCATAGTCGGCGGCGAACGGATAGGTGGTGTTGGTGGCGTAGCCCTGCACCTTTTCGGCGTTGAAGATGGCGATGAAATCCTGAATCTCGTAGTCGGCCACAATCGTCATGTCTTTGGTCACCGTCAGCGAGCGCTGCGCCGTGGTGACTGAGGCGTTCTCGTTGTCGTCGGTCCAGGCGGCAAAGCGGAGCACGGGCGTCTGGCGGGCCGTCAGGCTCAGGGTCGTGCCCTGCTCATAGCGTCCGCCCACCGAGGCCGGTTCCACGTCGACCGAGCCCATGTCTATTTCCAGATTGTTGGTGCACAGCACTTCGACGGAGTAGGTCGGCACCGATTCGAACACGGCCGTCAGCGTGGTGTTGGCGGATATGGCGAAAGCGTAAGGGTTTTCGGTCGACACCACATTGCCCTCGGCGTCGGCCCAGTGGCTGAAGGCGTAGCCGAAGTTCTTGGCCGCCGTCACCTCGAGCTCGGTGCCCTCGGTAAAGGTGGTCCCGCTCGGGCTCACCGACACCGTTCCGGCCGCATTGTCGGACGACGAAAGGTCGAGCGTGTACTGGTTGCCCGACACTTCGACGTTAGCATCTATCTGCATCATAAACAGATAGCTATCTTTACCACACCCTTTATAATTGCGGATGACGATGTAGACTTCCTCGCGCTGCGCGTCGGTGAATTCGAAGGCGCCGACATTGGAGCCGTCGATGGCCGAGGCGCTGAAGTCGAGAGTGTTGTCCAGGAAGTCGAGCTCGTGCACCACGCCGTTGGCGCTGCCGGTGTAGCTGTTGACATATTCGGTCAGCACCGGAGTCTCCTCCGCCTCATCCTTGCCGATGACCGACAGCACGGCGCCGCGGCTGTTGCCCGTTGCGGCCTGCACAAATGTGAACTTGCTGATGCCGACAATGGGACCAATCTTTATATAGTTGTCATTGCCGCTTGCAATCTTGACGGCATTGTCGCGCACCTGCGCACTGCCATAAGCCGCCGTCATGCAGTCGGCCGTGCCTTTGCTTGGCTGCCCGGTCTTCCAGTCGTAAAAGCTCAGGCCGACCTGTTCTACACCGACGGTGCCCTGATAGTCGACCGAGACCGGCAGACTGGCGGGAATGCCGGTCGACCATTCCGAAAAATCGGTGGTGTAGATGGTGCGCTCCACCACCGTGGCGTCCTTAAGCGAACGGTAGGGCTGCGCGCCGGCCATCGGCGTCAGCGCAGCCAACGCCCAGAGGCTCAACGTGGTAAGTTTTGTATTCATGTTCTGTTTGGTTAAAATATAGTTTCCGTTTGCGGCCGTGCCTGCCGGCATCGACCATTAACACTGATTCACACTACAAACTTACCGGTTAAGCATATTTAACACAGTGGAATAATTTTCCAAAATCGTGCACAATCCGTCAACGGCGCCGCGTCAAATCGTCTACCATGGCGGCGGGCGCGGACGGTCGGCCCGATGCGGAACGGCAGCGGCACGCCATGCTGCGGGCGGCACACCCGGGTGAATTTTTTGAGCGACGATGGGCGACATTTTGCCATGGGCTGATTTGGTGTCTTTTCTGTAAACAAATGACAAACATTTTCATTAACTAATAATTAAGCATTAAAACTTTCGAGAAGTTTATTTTTATTAATAAATTCTTGATGCAAGATTTGGATTTTAGATTTATGTAGATTCATTTGCAATCGCGTAAGCAAACTCAAACGCCTTACAACCATAATCAACGCAACATTTTAGCATCACCGGACGTGCGTCGGGTGCGGGCGAGTCAAGTTGGCGGACTATGTTTATTTTTGTTAAAAATAAATTACTAACGGTTCGTTAACAAGAAACGCTTCAGGCATCGGCACAACACTAACCATAAAGGGCGTATTCCGAAAAGCCCGAAACAGAGTAGGGATTCATAAAGGATGCTCGGCAGCATCCAGAAATTTCTCTTTGCGCTGATTGGCACCAAGGTCAAGGGCTATCTGGTCATCACCAACAAACGTGTGATCGAAGTCACCGAACAGAAGGCCTGCTGGGTGTTCAACGTAGGCAAGAACATCCGCTATGTGCTGCCGAGCAGCGTCAAGGAAATAGGCTACACCAAAGAAGGCACCGTGTGCGGCTGCTTCTGCCAGGCCTACCACCTCTACTACGACGCGTTCACTCAGCGCACCTCGGTGATGCTGAATGTGACCGACGAGAGCGAGGCTCAGAATGTGGTGGACGCTTTCTACAAAACCATTTCGAAGTAGAACGCCCGAATGACAAAAGCAAAGACCATAGAGACGGTTAATCGGTTTTTGTTTCTTAACGCCTATGCCTTTCTGCTGCTCGCCCTGGGCGCAGGAGGCATAGGCTTTGTATGCTGGTGCCCGTGGTGCTGGGCGGTCAGGGCCGTGGTGCTCGCGGCGTCGCTGGTGTGCCTGCGCGGCGCGCTGACGATTCTGAAGTCGTGGAGCGAGAAGAAGCGCAAATACGCCGTGCTGATGCAGCGCAACTCGCCCACCCTCAGGCCCGACACGTTCGGCGACTTCATGCAGGCGCCCTGCGGCCGGCTGCTGGCGCGCATTGTGCAGCACGACCTGGGCTGCCCCGAGCGCTACGCCGAACTGCGCAGACTGCGCAAGCCGCTCGGCGCCCGCCTCCGAGAATGCGGACGGCCGCAGCGCACCGTCATCTACGTCAACCCTGATTTCAAACGAAAATAGAAACAGCCATGTACACACTGCTTGCCATTGTGCTCGCCGTCGCCTGCGGCGTCGGCACGTTTTTCTTAGTCAGCAGGATAATTCTGCCAATGCCCAAAAACAGCAGCCGCACCGTGCTGATAGTCTGCCCGGTGGCCGTCTGCCTGCTGGCCATGACGCTGCTGATTGCCACGGCCACCATCCCCGGCAAGGCCGACCGCCTGATGACCGACGGCATCGGACAGTTCGAAGCCTATCTGAACACCGTGTCGCCCGGCTACACCGACACCGAGCTCGACCCCTCCGACGCCGTCAAACTGTGCGAAGACACCAAGGCGTTCAAGTCCTACTTTGAGAACAACCCCGAAATGGGGCTGATTGTCAACCTGATGGGCGCGAGCGTCTTTGTGGAATACATGACCGCGTTTGCACAGAGCATCGAAGACAACATTGCCGAGATGGAAGCCGCCGGCAAATCGCTGACCATGCACAACATCCTCGACCACATCCACCTGAAGGCGGGCGACGTCATCGGCCACACCACCTGCGTGATGATGTGGGTCATCTTAGGACTGTTTGCGGCGGCGTGCGTCATCATATTGATAGCCAGCTACGTGACGCGCAAGGAAGGAATGAAGTCGGGCGTGACCTTTGGCCCGGCCGCCGAGAACGCCGACGGACAATGACCGTCAGCAGGCGCGCCCGGCCGACAGGATGACGGCCATGACGCGGCAGTGGATGCAGCGGCGCGGCACGCAATAGCGCTTGGTGAGCTGCAGCAGCGCCTGCGCCTCGCCCTCGTCGCGCGGGTCGATGCCGCACTGCCGCCATGCGTCGATGCGGCTGTTCTTTTCGACGGGCATCAGCTGCAGCATCTTCATGATGTTCTCCTGATCGCGCAGCCGACCTTGGCGCCGCGCCTTGGCGTAGAGATATGGAATCACCACATTGATAATCAGCAACCTGCGCGACGACACCCCGAGCCGCTTGGCGCGCGGGGCCGACTGTGCCGTCGTGCCGGGCGCCAAGTGCGTGTCCCAATAGTCCGAAGCCGCCACGCTGAAATAGCCGTCGAGGCGCTCAAGGTCGAGCGTGCTGACGGCCGCGTCGAGGCTGCCGCACGCCGCGCGCACAAGGGCCGCCAGCTGTGCCAGCCTGACTGCCGGAAAGTTGGGCGGACGCAGCCGAAGCGTCTTCCACAGGTGCGGCTCCATGGGGCGGAGGCCGAACTTGAGCTGCAGCAGGTCATACTCGCGCCTGAGCAGCCGGAGGTAGTCGTCGGCCTCGTCGCCGGCAGCGCCGGAGAGCATCCCCGCCTGCCCAAGCAGCAGGGCTTCGGTCTGGCAGGGCGAGTTGTGCTTCATCAGGATGCGGACGGGCGTGCATCGCGCCAGCATCTCCATGGGGCCGGCATTAACCACAAAGCCCATGGCGCGCGCCATCAGCGCAAAGATGGTCTGCTCCCAATCGCCCCCAAACTCCCGCCACATGTCTTCGACCATGGCCGTGCGCTCCTCGAAGCGCTCCACCAGCATCCGCTCCAGCCACGAACGCAGCTCGAAGTCGGGCACCTCACCGAGGTCGGCCGCGCACTTGATGACCTCAGGGCGGCTGATGCGGCTGCGGTATCGCTCGAAAATGTCGGGCGCGAATTCCAGAACCATTTCGGGCACGCTGCGGCCGGCCGAGTCAGACACGGGCCGGCCGGTCGACTGGCCCACGACGTGCAGGATGACATTGTTGTAGGCCGCGTCGGTGTGGTGGGCGTGGCGGTCCCAGTCGGCCGTGGTGGCGTGTATCTCGACGTTGCCGGCCCACAGCGTGCCGCCGATGCGTATCTGGGCGTTGAAGAAGTCGGGGCCGGCGTCGGTGTTGGGCGTCCCGGGGTTGATGACCTCCACGGCGCGCCCGTCGGTGCAGGCCAGACCGTGCCTGCGATAGAGCCTGTGGAGCCACACGAAGTGCAGGAATTTTTCGGGCAGGGCGGGCATCAGACAGTGTATTTTTCGATTATCGACATCATCTGCTGCTTGTATCCGTCGCCCATCGGCACTTTGGCCGCGGGCAGATGGATGAGGTTGCGCTCCACCCCCACCACAAACCCTACGTTGACGATGAACGACCGGTGCACGCGCACGAACTGCGACGAGGGCAGCCGCTGCTCCATCTGCTTGAGCGACATGAGCGTCAGCACGGGCTTGACGGCGGTGGAGAGGTAGATTTTGATGTAGTCCTTGAGGCCTTCGACGTAGACTATCTCGCCCGGATTGATGCGCACCAGCCTGTACTCGCTCCTGACAAAGAAGAAGTCTGGCGCGGCGGCGGGCTGCTGCGCCTGCTCGGAGGCTATCAGTTCGCGCGCCTTGGAGGCCTCGTGCAGGAACTCGCCATAGTCGAATGGCTTAAGCAGATAGCCCACGGCATCGAGGCGGAAGCCGTCGAGCGCATAGCCGGCAAAGGCGGTGGTGAAGACGAGCCGGAGGCGGTTCTGCGCCGGCAGCGCCTTGGCCAGGGCTATGCCCGAAAAGTCGGGCATCTGGATGTCGAGAAAAGCCAGCCGCACGTCGCCGCGGCTCAGACGCTCCAAGGCTTCGGAGGCCGACGAGCAGCATCCGCAGAGCTCGAGAAAGGGCGTCTGCTCGATGTATTCCTTCACAAGGTCGAGGGCCAGAGGCTCGTCGTCGACCGCCAGCGTGCGTATCTTTTCCATCAGGATTCGTTTTTTCTGACTGTGTGCCTGCCAAATGTAGCAAAATTTGACTTCGGCGCGTTCAGGCTTGGAGCGGTATGTCTATTTCGGCCACAAAACTCCGGCCGTCGGGCGTGGGCGCGGCCTCGAAGCGGAAATCGGCGCCGTAGATTATTTCGAGACGCTTGCGCAGATTGGCCAGGCCGATGCCCGAGTGGCTGCGGTCGTCGACGGTGGGGCTACACAGCGAGTTGGCCACCACGAAGCGCAGGCGGCCGTCGGCCACGGTCAGGCGGCTGCGGACGAACGACTGCGGGGCCGACACGCCGTGCTTGTAGGCGTTCTCGAGCAGCGGGATGAGCAGCAGCGGCGGCACCATGAGGCCGTCGGCATCGGCGGGCGCCTCGAACTGCGTGTCGACGGTGTCGCGCACGCGTATCTTCATCAGATTGTCGTAGTTGCGCAGAAAATCAATCTCCTGCGACAGCCTGATGCGGTCCGACGAATTGTCGTAGAGCACATAGCGCATCATGCGGCTCAGGCTCAGGATGGCCTGCTTGGCGTCGGCCGGCGAGCGGCTGACGAGGGCGTAGATGTTGTTGAGCGTGTTGAAGAAGAAATGCGGCTGAATCTGATATTTGAGCAGCGATATTTCGGAGGTCAGCTTCTCGGTCTCGAGGCGCTTGCGCTCCATCTCGCTCTCGAAGAGCCGCTCGGCGTAGCGCACGGCCACGGCCACGCCCACGCCCGAGGCGTAGGTGATGAACGAGCTGTAGACGAACGCGCTCAGCATGGCGCCGGGCATGTCGTCGCGCCGCTGCTTGTCGATGTTGAACGACTCGAACACCGTGTGGCTCACCACAAATTCGGCCACGAACAGCGCCACGTTGAGCAGCAGGAAGAGCCACAGTCGGCGCCGGTTGAGCATGCTGCAGAGCCAGAAATAGTTGGCGTAAAAGGTCACGAGGAGCGTCAGGATGGTGGTCCAGAGGTGGACGAGAATCGAAAAGCGCAGGCGCGGGTCGCCCACCGGCCACAGCAGCGGGAAAACCATCAGGCCCAGCCAGACCACGATGTGAATCGAAAGCGAATGGAGGCGTTTGGTCGAAGTGCTAATCATTGTTGCAAAGAGTGTTTTTTTCGGGAAACGACTGACAAGGTAGGCCGAAAGGGCTTTTTTGACAAAGTTTATGGAAAGAAAGTTGCTTCTTGTCGATTAGTGATTGATATTTGCCGACCGAAGTGTCCGGACGCAACACGCCGGCGGCCCGCTTCCGACGGCATCAACCAACATTTTTCAAGCAACTCAACAATGGCAAATTCAAACCCGAAAAACCGCAGACCCAAGCACACCACCACGGCTTTCAACGTCAGGCGCGACTCGACGCTCGAAGAGTTCCTGCAGTCGCAGATGCCCGGCAAAAGCCGCACGTCCATCAAGCACCTGATAGCCAACAAGCTGATGTGCCTCAACTCGCGCCTTGTCCGCCGCATCGACATCAGCGTCAAGAGCGGCGACGTGGTGACCATCGGGAAGCCCGAAGAGCCTCAGTTCAAGATGCCCAAAGGCATCGCGGTGGTCTACGAAGACCGGCACCTGATTGTGGCCAACAAGGACTCGGGCCTGCTGACCATGGCCAGCGCCAAGGAGAACCGCCGCACGGCCTACGCCTACCTGACCGACTATGTGCGCTTCCACCACCCGCACGACCAGATATTCATAGTCCACCGCCTCGACCGCGACACATCGGGGCTGCTGCTGTTTGCCAAGAGCGAGCAGGTGCAGGCCGACCTGCAGACCGACTGGAACGACACCATCGAGAGCCGTCACTACGTGGCGCTTGTCGAAGGCCGGCCCGAGAAGGACGAGGACACAATCCGCACCTTCCTGCGCGAGCACCCCAAGAGCCTCAAGATGCACGTCTGCCGGCCCGACGAGGGCGTGGAGGCCATCACGCACTACAAGGTGGTGGCCCACGGGCGGGGCTATTCGCTGGTGGAGCTTGAGCTGGAGACCGGCCGCAAGAATCAGATACGCGTCCACCTTGCGCACATCGGCCACCCCGTGGCTGGCGACGTCAAATATGGCGCCGAGACCAACCCGCTGGGCCGCCTCTGCCTGCACGCCATGCAGATCAGGTTCCGCCACCCCGTCTCGGGCGAGACGCTCGACTTCAACACCGGCGTCCCGTCGATGTTCAAAAGCGTCATCAGATAAAAAGACAAAGAAAGAGGACTGCGTTCGCGCAAAGCAAAGGCTCGCCGGGAGTTGAGACCACTCCCTGCGAGCCTTTGCTTTTTGTCGGAGCCCGGCGCCCTCAGTTGCGCCTGCTGCCCATGATGCGCAGCAGATAGAGGAAGAGGTTGACAAAGTCGAGATAGAGCACCAGCGCGCCCGTGACCGACATGCGCTCGGCGGCGGCATTGTCGGGCAGCGCCTGACCCATCTGCTTGAGTTTCTGCATGTCGTAAGCCGTCAGCCCGCAGAAGACCAGCACGCCCACGTAGGACGTAATCCACATGAGCTTTTCGCTGTGCATGAACAGGTTGACCACCGAGGCGATGATGAGCCCGATGAGAAACATCATCATGACGCGGCCGAGGCCCGAGAGGTCTTTGCGCGTCAGCATGCCGTAGAGCGCCATGGCGCCGAAGGTGAGCGCGGCCACCACAAAGGTGGAGGCAATGGACGACGCCGTGTAGAGCAAGAAGATGGACGAGAGCGTCAGCCCGTTGATGACCGAATAGAGCGCGAAGAGCAGCGTCGAGGCCATCAGCGACAGCTTCATGGCCATTGACGAGATGACCCACACCAGCAGCAGTTCGGCGCCCAGCAGGACGAAGAACGTGTATCCGTTGCCGAACACGAAGTTCAGATAGCCGGGCTCGCTGGCGGTGATCCATGCCGTGAGCGCCGTGATGAGGAGGGCAAAAAACATTTTGGCATACACTTTGGTCAGGAAGCCGGTTGCTACGGTGCTGCCTGCCGACAATAGGTCGCGTTCTTCGACGCGGTTTTCGTAAGATTCCATGATACTCGTTTGTTTTTAGTCGTTGTTTTTTTTGAAATCGGAGCCGTAAAAATAATGGTTTGCGACAATCGGCGGACACGTTGCCGCGCCAATAGACGACAAAAGGCTCTCCACATGCTTGGGAGAGCCTCTGATGCGCTGATGCTGGTGCGGCGGTTATTTGCGCAGACCCAGCTTCGAGATGATTTCGCGGTAGCGGTTGATGTCGCGTGCCTTCAGATAGTCGAGCATCGAGCGGCGACGGCCAACGAGCTTGCGAAGTGCAAAACGTGTACTGTTATCCTTCTTATTTAACTTGAGGTGCTCAGTTAAATGGGAGATACGGTATGAAAACAATGCTATCTGGCTTTCTGCCGAACCAGTGTCAGTGTTAGACTTTCCGTACGTTCCGAAGATTTCTTCCTTTTTTTCCTTAGGTAGATACATTTCTATTATTATTTTGATTTTTGACGGCGCAAAGGTATGGTTTAAATACCATTCCTACAATAGCCAAGCGCTATTTTATCAGGCAAAATCGTCGGCGTTGGCTATGGTGTGATAGACGTTCGAGACGTCCTCGTCTTCCTCGAGTTTCGAGAGCAGCTTTTCGATTTCGGCATACTGCTCGGCGGTCAGCTCCTTGGTGTCGGTCGGGATGCGGTCGAAGTTGGCCGACGAGATTTCGAAGCCGTTCTCTTCGAGATATTTCTGGATGGAGCCGAACGACTCGAACTCGCCGTAGATGTTGATGAGGCCTTCGTCGTCGAGGAATATTTCCGACACGCCGAAGTCAATCATTTCCAGTTCGAGCTCTTCGAGGTCGAGGCCCTCTTTGTTCTGAACCTTGAAGACGCACTTGTGCTCAAACATGTAGTCGACGCAGCCCGATGTGCCGAGCGAGCCGCCGAACTTGTTGAAATAGCTGCGGACGTTGGCCACGGTGCGGGTCGGGTTGTCGGTGGCGGTCTCGATGAGCAGGGCTATGCCGTTGGGGCCGTATCCTTCGTAGACCACTTCCTTGATGTCGGCCTGCTCCTTGCTGGTTGCTTTCTTGATTGCACGCTCCACATTCTCCTTCGGCATGTTCTCGGCCTTGGCATTCTGCATGAGCACTCGGAGCTTGGAGTTGGAGTGCGGGTCGGGGCCTCCGGCTTTGACTGCTATGATGATTTCCTTACCGAGCTTGGTAAATGTCTTTGCCATGTTGCCCCAACGCTTCAGTTTGCGGGCTTTTCTGTATTCAAACGCGCGTCCCATAAGAACTTATATTGATTTATGTATTTTGATTTTTTTAAGCGTGCAAATGTAAGTCAGTTCGGCCAATCTGCAAAGCGGCGGCCTCACATTTATCGCCGGCGGTCAGTCGCGGTGCTTCAGGTCGCGCTCTATGGCCCGGGCGGCTTCCTGCATCTCGGCATAGAAGGCTTCGCCGTATTTGCGGATGATGGGCTCGCGCAGAAACTCGTAGACGGGCGTGCCGACGTGCCGGCCCAGTTCGCGCGCCGGCTTGCAGACGAACCACTCGTGATAGTTGAGCGCCTCAAAGTCGCGGTAGCGCGTCACGCGGATGGGATAGAGGTGGCACGAGATGGGCTTGCGCCAGGTGATGCGCCCGTCGAGGTAGGCCTTTTCGATGGCGCATTTCCACGTGCCGTCGGCGTCGCGGTAGGCATAGACGCACTCGCGGCCGTTGATGATGGGCGTCACCTTGTCGCCGTCGGAGTCGACCACCCACTTGCCCTGCCGCTCCACTTCGGCGCGCGAGGCCGGCGGCAGATAGGGCTCCACGGTCGGGTAGATGTCTTCGAGGATGGCGGTCTCGTCGTCGTCGAGCGGCGCGCCCGAGTCGCCTTCGACACAACATTCGCCTTTGCATTTGCTCAGGTCGCAGACGTATTTCTTGCGGAACACGTCGAGACTTATCACTTTGTCGTCAATCTGTATCACCTTTTCTGTCTTTGGTTTTGCGCCGCAAAGATAACATTCGGAGCCACCACAACAAATAATGTTTCGCCCGCGCGGTCCACGACAATCGGCTGTGACGGTTTGTCGGTTAGTCCTGCTTCGGACAACATGGGGGCAAAAAACTTGTTGTCGGCAAGAGGAGCCTCTGACCGCTGACCGCCGACCTCATCCGCCCTGCCCTACCCTAAACGGACAAAGAGGAAGACCGACTATTGCCGATCTTCCTCTTCTTCCAAATAAAAACTATGAACTTTATTCTTAAACCGTCTGCTCTATGTTCCACACAAAGGCGCGGATGCCGTTCTCCTTGTTCACCTCGTCGAGGCTCTTGACATATTTCAGGATCAGCGGAACCAATTCGTCGTCGACCACGGTCATGGTGGCCGAGTTCATTTCGGGCCATGTGTGCGAACCCATGCGCGGCTCTCCGCCGAACGTGCCGGCGCCGTTGACCAGCGGCCATTGCGTGAAGCCCTTTATCTGCAGCTGCTCGAGGATGTAGTTGACACGCTCGGTCAGCGCCTGGTTGTAGACTATAAATACTGATTTCATATCGATTCTTGTTGTTGGTTGGAGCCCTGCCCCTGCCGGACGGTTCGCGTGGCGGCTGACCGTCCGGCGGGCTGAGGCTTAATTGTTCTTCTTAGGCAAATCTCGTTCGGCGTCGAAGTCGGACATGAAGGTGTACTGGCTGTTGATGGCCTTCTTCTTGTTGCGGCTTCCGCTCTTGTCCCACGCGGCATATACGGCCGGCACGATGAGCATGGTCACGATGGTCGAGAACACCATACCGCCGATGACGGCGATACCCATCGGTCGCCATGTCTCGGCACCTTCGCCGAAGCTCAGAGCCATCGGCACCATACCGAAGATGGTGGTCAGCGACGTCATGAGCACGGGGCGCAGACGCGAGCGGCACGAGAGGGCGATGGCTTCGTAGAGGCGCACTCCGCGTTCGCGCATCAGGTTGATGTAGTCGATGAGCACGATACCGTTCTTGGTCACGATGCCCACCAGCATGATGGCACCCAGCAGGGCCACGACCGAGAGCGTGGTGCCCGTCAGCAGCAGCGCGAGGAACACGCCGGTGAAGGCGAACGGGATGGCGAGCATGATGATGAACGGCATCTTGAACGATTCGAACTCGGCCGCCATCACGATGTAGACCAGAATCAGCGCCATGACAAGCAGCAGGCCAAGGGCCGAGGTCGATTCCTGCTGGTCTTCGTAGCTGCCGCCGATGTAGACCGACAGAGCGTCAGGAATCTCGGTCTCGTCGATGATTTTCTGCGCTGCGAGGGCAATCTCGCCCATCGACACGCCGGCGGCCGGTGTGATGCTGACCGACAGCATGCGCTGCTTGCTCTTGCGCTCGATCGAGGGCGGCGAGTAGCTTTCGAATATAGTGCCGATTTCCTTGAGGCGGATGCGCTGTCCGAAGCCGTCGGTTATCTGGATGTTCTCGAAACCGGTGATCGACGTGCGGGCCTCCTCGTCGAGGCGCACGATGATGTCGTACTCTTCGCCGTCTTCCTTGAACTTGGTCTGGCGGTTACCGTAGATGCGGTAGCGGATGGCCGTGCCCACCTGAGTGGTCGTCAGGCCGTGGCGGGCGAGCTTTTCGCGGTCGAGGCGGACGCGGATTTCGGGCTTGTCGTCGTCGCGGCTGATGTTGATGTCCTCGGCGCCCGGAATCATGCGGGCCTTGTCGGCCAGCACCTTGGCCAGGTTGGCCGTCGCCGTGAAGTCGTGACCCATAATCTCCATGTCGACCGTGTTGCTCGTGGTCGAGCTGTTGCCCATGGTCACGGTGTAGGCCAGCACGTCGGGGAACGACTTGAGGATGTCGCGCACCTGGTCGGCAATCTCGAAGATGCTGCGGTCGCGCTCGTCCATGTCGGTGACGCGGATACGCATGTTGGCCACGTTGGAGCCGGTGGTGCTCATCATCGAGGTGAACGATGCCGTCTCTTCGCTGCCGTAGGAGAACGACGACAGGGTCAGTTCGGGAATGTCGGCGCGGAAAGTCGAGTCGATGCGGGCGGCTATGCGGCCGGTCTCTTCGGCGCGCTGCGTCGGCTGCATCTTGACGTAGACCGACATGTTGCCCTGGTCGTTCTGCGGGAAGAAGTCGGTGTTGATGAACCGGAGCAGGAACATCGACGAGATGAACAGCGCCGACATGCCGAGGATGGTGAACGTCTTGTGGCAGAGCACCCAGCGGATGATGCGTTCATAGAAGGCGTCGAGCTTGTCGAGCTGCATGCTGACGAACACGTAGAAGTTGAAGCGGTGCGAGCGCTTGGTCTCCTCGTCGGCCTTCTTGTCGCGCAGACGGAGCAGCTGCGACGAGAGCATAGGCGTCAGCGAGATGGCGGTCAGTGTCGACGTGCAGACGCAGACGCAGACAATCCAGCCCAGCGGCTTGAAGAAGATGCCCATGATGCCCGGAATGAGCGTCAGCGGGAAGAACACGGCCACGGTCACGAGCGTGGTGACGATTACCGACGTCCACACCTCGTTGGTGCCGTATTTGGCCGCCTCGCGCGGACGGCTGCCGCGTTCGATGTGCTTGGTGATGTTCTCGAGCACCACGATGGCGTCGTCCACCACCATACCGATGGCTATCGAAAGCGACATGAGCGAAATCATGTTGATCGAACCGTCGCTGACGAACAGGTAGATGAAGGCCACGATGAGCGAGATAGGTATGGTCAGCGCGATGATCATGGTCGCACGCCAGCGTCCGAGGAATCCGAACACCACGATCACGACCGAGATGAGCGCGTACATCAGCGAGTCGGTCAGGTTGTTGATGGAGTTGACGATGAACTCGGAGTTGTCCACAATGGTCTGGAACTTGATGTCGGTCGGCATGTCGGCCAGCGCCTTTTCGAGCTCTATCTTGCACAGCTCGGCCACTTTGACGGCGTTGGCGTCCGACTGCTTGGTGACGTAGACGATGGCGCCCGTGCCCTGGTTGATTTTCTGCTCGAGCGTGATGTCCTGCAGCGTGTCGCGCACTTCGGCGATGTCGCCGAGGCGGATGGTGGAGCCGTCCGAAGCGCGGAGCACTATGTCGTCGATGTCGGAGCTCTTTTCGAACTCACCCTCGATGCGGGCGGTGTAGTCGACCAGGCCCATCTTGAGGTTGCCCGACGAGACGTCGCGGTTCTCGGCCGCAATGGCGTTGCTCACCTGCTCGAGCGTCATGCCCAGAGCGTCCATGCGCACCGGGTCGAGGTTGACGTAGACCACGCGCTCGGGGATGCCGGCAATGCCGACCTGCGCCACGCCGTTGACGCGGTTGAGGCGCATCACCACCTTGTCGTCAATGATTTTGTTGAGGCCCGAGAACGACTCGTTGGCCGTGACTGCGTAGACCAGAATAGGCATCATCGAGGTGCTCATTCGCATGATGGTCGGGCGGTCGATGTCGTCGGGCAGTTTGTCGAGAGCCTTGTCGACGGCGTCGCGCACGTCGTTCGAAGCGTTGTCGAGGTTCTTGCCCCATTCGAATTCGAGCGCCACCACCGAGATGTTTTCGGACGACGTCGAGGTCAGCTCCTTCAGGTCGTCCACCGAGTTCAGCTGGTCCTCGAGAGGCTTGGTCACGTTCTCTTCGATATCCGAGGCGTTGGCGCCCGGATATGTGGCCATGACCGTTATATACGGCGGATCCATCTTGGGATACTGGTCCACCGGCAACTGTGTGTAGGAGAAAACGCCAAGCACGATGATGGCGAGGAACACCATGAGGGTCGTGATCGGCTTTTCTACCGCTGATGTGAATATGCTCATATCTGTTTCTTAAATTCGTTAGTTTCTACAAACGCGCGGCTGCTTGCAGTCGGCTTAATCGGTGACAACCTTCAGTTCGGTGCCGTCCACCAGACGGCCCTGACCCACCACCACAATCTCGTCGCCGGCCTTCAGCTCGTCCGAGAAGATCTCGAGCATATCGTCGAAGCGCGCGCCCACCTTGACGCCCACACGCTTGGCCACGCCACCGCGGTTGACGAACAGGTAGCGGTCGTTGGAGCCCTGGAGCTTGAGCACTGCCAGCGAGCTGACAAGGTTGGCCGTCTCCTGGCCGAGGATGAAGTTGATGCTGCCGTACATGCCCGAGCGCAGCAGTTCGCCCGTGTTCGGAATCTTGACTTCGACCTTGAAGGTGCGCGACTTGCTGTCGACGGTCGGGTAGACCACGCTGACCTGTCCGGCGAACTTGCGGCCCGGATAGACCTCGCTCTCGAGCTCGATGCTCATGCCCTTGCGCACGCTTGTGAAATACGATTCGGGAATGTTGACATAGGCCTTGAGCACGCTGATGTTCTCGAGCGATATGATCGAAGGCTTGCTGGCGCCGCCCGCAGCCGCGCCGGTATACATTTCGCCGTCTTCGAAGTACTTGCCCGTCACGATGCCGTTGAACGGAGCCACCAGGCGGGTGTTCTGACGCAGGTTGGCCAGTGTCGACTTGGCCACGTCGTAGTTGAGCACGGCGGCGTCATACGACTGCTTCGAGATGCTTCCGGTCTCGTTGAGCTTGACGGCGCGCTGATATTCTATCTCGCTGTTCTTGAAGCGGGCCTCGGCCTGCTCCAGGCTGGTGTAGTCCATCTCCACCAGCAGCTGGCCCTTGCTGACGTGGTCGCCCACTTCGACGTGTATCTTGCCGATGCGTCCGGCCTGCTGCGGAGCGTAATAGAGCTGCTCGTCGGCTTCGAGGTCGGCCGTGTAGTTCAGGCTGCGTGTCACCATGGTGGCTTCCAACTTCTTGACCTTGACGGGGACGGTGTTGTCTTCTTCCGTTTTCTGTTCGTTCGACCCGCAGCTCATCAACATCATTGCTGCGATTGCCGACATGGAAAGTTGTTTAATCATATTTCGTGTTTTTCTTTAGTTATTTTCCTTTGTGTTCTGTTGTCATTTCTCGCTTGGGTTGGTGCGCCCGGGTTCTACAGTGCGTTGTATAGCTTGTCGAGCGTCGTCTTGGCCATCAGCACCTGCAGGCTGGCCGATGCCAGATTGCTCTCGGCGGTCAGATAGTTGGTGTTGGCCTGGGTCAGGTCCATGCTCGACACGGCGCCTTGGTCATATTTGTGCTTGTAGTTGTCGAACACGCGCCTGGCCACCTCGACGTTCTCCTTTTGGAGCAGATAGGTCTCGTAGGCCGAGTTGAGCTCGAAGCGGTACTGCATGTCCTGCTGCAGCAGCTGGTCCTGCAGCAGGCTCATGTTGGTCTCGGTCTTGGCCAGGTCGAGCTTGGCCTGCTTGATCTGCGAGTCGCGCTTGAAGCCCTGGAATATCGGGATGTTGAGCGTCAGCGTGCCCACGTGGTCGAACGACATGAAGCCGCCCGTGAAGTTGTGGGTGTACTGATAGGCTGCCGTCAGCGTCGGGGCGTAGGCCCACTTGCGCATCGACAGGGTCTTCTCGCCCACCTGCCGGCTGAGTTCCATGGTCTTGTAGTCGACGTTCTCTTCGAGCCTGAACGATGCGCTGTCGGCCGATGCCACCAGGGTGCCCTGGCCCAGCAGCTCGTCGAGGTTGCTGCTGACGGCTATGCGCTGTCCGGTGGGCAGACCCAGCTGCAGTGCCAGCAGCTGGCGCGTCACCTCGCAGGTGCGCTCGGTGGCCAGCAGGCTGTTCTTGATCGAGCCCACGCTGATGCGGATCTGGTCCACGTCGGTGGCCTCGCACACGCCGGCTTCATACTGGTTCTGCGTGTGGTTCTGGATTTCGGTCATGTTTTCGAGGTTGCGCTTCAGAATCTTGATGTTCTCCTCGTAGACCAGGATGGCGTAGTAGGTGTTGACCACGTTCTCCTTCACGGTCAGCTCGGTGCTGATGCTCTGCTGCTCGGTGAGCTTGGCGGCCAGCTTGCTGACCTGAATGCCCACTATCGACTGCGCATTGAGCGTCCAGCTGGCGGTGGCCACGATGTCCGAAGCATCTTCCATCTTGATCTCCATGCCGCCCATGTTGAGGCTCTTGCCGAAGTAGGTGGTGTAGCCCAGCTTGGCCGACAGCTGCGGCCAGCATGCCGACGCCGTCTCGCGTATCTGCTCTTTGTAGATTTCGACGTCTTTCTGCGAAGTCTGGAGCTGTTTGCTGTATTTGACAGCATGGTCCACTGCTTCTTTCAACGACAATTGCAGGGGCTGATCCGACGGTGCCTGCTGCTCTTGGGCTGCCACTGCAACCGGCAGCAGCATCAGCATCGCCATTTTAAGAATCTGTTTTTTCATTTGCTCTTTTAAGTTATTGTTTGTCAATCCTGTTATTATTCTCATTCGTTTAGTGTGTTTTTCCATTACTTCAGAACACCATGCCGTGCTCGCGCCGATATTCGCACAGAAGCTCTTCGATGCGCTCCTGACCTTTGGGGGTCGACAAGCCGCGGAAGAAGTTGATGCTGATGGTCATGAACAGCTGGTCTTTGCTGTAGCCCTCAAACGCCGTGCCTATCTGGTCGTGCGGCGACATCTGCCAGATGAACACCCGCGCCACAAGGTCGGTGTTGGTGTCGGTGCGAATCATGCCCTCGGCCTTGGCCTTGTCGAGCAGCCCGCGCAGTCCCTCTATCGACGACTCGGTTATCCGTGCAAACGATGTCGAGATGGCGTTGCGATGATAGCGGCACAGCTCCTCCAAAAAGAGCGGGTTGGCGCTGCGCGATGCCATGTCGACCGTGAACAAGCACTGCATGAAGGCCGACATCGTGTCGGGTGCCGTCTTGAAGATTTCGGCCAGCTCCTCGTTGCGCCGGCGGTGCAACTCTTCCACACAGCTCATCAGCAGGTCGTCTTTGCTGATGAACGACTCGTAGAGCGTCCGCTTCGAGATGCCCACTCGCTTGGCTATGTCGTCCATCGACACGGCTTTGATGCCGTAGCGCAAAAACAGGTTTATCGCCTCCTTCACTATGCTTCCGTTGTCCATTCTCTTTGCTTTTCGGTTTTCCGATGCAAGTATACTCAGAAAACTTTAAAGAAGTTTTTGGTTTTCTAAGTATTAAGATTATTTAATACTAAGCAACCTAACGGAACACTTTTGCCGCAGCACGGGACAATCGCGTGCTCATGCGGCGCGAATGTATTCAACAGCAGGACGTCGCTGTCGGCATTGTCTACGAAACGCACTTTTTGGCACACCAAGGCCACTTATGCAAATCACAAACATTAGCCGTGCAAGCCTCACCGAAGCGTCGCCGAAGGCACGCCGAAGCTACAAGCCCGGGGGGCCGGGGTCGGATTGTGAGGATTGGGGGAGATGTCGGCCGGGCCGCAATGTGTTAACTGATGTTACGGCGTGCTGCGGCCGCCTTATGTTATTATTGTTGCATACCTTTGCGCAGCCGGCGCCGCGGCCCGGCATCACACTCGAAAACATACACAACCACCTATGCGCAAACTACTCATCGACGAGATGAACCGCCTGACGGTCGAAGGCTACAAGGCAAGCCCCAAGACGCCCGTCACCGTCATTCTCGACAACATCCGGAGCCTCAACAACGTGGGCTCCATCTTCCGCACCTGCGATGCCATGCGCATCGAACGCATCATCCTTGCCGGCATCACCGCCCAGCCGCCCAGCCCCGAAATCCACAAGACGGCTCTGGGCGCCGAGAACTCGGTGGACTGGCTCCACGTGCCAGACACGCTCGACGCGCTCGACCTGTGCCGGCGCGAGGGCTACGTCCTCTGCAGCGTCGAGCAGGCCGAGGGCAGCATCTCCCTGCCCGACTTCCGGGTGGAGGCCGGCAGGCGCTACGCCATTGTGCTGGGCAACGAGGTCAAGGGTGTGCGGCAGGACGTGGTCGACGCGTGCCACTGCTGCATCGAGATTCCGCAGTTCGGCACCAAGCATTCGTTCAACGTGTCGGTCACCACCGGGATTGTGCTGTGGGAGATGTTCCGCCAGATGACGTTCGACCGCCGCTGACTCACGGACGGCGGCGTTCAGCCGAAAAGCTCGCCCGCCGTGCCGATGAAGCCGAAGGGCAGATGCGGCATGGCGTCGACTATGCGCACGGGCACCGAGGCCAGCTGCCACGAGCGCAGCTGGTTGGCGGGCGCAAAGATGGCGTCGGCACCGCCCACTATGGCGCGCGTCCACCCGAAGCCCGACGGCGTGTGGCGGCGCGCGATGATGGCGGCCAGCTCGGCCTGCGCGTCGGCTGTGGAGCGGACGGACATCAGGCGCTGGGCGGCGGCGAGGGCTGCCCGTCCGCCGGCCATGCGCATGTCGAACTTGCGGCGCGTGGCGTCGCACCAGCCGCGGCACGTGCCCTCGACCATGGCCGGGTCGATGCCCAGGCGGGCGTCTATGGGCGTGGCGGTGCCTCCGATGGCCACGGCGGCCTCGACGTCGGCGCCCGTGAGCGGCATCAGTTCGTCGGCGGCGGCCACTCCCATCGACCACGCAGCCACGCGGACGCTCGGGTAGCCGGCCATGGCCCGGGCAAGGCCGTCGGCCGACAGTGTGGTGTAGTCGTAGACGGCCAGCAGGTCGTCGGCCTCGGGGTCGAAGCCGCCAAGGGCGTTGGCGTCGGTGCCCCAGCCCAAGAAGAAGACAGTCAGCCGGCGGCCGCTGCCCTGCCTGATCCATTGCAAAGTCATTGTGCGGGTCTGTTTTCGTTTTCGAGTCGGTCCTTATAGTCGCTGGGCGTCATGCCCATCTGTCGCTTGAAGCATTTGCTGAAATATTTGGGGTCGTTGAAGCCGGTCATGAAGGCAATCTGCGATAGCGTCATGCCGCCGCGCCCTATGAGCTGCACGGCCCGCTTGACGCGCATGTCCTTGACGAAGTCGACGGGCGACAGGCCGGTGATGGCCTTCAGCTTGCGGTAGAACACCGTGCGGCTCAGCGCCATGGCGGCGGCAAAGTCGTCGATGGTGAGCTCGCTGTTGTCCATGTTGGCCTCCATGTATTCCATCACCTTTTCCACAAATCGCTCGTCGGCCGGCTGTATGCTGGGCGGCAGCGGCTGCATGCTGCCCACTCCGGCGGCCATGCGTTCGGCCACGTCGTGGCGGGCGGCGCGTATGCTGCTGACGGCACGGTCGATGGTGAAGCGGAGCACGGCCGCACTGAATGGCTTGGTCAGATACTCGTCGGCGCCCGTCTCGAGCGTCTGCAGCCTGTCGCCGGTCGACGTGCGGGCCGTGAGCGCCACCACGGGTATGTGGCACACGGCGTCGTCGGCGCGCATGGCGGCTATCATCGCGTTGCCGTCCATGCCCGGCATCATGATGTCGGTCACCACGATGTCGGGCATGTATTCGCGAATCATGGCCAGACCCTCGCGGCCGTTGGCGGCCTCGTAGACCGTGTAGTACGGGCCGAGCACGGCGGTCAGGAAGCTGCGCATCTCGGCGTTGTCTTCGACCACGACCACCTGCGTGCGCTCAGTGTCGGCATCGTCGTCGGGATGAGCGGCGGGCTCCACCACCTGCGAGTCGTCGTAGAACTCGCGCCCGGCCGGCAGGCGGACGGTGAAGGTGCTGCCGCGTCCGGGCTCGGAGGCGACGTCGAGGCTTCCGTGATGCATCTGCGCATATTCGCGCGCCAGCGTCAGGCCGATGCCGGTCGACGGGCCCTGATGCGGCGAGCCGTCGAGCGTGCCGAAGCGCTCGAAGACGGTGCCGACGTCTTTGTGGTCGATGCCGCAGCCGGTGTCGCTGACGGCAATCACCACGTCGCCTGCCTCGGCGCTGACCCTGACGGTCACCCCGCCCCGCTCGGTGTATTTGATGGCGTTCGACAGCAGATTGTACATTATCTTCTCGAACTTGTCGGTGTCAACGTAGGCGCGGATGTCACGTCCGGCCACCTCCAGGTCGAGGCTCAGGCCGCGCGCACGGGCTTCGGCGCGGAAGTTGCTGACCACGGCCTCGACGGCTCCGGGCACGTCGGTGCGCTCCACCATGATGCTCATCTTGTGGTCCTGAAGCTTGCGGAAGTCGAGCAGCTGGCTGACCAGCCGCAGCATGCGGTCGGCGTTGGCCTGCACCACCCTCAGGTGACTGCGCGCCTCGTCGGAGAGCGGCTCGTTGTCGAGCACCTCTTCCACGGGGCTGGCTATCAGCGTCAGAGGCGTGCGCAGCTCGTGCGATATGTTGGTGAAGAAGTGGAGCTTCATGTCGGTGACCTCCTGCTCCACGTCCACGGCGTGGCGGAGGGCGAAGATGTAGTGCGTCACCCACACCACCAGGCCCATGACGGCTATCAGCAGCGCCACGCACAGCGCCACGAATGCCGGCGTCTCCACAAAGGTCGGCTCCACCACCAGCGTCAGCGTGCGATGGTTGTCGGCCCACACGCCGGCTGCGTTAGTGGAGCGGACGGTGAACCTGTGCTCGCCGCAGGGCAGGTTCAGATAGTTGGCGGTGTTGTTGCGGTGCGAATAGTTCCAGTCGTCGTCCACGCCTTCGAGGCGGTAGGCGTAGACTATGTCGTCGGCGCCGGTGAAGTCGAGCGCGGCGAACGAGATGGTGACGTTGCGCTGCGTGCGGTCGAGGCGGACGGTGTCGGCACGGTCGATGCCCGGCACTTCGGCTGCGTGGAGCATGGTCTGCTGACGCGAGCGCACGTGCATCGACGTGAAGGCGATTGGCGGCTCGTAGGCGCTCTTGGTCAGCATGTTGGGGGCGATGATGACGAAGCCGTCGGACGTGCCGCACACGAGGTGTCCGCGCCACATGGCGGGCCGCGCCTCGGAATAGCTGAAGGTGGTGTAGAAGGCCTCGCTGCCGTATATCTCGAAGTTGGAATTGTCCATGTGGCAGAGCTGATGCTCGGACAGCATCCACACCGAACTGTCGGGCCAGGCAATCATCGACTGCATCATGTCGCAGCGATTGTCGATGCCGGGGTGATGCAGGGTGATGGCGGGCGGGGCGTCGGAGGCCAGGTCGGCGCTGCAGAACGACGCCAGGCCGCGGCCGAGCATCGCCACGCAGACCATGCCGTCGGCCGTGCTCAGGGTCTGCATCACGTTGGTCGACACGTTGGCCGGCAGCAGTTCGACGCTGCGGAAACTGATGTCCGACGGGTTGGTGTGGCGGAGGTCGAAGGCCAGCAGCCCGTGCCCGGTCGACACCAGCACGCGCCGGCCCACCTGTTCGAGGCTGCGCACTTTCAGATAGTGGTCCTGCGGATATCCGGTCAGCTCGTTGTAGACGTTGATGAACGCGGGATTGCCGTCGACGTCGCGGCGCACGAGGTTGAGGCCGCCGTCGAACGTGCCGACCCATGTGGTGCCGTCGTCGGCGTGAAGCACAGAGTAGACTGCGTTGCCGCTGATGCTGTATTTGTCGCTGCGCTGGCTGCGATAGTTGGCAACGGTGTAGGAGTCGCCGCGCCGCCTCAGCACGAAGAGCCCGCTGTGACGGCTGCCCGCCCACACGTTGCCATCGGCGTCCTGGGCCAGGCAGTAGATGTTGGCCCCGAACTTGGCCGGAGCCGTGCTCAGCGTGCCCTGCCGGCTGACGTAGAGCGGGCTCGAACCGGGATTGTCGTAGATGCGCAGCGTGCCGTCCTTGGCGCCCACCCACAGGCGGTCGTCGCGGTCCACCATCAGGCTGCGCACCTCGCTCTCGGGCATCTGCGCGCCGGGCGTGGGCGTCAGCTGGTAGTTGGTGCGATAGGCCACCATGTGCAGCAGTTCGCGCTCCACCGTGTTTATCCACAGGTTGCGCTGGCGGTCGGCATAGCAGATGTGCACCGACTGCTCGAGCACCTGACGCGCCCGGCCCGTGGTCACGTCCACCTCAAACAGCTTGCCGTAGGGCTGATAGACCCAGCGTATGCCGCGCATCCCGCCCAAAATCTGGTATTTGGACCGGCGTCCGCGGGCATCGGTCACCACCGGGATGTCGACCCTGAAGGTGACGCCCGTAGCCGGGTTGTGGCAGAAGAGCTCGAAGGCGCCGTTCTGCACCCACACGCAGCCCTCGTCGTCGACGTGTATCGAGGCTATGGCGACGCCCGGCCTCTGCGTCGGCAGCGACACTACGGCCGTGGCGTCGGTGGCCACGTCGTAGGCCAGCAGACGGCCGCTGGCGCACCCCACCAGCAGACGGCCCGTGGTGGTGCGGCTCAGCGCCGTGATGTCGGAGTCGATGCCGTGGATGCTCATGTAGTCGACGGCGCCGGTGGTGGCGTTGTAGCAGCCCACGCGCCCGGCCGCCGAGGCCAGCCAGATGTTGCTGCCGCTCACCGTCTGGTGGGTGAACACGGCCACGTCTTCGAGATGCTTGCCGCCCACTATGCAGGCTCCCCTGCTCGAGAGCACCCATGTGTCGCCGTCGGGGTCGTCGGCAATCTTGTAGATGGTGGCGCCGCGCAGTTCGCGCTCGCAGCACGCCTCGGTCGTCACCCGGCCGCGCAGTGTCGACGAGGCCCGCATCACGCGGCCGTCTTCCATCGTCAGCCACACGCCCGAGCGCGGCAGCGCCCTGAGGTTCATCACCCTGCCGGGGCGGCTCATGGTGTCGGTGACGTTCACGAAGCGTTCGGTGGCGGTGCAGAACAGATAGACCTGACGGTCGTCGGAGAGGCACCAGAGGTTGCCCATCGTGTCGGCCGCCATGGCGTTTATGCGGTTGCTGCCCATCCTGACGCTGTCGGTGGGCAGAGTGCGGTAGTTCCTGAACTCGCGGCCGTCCCAGCGGCTCAGTCCGTTCCACGTGCTGAGCCACATGAAGCCGCGGCTGTCCTGAAGCATGCTGAGCACCACGTCCTGCGCCAGTCCGTCGTCCACGGTGTAGCGCTCAACGTGCGTGCTTATCTGTGCCGATGTCCCGAGCCAGACCAGCAGTCCGGCCAGCATCGCCACGCATATCTTTCCTGTCTGATGTGCCATATTCCGATTTATGATTTAGAAAAGCGTCACTCTTGCCGGGCAGACCGCCCACGGTGACTACGGCGCCGGCCGCGCCCGCCATCTCTTCCCGACGCCGCAAGCGCAAATCTACACATTATTTTGCACAAAGCGCCCGCGCCCGACCTCGCTACCTCATAGCGCACCGGCCCGCACGAATGCAGAAAGTCCGGCCGTGGCAGTGCGCCGCAGCCGGACTTTCGGTGCTGATATTGTGACGATGACCGCAGGGCTCTACTGCGTCACGGTCTCGTGGTCGAGCGCCTCGTATTTGGAATGACGGCTCTTGTATTCGGGCACGATGGCCTTCATCTTGCGCACTATGTCCATGTCGTCGCCGTTGATGGCCAGATCGTAGAGCTCCATCTCGTTGCGCAGCGCAAGCTCGTAGGGACATTCGCGCACCTGGGCCACCATTATCTTGGGGTGCTTGGTGGGCTTGGTCTGCTCGGCGTCGTTGAGTAGCTCCTCGTAGAGCTTCTCGCCGTCGCGCAGGCCGGTGTACTGAATCTGCACGTTGCGCGCGCCCGAAAGGTCGATCATGCGCTGGGCGAGGTCGGCGATGCGCACGGGCTTGCCCATGTCGAAGACGTAGATTTCGCCGCCGTGGCCCATGGTGCCGGCCTGGAGCACAAGGCGGCAGGCTTCGGGGATGAGCATGAAGTATCTGATGATGTCCTTGTGGGTGACGGTCACGGGGCCGCCGCGCTTTATCTGCTCCTTGAAGATGGGGATGACCGACCCGTTGGAACCCAGCACGTTGCCGAAGCGCGTGGTCACGAACTGGGTGGTGCGCCGGCCGGTGCGCTGGGCCTCTTCCCACTGGCTGTTGTTGAGCGCCTGACAGTATATCTCGCAGATGCGCTTCGAGCAGCCCATCACGTTGGTCGGGTTGACGGCCTTGTCGGTCGATATCATCACGAACTTGCGCGTGCCGTATTTGACGGCCAAGTCGGCTATCACGCGCGTGCCGTAGACGTTGTTCAGGACGGCCTCGGCCGGGTTGTCCTCCATCATCGGCACGTGCTTGTAGGCCGCCGCGTGGAACACGTATTCGGGCTTGTAGCGGGCGAAGATGCGCTCCATGCGCGCCTCCTTGCCAATGCCGGTCACGATGGTCTCGACGTGCAGCCCTGGGTGGTTGCGCGCCATGAAGAGGCGCACGTCGTGCATCGGCGTCTCGGCCTGATCGATCAGTATCAGATCGGCCGGCCCGAACTTGGCCACCTGGCGCGCCATCTCGCTGCCGATGCTGCCTGCGGCTCCGGTTATCAGGATGCGCTTGCCGGTCAGCATCCTGCCGATGGCTTCCATGTCGACCTCTATCTTGTCGCGCGGCAGCAGGTCTTCGATCTCGACCTCGCGCAGCTGGCGGTGCGATATGTCGGTCTTGCCGTCCCACTCTTCGGTCTCGGTGGGCAGCACCAGAATCTTGATGTCCGAGCGGATGAGGGCGTCGATGAGGCTGGTGCGCGTCACGAACTTCTCGCGCTGCATGGGCGACACCAGCAGGGCCGACACGCGGTATTTGCGCATCACGGCCACCACCGAGTCGTCGTCGAAATAGACCTGCTCGCCCAGCAGCCACGAGCCGTTGAGCGACTTGTCGTCGGAGATGAAGCCGCGCAGGCGGTAGCGCTGCGGATATTCGTTGCGGATGCTCTTGGCAAGGGCTATGCCGCCCTGCATGCAGCCGTAGACGAACACTTTCTGGATGCTGCTGTCGCCGCGCGAGAGGTCGTGCATGGTCTTGACCACCACCCTCAGGCACCACATCAGCATGGTGGCCACTATGAACAGCAGAATGGAACTCTCGAAATTAGGCACGAACAGATAGTGCGCAAGCGGCGTGTACTCCACTATCTGATGCAGCACGAACACGCCGATGCCGGCCAGCGCCGTCGAATAGGCCACACGATGCAGGTCGACGAAGCTGGAGTAGCGCATCACGCCGTGATAGGTGTGGAAGATGAAAAAGGCCGCGACATAGACCATGAGGCACAGACACAGGCCCACGGCCACCTGCCAGAACTGCTGCGCCAGTTCAAGGCCGCCGTGCTGGAGGTAATAGACGAAAAGTCCTGATATGAAGACTATGGCACAGTCCAGCATCAGGATGCACCAGTAGGGCAGCGCCTTGCGCGAAAAGTACCAATTGCAGAATTTACGTATAGCGTTCATTTTTACGGATTTATTCGAGCGGCCGAAGGTTCCATGCCACATGCAATGAACTGATTCTACTTGGATTGCTGCAGAAAGGTTGCATCATTCACAATAAAAAACAGACGCCGATGGTCTGTCGGAACTCCATGTCACTCACAACTCTGCAAAAGAATGAAAAAGTTTTCAACCGGCCAAAATATTGCCGGATTGTTGTCGGCTCCTGCACCGAGTTTTTTTCGGGGCAACAGCCGCCAGCCCTTTCCGCCCGGCCGCCGCCGGCCGAAGCCGAAAAGGGCCGCACGACACATCGGTCGCACGGCCCAGTCTTGCGGTCTATGCCATTAGGAAAAAGCTATTCGGAAACGAACCAGCGCGGGTCGCCCACCACGCCCTGGCCTTTGAACAGCGGGTCGGCAAAGGTGAAGTCCCAGCTGCCCTCGTCTATGCACTTGAAGACATCGGCGGCTGCACCGGCGTCTTCGAGGTCGACCTTGTTGCCGCCCTGCACGAATTCGGTGGTTGCGTAGCAGTTCTCCACCTCGGGCGTGCCGCTGCAGCGCATGCCCTTGACGGTGGTCGAGGTGTCGTAGCCGAAGATGCAGTTGGTCACAAATGCGCCCTCGGTGGGGCCGTAGCTGGTCGAAGCGCAGTCGAAGATGTAGTCGCCGGCGCCGGGAGCGTCGAACACGGTGCAGTTGCTGATGGTCAGCTTGGTGAAGTCGGTGTTCTTGCTATAGACCAGACACTTGCCGCTGTGGACCACGGTGCAGTTGCTGATGCTGATGTTCTCGACCTTGCCGGCGCCGCCGCCCGCGTCGACATGGACGAAGCTGTAGGTGCGCTTTGCCGGGCCGTAGTAGATGCAGTCGTCGAACACGAGGCTGTTGACCACCTTGGAGTCGGAGCCCTGCAGACGGAAGACGGTGTTCTTGAGGTTGAGGATGACACACGAGCGGAACTCGATGGTGCCCACCGTGGCCGGCTCGCTCTGGTTGAAGACGTAGTTGTTGTTGCTGGCGGTAGCCACGCCGTCTTCATACACGGCGCCGTCGATGGTCAGGTTTTCGAACTTGACGTAGGCGTGCGTGCCGCCGAGGTTGATGCCGTTGACGGCAAGGACGGAGCGCTCGTTGCCCGGCAGGCCGAAGAAAGTGACCGAAAGGCCGTCGGGAATCAGCAGGCGGTTGGGATTGTGGAAGACGGCGTCGCCCGGCATGGCCACGGTGACGCTCTTGTAGCCCTCGGCCACAAAGCTCTGGAGCAGGTCGTAGTTGACGGAATCGGTGGCGCTGATGTAGGCAATGTAGTCGGCGGCTGGAGCCTCGGCATAGGTCGAGAAGGTGACGTAGCCGCGACGGACGGCATGGTTGTAGATCTCGACGGTATAGGTTGTCAGCGGGTCGAGGCCCTCGAAGGTGTATTCGCCGGCGGCCACGTCGTCGGCCGTCAGGTCGATGCGGCGGAGCTCGCTACCCTTGTCGTCGAGCAGCACTATCTGGGTCATGGCCGCGCCGGGCGTCCACGACACGTGCGCCGTGCCCGACGTCTTGTCGGCGCCGCCGAGGGGCAGCATCAGCTGCTCGCTCTTGGTCTTGAAGGTGACCGATTCGAGATAGGTCCAGCGCGAGTCGGCCGTGGCGTCGGAGCAGGCCTTGATGCGCAGGAAGTAGCGCGTGGTGCTGTTGAGGTCGGTCAGCGTGTAGGGCGACGAGGTGATGGACCCGTCGGCCCCGAAGGTCATCTGGATCTGAGGCTCGATGTCGTTGGCCATGGTGTCTTCGCTGACCTGGATGATGTAGTATTCGGTGCCCGGAATCTTGCCGAAGGTCACTTCGGCTTCGGTGGCCTCGGCCGTCACCGACAGTTTGGTGACCGAGAACAGGCGGGCATACGACGAGTCGGTATCCCAATCGTTCGATTCCTCGCACGATGTGAACGCAGCCGCGAGCGCCATGGCGCCGACTGCCGACAGATATTTGATTTTGCTTGTTGTGTTCATAGCTTGTTGTGCTGATTAATTTGAAAGACTGAAAACAATCCGCGTTGTTAGTATCCGTACGAGTTCGACATCGAACCGCCGGCGTCGCTGATGGTGACCGAGCCGATGGGCAGCAGGTGGCGGTAGAAGACCGTGCTGTTGAGGCCCGAGCTGATGTTGTCGAGATAGCCGATGTTCTTCTCGTTGCTGTCGGTGCCCTTGTCGTCGATTTTGGAGCCCCAGAACGTCGTGCTCTTGTAGGCGTCAGGGTCCGACGGCTCCTCGTACCAGCAGATGCTGCTCATGTCAATCTTGTTGACGTCTTCGGAGCTCATCTTGTAGTAGAGCTTCTGCAGAGCCGTCTGGGTCAGGGCCAGATAGTCGGACTTGAACTGATTGATCTTGGCGTCGAGCAAACCCCAGCGCACGAGGTCGAACTTGCGCAGCGCCTCGCCGGCCAGCTCCCATGCGCGCTCGTTGACTATGGCGTCGAAGAAGTCGCTGCCCGAGGCAATCGAGGCCACATAGGCGTCCACGTCGGCCTGTGCCGAGGCGTCGAAGGCGCGGCTGCGCACCATGCGGAGAGCCTCGCGTGCGGTCAGGCCGCAGGTGGGTCCGGTGGCGTCGGCGCCCTCAAGCTCGTTGAGCACTTCGGCATACATCAGCAGCACGTCCGAGTAGCGCATCACCACCCAGTTGACGCCATAGCCCCACTTGGTGGTGGCGTTCTTGTTGGCCGCCAGCCATTCCTGGCCCATCTTGCGGATGTCCCACTTGGCCACGTAGATGCCGAAGGGCGTGTTGGACTGCATGGTCTCCACGGCCGAGTTGTCGTCGCCCGGCTTTATTTCGTAGGTGGCGCAGGTCAGGTCGCGGCGCTGGTCTTTGGGGTCGAACGACATGAAGAATGGTGCGGTCAGCTTGACCTTGCCGCTCGAGTTGCCGTAGCCGTAGGTGGAGGTGACGCCGTTGAGGCGGACGCCGATGGTGTAGCCCATCTCGCCCGAGAAGTTCATGCCGTGGGCCACTTCGTAGATGTTCTCGCGATAGGTGTTGTCGAGCGTCTTCTGGTTGATGAGCGTCCACTCGTTGTCGAAGCTCGGGTTGAGCTTGTGGATGCCCGAGGCTATCAGGCAGTCGAGGTGGCTGAGTGCGGCGCGGTAGAGCTCGGCGCGCTTGGCGGCCGAGGGGCGCTGCACGGGATAGGTGCCGTCGCTGCCGGCCAGTGTCTCGTAGCCGTCCTTGGCGCTCTCGCGGATGCTGTATCCGGCATAGGCCAGGGCGATGCGGGCATAGAGTCCGTGGGCGAATCCCTTGGTTATGTGCTCGGTCGAGTAGTTGTTCTCGCCAGCCCAGGGCAGGCATTCGATGGCCTCGTCGAGGTCGGCGAGCAGGCGTTCGTATATTTCGTCGCGGTCGGTCTTGCCCATGTCGAGGTTCGAGCCGTCGACGGCCGTGGTCTCGAACTTGCCGGGCACGTCGCCGTAGAGCTTGACGAGGTCGGCATAGAGCATGGCGCGCAGGCCCAGGGCCTCGCCCTTGTAGCGGAGCATGGTGTTGCGGGTGGAGCCCTCGGTTGCCATCAGGCTGCTGCCCTCGATGCCTTCGATCACGATATTGGCATTCTCGATCATGGCAAACATGTTCTTCCAGTTGTCGTCGAGCTTGGTCC
>CALYZD010000017.1 GCA_945607565.1 uncultured Bacteroidales bacterium | reverse complement strand
ATGTCATGCAACGGCATTTCCCAAATATTGTTCACTTCGATTTGCGAAACCGGAACGCTCTTCAGAATCGGATTGTCGGCCAACGAGTAAAATGACTCGCCGACCTTGACATAGTCGGACAATTGAGCGTCGGCCGGAATAGCCGCGAACGGATTGGCCAAAGTGATGAACTCCTTGACGCCGCTCTCGTTGAGCATCCTGAAAAATTCTCCGTTGCCGTTGACGGCCACCACGCCCATGTCGCCGCCGGGGAAGTTGGCTATCAGCACTCCAAACGCAATCGGGACAAGCAAAAGTGGCTCGTACTGCTTTTTGATACCCAGATAGAGCAACACAAACGCGAGCAGATACATTATAATAAACTGCGGTTGGGCAACGATATTGCTAATCGCAGTCATTTCATATATTTTCCCAAATATTTCTTCCATCGCCTATGCTTTAATTTTCATAAGAATGTCGTCTTCGGACACAGATGCGCCGCTGGTCTGGCAGATTTCTGTGATCACACCGTCCCATTCGGAGGCAACGGCGTTGAACGTCTTCATGGCTTCAATGTAGCACACGGTCTGGCCTTTTTTCACTGTGTCACCGACTTTTACGGGTGCGTCGCCGGCATTTTTGACCAGATAGAATTTGCCTTCGAGCGGCGAAGTCAGTTCGTTGCCGACGCCGGCCGTGGCCTGGACTTGTGCCTGAGCAGGTGCGCCGGGTGCCGGAGCAGCAGAACCATTGCCGGCTCCGATAACGACCTGATATTTCTCGCCATTCACCTCGACAACCACGGTCTGAGGCAGCGACAGCGAACCGCCGTTGGCGCCGGCAGCTTCGGCCTTGCGCTTTGCCAGGTCGGCTTCGAAATCGGCTTTGGCCTTGCCCGACTTGTAGGCACGATACTGCTGCGGGTGCATTGCCAACTCGAACAGCTCCTCCTCGTCCTCGCCAAGTTCCCAATTGTTGTCCGACATTTCTTTGCGGAAGACATCGAGAGCGTCCGGATAGGAGTCCTGAGGATTGCCGGCAAAGAACTCACGGCCCTGCTCCTTCGCCTTTTCGACGAGCTCAGGCGCCAGTTCGCCCGGCAGCTTGCCCGACTTGCCCAGCATCATGTCCCAGATGTCGTCGGCAATCATCGACCAGCGCTCCTTGCCCTTCTCCATCTGCATGACGTTCATAAGTGCCATGTTCTTAACGTATTGGCTAAACGGCGTAACCAGGCATGGATAGCCCATCATCGGCCAGACGTAAGCTACTTCGTCAAAAAGCTTGATCAAGAGCTGGTCCTGCGTCATGAGCGGCAGGTTGTTTTTGGCCTTGTATTTATTGATTGATTCCAGATTTGTTTCCAGATCCGTCATCAGGCTGCCCATCATGCCGCCGGGCAGGCCGGGGCCAATCAGCAACGAGTTCATCATGCGGTTGCGCTTCGGAATGTAATATCCCAAAAAGTCGTCCATCATTTCCTGAATCATCGAGCGCACTTCCATGTATGCCGACATGTTGATTTCGGCAACTTTGAAGCCGGCATCCTTCAGCATCGCCTGGACGGCAATGATGTCGACGTGGCCGGTTCCCCACGAGAGCGGCTCCATGCCGACGTCCACATAGTCGCAGCCTGCCTTGCAGACCTCGAGCACCGATGCCATGCTGAGCCCGGGCCCCGCATGACTATGATATTCAATGACAATGTCAGGATATTTCGATTTGATGTTTTTCACAATCTGACCCAACGACACCGGGCGACCAATGCCTGCCATGTCTTTGAGGCAGATCTCGTCGGCCCCGGCTTCGATCAGTTCGTAGGCCATATTGGTATAGTATTCGACCGTGTGAATCGGCGAGTGGGTTATGCACAGGCAGCATTGCGAAATCATTCCGCCGTCGTGAGCGTAACCGATTGACGGAATGATGTTTCGAGTGTCGTTCAGGCCGCAGAACGTGCGGGCAATGTCGGTACCTTGTTTCTTCTTGACCTTATAGAACATGCGGCGAACATCGGCCGGCACGGGGCTCATTCTCAGACCGTTCAAGGCCCTATCGAGCAAATGCGTCTGAATGCCGGCCTCTCTGAAAGGCTTGGTCCACTCCCTGACGGCTTTGTTCGGATTTTCGCCATAGAGCAGATTGACCTGCTCGAAACCGCCGCCATTCGTTTCCACGCGATCGAAACATCCCATTTTCACGATCGCCGGCGCTACTTTCACCAACTGATCAACTCGGGGCACATATTTGCCGGCCGATTGCCACATATCTCTGAATACGAGACTGAATTTGACTTCTCTACCCATCGTTTGATATTTATTTCTTATTTTACTTTATTTTCTCAATCTTTTCAACAACACCCTTGCCGCCGGTTGCTATATTGATGGCGGCCGTAATTGCCTGTGCCACTTTGGGGTTAATTGCCCCTCCCTGCTCTGCCGGAGCCGAGGCTTGCTCTTCGGGCACAAACTTGTTTATGAACTTTATTAGTAAATTTCCAAGCAAAATCACCAGCAGGAGCACGCAAAAAACAGTCCCCATGCCAATGACCATCAACTTTAATGACTCCAAAAATTGTTCCATATAATTCAGAATGTTTGGTTTATGTAATACTTTAGTTTTCTGATACTTATGCGATATTATATCCTTTGTTTACAACTGAACAAAAATATACTATTTTGCATATTTATAAAGTCAAGTCATCACGATTTTAGGCCGACGATTCATGATTTATGTTTTAGAACATACTTCATGAAAATTCATTGTTTTAATCCATTTAGACACTAAGTAAATCTTTTTTTCTTTCCGACCAAAACCGCGCCACAAAAAACGTTCTACCAAATATTCAAAGCATCTGATAGAACGCCATTATTTTAAATGGAAAACACTTTTTTATCTATAGCTCAACTATAATTGTTCGGCTTCGTCCAGCCACATTCGCACTGTGGCATCGCTCGGCATTCGCCAGTCGCCTCGCGGCGACAAACTGATCGAACCGACTTTGGGCCCGTCGGGAAGAGCCGAGCGTTTGAACTGCTGGTTGAAGAAACGTCTCAAAAATACTGTCAGCCACTTCTTTACAGTGGGCGCATCGTATTTTCCGGCAAAAGCCATGACTGCCATGTAGTATAATTTTCGAGGCGCGAAGCCAAAACGCACAAAATTATACAGCAAAAAGTCATGCAATTCATACGGTCCTACCAAGTCTTCAGTCTTTTGGGCGATATTTCCATTTTCGTCGGCCGGCAAAAGTTCGGGGCTGATTGGCGTGTCGACGATGTCGAGCAAATATGGCTTGGCATCCGGATCGTTTCCGTCGGCCGCAACCCAGCTCACCAGATAGCGGACTAACGTCTTGGGAATGCTGCAGTTGACCCCATACATCGACATGTGATCGCCATTGTAGGTCGCCCACCCCAACGCCAATTCCGACAAATCGCCCGTCCCGACAACTATTCCGTTGAGCTGATTGGCGACATCCATCAGTATTTGCGTCCGCTCGCGAGCCTGCGAGTTTTCGTAGGTGACGCTGCGGTCGCAGTCGGCCAGACCAATATCTTTAAAATGCTGAATGCAAGCATCTTTTATGCTAATTTCTTTTATACTGATTCCCAGTGCCTTCATCAGATTGATGGCGTTGTTGTAGGTGCGCCCCGTCGTGCCAAAGCCCGGCATGGTAATCCCGACCACCTGCTTGCGCGAAAGGCCGAGTTTGTCCATCGTCCTTGCCGCCACCAGCAAAGCCAGAGTCGAGTCCAAGCCGCCCGAAATGCCAATTATTGCAGTCTGCGAACGCGAAGCAATGAAGCGCTGAGCCAAGCCATTCACCTGAATATTAAATATTTCGCGGCAACGTTCATCACGATTTATGGCATCGTTTGGGATGAACGGCATCGAATCGAACTCGCGGCGTATTTCGTCCAAAACGACAGCCGAATCTATGTCGATTGTTCTGAATTTTGGTGCGTTTGCGTCATTTCTGAACGTTGTGGTTCTCCTGCGCAAAGTCATCAGTTTTTCTATATCAATATCAGCAAAAACGATTTGTTCGTCGAGATTGAAACGCTCTGACTCGGCCAGGAACGTTCCGTTTTCGGCAATCATTGCGTTGCCGGCAAAAACCAGATCGGTCGTCGACTCGCCGAACCCGCACGACGAATAGACATAGGCCGACATGGTCCGCGCGCTTTGTTGCGAAATCAGAGAACGCAGATAATCGTGCTTGCCTACCATTTCGTCTGTGGCCGAGATGTTTACCAGCAGATTTGCACCGCCGAGGGCTTGGTGCGACGAGGGCGGAATAGGCACCCACAAATCTTCGCAAATCTCTATGCCAAAGCAAGTTTCGCCAAATCTGAAGAGCAAGTCCGGGCCAAACGGAACTGTCTCCGAATAGAAATCAATCGTGTCGACACGGCCCTTCAATTCTTCGCCCGACGCAAACCAGCGCGCCTCGTAGAACTCGTTGTAGTTGGGCAAATAAGTCTTCGGAACTATTCCTTTAATTTTGCCACCATAAATAACAATGGCACAATTATATACAGAATTGTTAAAAGCAATCGGCGCACCAACGATGACTATGGAATCAATTTTGTCCGAAGCCTTCACGACGTCCCTGACGCCATCGGCTGCCGACTGCAACAAAAACGGCTGACCAAACAAATCGGCACAGGTGTAGCCCGTTATGCTCAATTCGGGAAAAACTATCAAAGACGCATTCTGATTGGATGCCGTTTTAGCCTGAGCAACAATATGTTCTGCATTATGCTTGCAATCGCCCACCTTCACGGCCGGAATGGCAGCGGCAACTCTGACAAATCCTAAAGTATTGATATTCTGCATCGTTTCTAATGTTAATATTCAGCATTACGCCTGAACTATAAAAATTGTCGGGCGTTTGTTCAAGTCGGGCAGCGATTCTTTCCGCCATTGCGCAATTGTCTTTGTCACAATCATTTCGTCCTGACAGGTCACATTGCAGGCAACGCACAATCGCGTGCCCGGACGGAGGTTGGCCACAATGTCCTGCAACATTTTCTGATTGCGATACGGTGTTTCGATGAATAGTTGCGCCTGATTTTCGCGCGCCGACCGTTCCTCCAACTTCTTCAACGATTTGATGCTGTCACCCTTATCCACTGGTAGATAGCCGGCAAAAGCGAAGTTCTGACCATTCATTCCCGAAGCCATCATGGCCAGCAAAATACTCGAAGGACCAATCAGCGGAATCACCCGCAGCCCCATCCGGTGGGCAATGGCAACCGCATCGGCGCCGGGGTCGGCCACTCCCGGGCATCCGGCTTCCGAAATTATGCCTATATCGTTCCCTTCGGCCGCCGGCTTCAAGAATTTCGGCACATCCGACTCCAAAGTATGCTTTGCCAACACGCTGAATGTCAGACTGTCAATATCGATTTCACGATTTATTTTCTTCAGAAAACGCCGCGCCGTGCGGACATCTTCTACTATGAAGAATTTTATTGAATTGATTATTCTGATGTTCTCCGGAGGAAAATTGAACTCGATTGGACTTTCACCCAACGTATTGGGAATCATGTATATTCTGCCGTTCATTTCATTCTTTTATTTCACAGTTGCCGTCAGATCATAATCGTCATGCGACGTTATGACCGCATCGTATAACTCCCCGACATTCAACTCTTTACAACCGGCGGCTATATGCACTTCCTGATCCACTTCGGGCGAGTCGAATTCCGTTCTTCCCACATATTCGTCAGTTTCGAAACGATCAATCATCACTTTCAGCCGCTGCCCGACCAGCTTCGAATTTTTCTCGTTGCTGATGTCTCGTTGCAACGACATGATTTCTTCGGCTCGCGACTGCTTCACTTCGTCGGGCACGTCGTCTTCATAGTTTTTCCAAGAATATGTGCCCTCCTCGTGCGAATATGGAAAAACGCCCAAGCGGTCAAACTTTGCAGCTGCCACAAATTCCTTCAGCTCCTCGAAGTCGCGCTCGGTCTCGCCGGGGTGACCGGTGATCAGAGTTGTCCGGATGCAGATGTCAGGCACTTTTCCCCGTATTTCGCTCAGTAAATCAATGGTTTGCCGCTTGGTGATATTGCGCCTCATTTTTGTCAGCATATTGTCGCTGATGTGCTGAAGCGCCAGGTCTATATATCTACAAACCTTGCCGTTAGACGCCATCACTTCAAGAATGTCTTTAGGGAATCCTGCCGGATAAGCATAATGAAGCCTAATCCACTCAATACCTTTGATATCCGACAGATTTTCAACCAGTTCGGCCAAGCGGCTTTTCTTGTACAAATCGTAGCCGTAGAAAGACAAATCCTGCGCAATCACCTGCAACTCTTTGACGCCTTTCCGGGCCAGCCCCTCGGCCTCGGCAACAATATCCTCTATCGGCCGGCTTTTGTGCTTGCCGGTAATGATTGGAATGGCGCAGTAGGAGCACGTCCTGTTGCAACCCTCCGAAATTTTCAGATACGCATAGTGGCTCGGAGTTGTCAGAACCCTATCGTTCATTAAATCACGACGATACGTAGCGCCGATTTCCGACACTATTCCCTGCCAGTCAAATTTGCCATAAAACTTGTCAACCTCCGGAATCTCGGTGCCCAACTGCTCGAAATATCGCTGCGAAAGGCACCCCATCACATACAAACGCTTGATTTTGCCACGCTTCTTCGCCTCGGCAAAATTCAATATCGTATCTATCGATTCCTCCTTTGCGTCGCCGATGAAACCGCAGGTATTAATCACAACCACCTCGCCTTTAGGCCGTTCAGGGTCGTGAGCCACCCTTATTCCGTTTGCCGACAGCTGACGCATCAGCGACTCGCTGTCGACCAGATTTTTTGAACAGCCCAACGAAATGATGTCGACTGTTTTGAATTTGACTTCGGGATTCATTTATGTCCAGAAAATTGATCTCGCGTTCCGTTTTTTAATTGTTGAACAACGAATCAACGAACTGTTCCTTGTTAAAAAGTTGCAAATCGTCAATTCCCTCACCTATGCCGATGTACTTGACCGGGATGCTGAACTGATCCGAAACGCCAATCACCACACCACCCTTTGCCGTGCCGTCTAACTTTGTGATGGCCAGAGCCGTAACCTCGGTCGCTTTAGTAAATTCCTTAGCTTGTTCAAACGCATTTTGACCTGTGGACCCATCCAGAACCAACAGAACTTCATTGGGAGCGGTCGAGACAATCTTTTTCATCACGTTCTTGATTTTAGTCAGTTCGTTCATCAATCCGACCTTGTTGTGCAGGCGGCCGGCAGTGTCGATTATCACCACGTCGGCACCCTGACGCTTGGCCGAGGCCAGCGTGTCGAACGCCACCGAAGCCGGGTCGGACCCCATCTGCTGCTTGATGATCGGGACGTTGACGCGCTCGGCCCAAACGTTCAGCTGCTCAATGGCGGCCGCACGGAAAGTGTCGGCAGCGCCAAGCACCACCTTCTTGCCCGACTGCGTGAATTTGGCCGCCAGCTTGCCGATAGTCGTGGTCTTGCCCACACCGTTGACGCCGACCACCATTATGACATACGGTTCGCCGGTTTGTGGCAGGTCGAAATCGTCTATATCCGAACTATGATTCTCGGCCAGCAAAAGCGATATTTCTTCCTTTAAGATATGATTGAGTTCACTTGTGTTAACATACTTGTCTTCAGCCACTCTCTTCTGAAGCCTATCGATTATTTTCAGAGTCGTCTCGACCCCAACGTCCGACGTAATCAGGATTTCTTCCAATTCGTCGAGTATTTCATCGTCAACGGTCGACTTGCCTATCAGCACTCGACCCAATCTTTTCAAAAGGCTTTCTTTTGTTTTGTGGAGTCCCTTGTCCAAATTTTCTTTTTTCGCCTTGCTGAAAACACCAAACAGACCCATGCTAACTAAATTGTTAAGTGATTAATTATAAACATTTGCAAAGATATGAATTATAACAATGAATGGATTGCTTACCTATATAAGAAAATTAACGGCGAGCGGGCCGGGCGGCGTCATTTTCGGGGGACGAAAGGGGCAAAAAAAAAGAGCCTCAATGACTGAGACTCTAAATATTGTGGTGAATGTAAGATTATTTCTTGCTGAAATAATTCTTGACTTCGTCGTTCAGTACCACTTCTTCACAGAATGTATAAGCGCCAGTCTTGGGCGACTTTACCATTTTGATAACTTTGGTATGACCTTTACCTTCACCTTTCTGCAAGGTTGCAACTACTTTCTTTGCCATGATTAATGTTATTTAATTTCACGGTGAACAGTCACACGTTTCAAAATCGGATTATATTTCTTCAACTCCAGACGATCGGGAGTGTTCTTTCTGTTTTTAGTAGTGATGTAGCGAGACGTGCCCGGCATACCACTTTCCTTGTGCTCGGTGCATTCCAAAATCACCTGAACTCTGTTACCTTTGCTTTTCTTTGCCATTGTCGTCCGGATTAATATTTATTAATTATTCCTTTTGCTACAGCCTGCTTCAATGCTGCTGAGATACCAACTTTGTTGATCATACGCAAACCAGCGCACGAAACTCGAAGATTCACCCAACGATTTTCTTCGGGAATGAAGAATTTCCTGTCGAACAGATTCGGCTCAAATCTTCTCTTAGTCCTTCTTTTTGAGTGAGAAACATTGTTTCCCGTCATGAAGGCAATACCTGTTATTTGACAAATTTTTGACATTGCTACAAATTTTCGGATACGTTTTTCAAACAGTGCGCAAAGTACGGTTTTTTTCTACAAAAAAACAAGAGTCAATCGGAATAATTGCACTTCGTCTGGCTGTTATTTTGGCCTCGTTTCGCACTCACGCATCTTTTGAATGCTGACGAAACCATTCGTACAAGCCATCAGGAGAAGTCGTAATGCAATATCAATCAACAGCTTATCAGTTGCATTCCTCCCAACTTTGCGCTGCAAAAGTAGACATTTCCATTCTTAATTACAACACAACCGACTGATTTTGTGGCAAAAAAATATTCCCACTAATCCGCTTCGGCCTCCTCAATAAATTCCGCTTTGTTCAGAACGATTTTCAGAGCTTCGCTCAGAGCCGAATTTATCCCCAGAATCCTCTCGCCCAAAATCGGATCAATCGAACGGCCGCAGGTGGTCTCTTCCGAAATCAGAGGCAGGCGGGTTTCAAGTTTTGCTCGAACAGAAGCGTCATAATTGGTTTTCAACCAATGACATGCAAGCAATTCTTTTTTGTCGTTTTTGGCCAGATAGATCGAATCGCCGAAGAGCCGGCAGACAAACGGCCTGTTCGTGTAGCCGCCGCAATGCCCGAGGCCCTCGGAGTGATTGATATCCACATAGTTGATGCAAGGCTGTTCGTCGCAATCTTCCATCGAATCCAACTTCTCCAATATTTTTTCCGCGCTTCCGTTCCTGACCATCTCGACAGCCATTGGAATCATCTCAAACACAGACACTTCCTTATCGCCAGACTTGCCTTGGCAACAAGCCCCACAGCCCTTGCGGCAATGATAGCCCAACTCCGCCGACACTTCCGAGAGTTGCCGGGTCAATGCCTCATAAACTTCTGTCAGTTCGGCAGCACCGTTCATTGAGCAGATGAGCCGGTCCAACACCTTGGAATCCAAACTTTTTAGAAGCATATCAGATTTCGATGCAATGTTTTATCTGACAGACTTTTCGCGCTCCAGCAAAAAATCGAGCAGCATTTCGAGCGCTGACTCCGATGCCTTTTCGATATTCTCGGCTCGGTCGGTGCCAAAGTGGCAGCACCGGCTTTCGATTCCATCGGGCGTGGCCAAGGCCATCCAGACTGTCCCGACCGGCTTTTCGGCCGTTCCGCCGCCGGGGCCGGCTATGCCCGAAGTGGCTAACGCATAATCGGTTGCAAGCAAATTGCGCACGCCGCCTGCCATCTGCTCAACCACCGGCCGGCTGACGGCTCCGTGGCTTTCCAAATCGGATTGGCTGACACCCAACTGATTCATTTTAACATCGTTGCAGTAACTGACGACGCTACCTTTATAATAGTCGGAACAGCCCGAAACGGCTGTTATTTTGTGGGCAATCATGCCGCCGGTGCAACTTTCGGCCGTCGAGAGGGTCTGATTGGCCGATCTCAGCAAATCGCCGATTCTCTCTGATGTAGTTTTCATATTATCAACTAATTACCTATTCTATCGACCGTGTAAACGCCTTTGACGGCTTTGATTTTTTTCACCAGTGACTCCAGCCTGTCCGTGCTGTTGACAAGCACCGTCACCGTTCCCAAAAAGCCGCCGACCGACGAATCGACCGTAATCGAGCGCAACCGGACGTCCTGGTCTTTGCCAAGCAGCTGAGTGATGTTGGTCACGATGCCGATGTCGTCGCTGCCGGTCACACGCAAAGTGACGGCGCTCATGTTGCCATGCGTGCCGCTCCACTGCGCGCGGACTATGCGGTAGCCGAATTTGGAGCGCATGTCGGCCTCGTTGGGGCAGCCTATTCTGTGAATTTTGATTCCGCCCGACACCGAAACGAAGCCGAACACCGGGTCGCCAAAAATCGGGTTGCAGCACTTGGCAAGCTGAAAATCGATGCCCGACAGATTTTTATCAATCGTCAGGACGCTCGACGAGTTTGTGAGCTCCTCGTCGGGCTTGACAAACTTGTCGGCCGAAACGGTTGACTTCTGGGCTTCAATCTGCTCATCTTCTTTGCGTTCGAGCTGCTGAATGTAATCTTTGACCTGGACGGCCGATATTTTTTCGTTGCCGACGTCGCACAGGAAAACATGGATATCCTTGTAGCCGAAGCCGCGCATCAGCTGGCTCAGCAAGGTGTCGGTCAGCTCGTATTTCCAATTTTTGAGACGGCGCACAAGCAATTCGCGGCCAAATTCGGACTGCTTGAACATCTGCTCTTTCAGCGCCTGCTTCAGCTTTGTCTTGGCGCGCGAAGTCACCACAATGTTGAGCCAGTCCTGCTTGGGCTCCTGATGATTCGAGGTCAGAATCTCGACCTGATCGCCGTTTTTCAGTTCGTAGCGGATTGGCACATTGCGCTGATTGACAATGGCTCCCACACATCGGCGGCCTATGTTCGAATGGATGTCGAAGGCAAAATCGAGTACCCTCGAGCCTTTGGGCAGACGCTTCAGGTCGCCTTTGGGCGTGAAGACGAAGACTTCCTTGTCGTAAAGATCGAGCTTGAAGTCGTCGATGAAGTCAATGGCGTTAAGCTCCGGATTTTCAAGTATTTCCCTGATGTGACCAAGCCAGTTCTCCATGCTTTTCTCGGTCTTGATGCCTTTGTATTTCCAGTGGGCGGCAAAACCTTTCTCGGCTATTTCGTCCATACGACGCGTGCGGATCTGCACTTCGACCCATTTGTTTTCGGGGCCGAGCACCGTGGTGTGCAGGCATTCGTAGCCGTTGCTTTTGGGCACCGAAATCCAGTCGCGAAGGCGGGTCGGATTGGGCTGATACATGTCGGTCACAATCGAATAGACGCGCCAGCACTGCGATTTTTCCTCCTCGTAGTCGCAATCCAGAATCACGCGAATGGCAAACAAATCGTAGACCTGTTCAAATTCGACGTTCGATTTTTTCAGTTTGTTGTAGATGGAATTGATTGTCTTAGTGCGCCCTTTGATCTCGAACTTAAAGCCATGCTTCAACAGCACTTCCTTGAGCGGATTGATGAAATTGTCGATATAGGCATCACGCGAACGCTTTGTTTCGTTCAGCTTGCGCGCTATTTCGTTGTAGACCTGGCGGTTAGTGAACTTCATCGCAAGGTCTTCCATTTCGGATTTGATGCGATAGAGGCCCATTCGGTGAGCCATCGGGGCATACAGATAGCCGACCTCCGAACCTATACTGCGCTGATCCTCTTCGGAATACAGCTTCAGATGGCGCATCAGATTCAGCCTTTCGGCCAGGATGACCAGAATCACGCGAAGATCCTGAGCGAAAGTGAAAAGCAGCTTTCGGAAATTGTCGTTTTCGATTGACGTGTGCCGCTCATAGAGTTCGGCGACCTTCATCAGGCCGTCGCAGATGAACGCGACCTGCTCGCCGAAGGCATTCTTGATTTCCTCGCGCGGAATCCTGGCTATCTGCATCGTGTCGTAGAGCAAGGCGCAGATCACTGACGTGCGGCCAAGCCCGACCTCTTCGACCACAATCTGGGCAACTTCGATCGAATGACGCAGACCCGAAAACCCCGGAGCCTTAAAATGCATGATATCGACACTTTCTGAGGCTTCGGACATCAGTTTTTTAATCTTGACAATGTCATCAGGCTGTCTGATATCGGCTGTGAATTGCAACAGTCTTTTGTAAGATTGCAACAGAAGGCGACGTTCGTCACTCGAAATGATTGTTTGCGTTGTCATATTATTGTGTGTCTGAATTGTTCATCTTTCAGCGTAAAACTAACAATTTTGAATGCAAAAAAACGCCGTCGCACGAAAATGCCAGTTGATTTTTAGAATTATTTATAATTCAGTTATTTTTATGTAAATCACCGCTTTTCTGACCGGGTTGGCTTATCTTTGCCCGAAAAGTGGCGGCGAAATCTGAATCTCGATGCGTCGCAATGGCGTAAGTTTTCAAGAAATGACGGCCGGAGGCCAACCGAAATTATGACAATCGGCATAATCACAGAGCCGGCTACCGAAAAAAAAGAATGATGCTCATATTTCAACACGACATTTCACAAATATCTATTCCTCAGCAGTTTACTTTCCCATTCCACTACACTCCGCATCCGCTTTGCGTGATGGCGGCCGAAGAAGTCAAAGCCTACATTGCGACCCAGAATCAGTGGCACGACGAGCTGGAACGCGGCAAGATGTTTGGCGTCCTTGTGGTGACCGATGTCAATGGCGAGACCGGTTATCTGGCAGCGTTCTCGGGCAATCTGGCCGGGAGGAATCATCACGAACGGTTTGTGCCGCCTGTGTTCGACATGCTCGATCCTGACGGTTTTTTCGTAAAGGAAGAAGCCGGAATTTCGGCAATTAATGCCGAGATTGAAGCAATCCGCAGTTCAGAACTGTATGCCAGCGCATTAGAAAATCACAGACTAACAAAAGCGGAGGCCGAAAAACGCATTTCGGATGCCAAAAAGCGGGCCAAAGAAGCGAAAGACATCAGGCACCGGAGGCGGACCGAGGGCGTGACGCCGCACGAAGAATCGGAGCTGACAAGGCAGAGCCAATTCGAGAAGGCCGAACTGAAACGCCTCGAAAAGGCACTGCGGAGCAAGGTGGAGGCCTGCACTGCCGAAGTGAAGATGTTTGAAGATAAAATACTGAAACTCAAAGTTGAACGCAAGTTACGCTCGGCCGAATTGCAGCGCAGGATTTTTGAACATTTCGAAATGCTGAATGCCGACGGTGTCAAGAAGAATCTGTGCGAAATCTTCGCCCAGACTCCGCAAGGCTTTCCACCCGCCGGAGCCGGCGAGTGTGCCGCTCCCAAACTACTTCAATTCGCCTACCGCAACAATCTGAAACCCATTGCAATGGCCGAGTTCTGGTGGGGCAGTTCGCCGGCGGCGGAGGTCAGGCACCACGGCTGCTACTACCCTGCCTGCCAAGGCAAGTGCGGTCCCATCCTTGCGCACATGCTTGCAGGGCTCGACGTTGAGCCCAACCCGCTCCTGACCGAAGCGGCCGGCGAGCCTGAGGTGGTTTACGAAGACCGCTGGCTGCTGATAGTCAACAAGCCGGCCGGCATGCTGTCGGTCCCGGGAAAGAACGGCAATGCAAGCGCCTACGACTTTGCGCGCAAGCATCTGGCCGCCAGCGCAGAACCGCTTTATGTCCATCGGCTCGACATGGCCACGTCGGGATTGCTGATGTTTGCAAAAGACAAGGAAACGCACAAAAAAATGTGCGACATGTTTTGCAATCGGACAATCAGAAAACGATACGTTGCAATCCTAACGGGCGAGGTCGCGACCGACAGCGGCACCATCAGCCTGCCACTGACGGCCGACCACGTCAACCGGCCACAGCAAAAGGTCGATTTCGAGAACGGCAAAGATGCTGTAACAGAATACGTTGTAACAAGCAGAAAGGACGGCGAAACGCGCGTCGTCTTTGCGCCACTGACCGGCAGGACGCATCAGCTGCGCGTGCATGCGGCGCACAAGCTGGGGCTGAATGCGCCGATCAAGGGCGACGCGCTCTACGGGCGGCATGCCGGCAGCCGGCTCTTTCTGCATGCGCAGTATCTCGAATTCGTGCATCCGGAACTCGGCAATCTGATTTGCATCGAGAAAGATCCTGATTTCTAAATCCATTAAAAAAACTGCTGCGGAATTTCTTCCACAGCAGTTTGGGGTTCAAACATTGACAGATTTCAGTTCTGCCTTGACCGCACCAAAGCGCGGACGAGGAAAAACAGTCCGGCCAAAACGAACGGAATGCTAAGGCACTGACCCATATTGAGAACCATTCCGTTTTCGAACGCTTCCTGATTTTCTTTCAGCATCTCGACAAAAATCCGGAATCCAAAAATGCCGATCAGGAAAACGCCGAAAATGCCGCCGGGACGGTTGCCCCACCCTCGTTTCCAATAGAGGAACATCGTCAGGCCAAAGACGGCGAGGTAGAACAATGCTTCGTAGATCTGGCTCGGGTGACGCGGAATCATGGCCGCCTCGCCTTTGAGCCGCAGGAAACGGAACGCCCAGGGCACGTCGGTGGGCTGCCCGACGATTTCGGAGTTCATCAGGTTGCCCATCCGGATGAAGAAGGCGGCAAGGGCTATCGGGACGACCACGCGGTCGAGCACCCAAAGGTAGGAGCGCTTGCTGACGACGCGCGAGTAGACGTAAAGTGCTATCAGTATGCCGATTGCACCGCCGTGGCTTGCCAGGCCGCCCTCCCAGACCTTGAATATTTCGGCCGGATGCTGCGAATAATAATCCCAGCCGTAGAAGAATACGTGGCCGAGTCGGGAGCCGATGATTGTGGCGACCACAACGTAGATGAACAGCTTGTCGAGCCAGAAATCGGGCACGCCCTCGGATTTGAACATTCTGTCGACTATGACGTAGCCCAGCCAGAATGCGATGGCAAAAAACAGGCTGTAGTACCTGATGGCCAACGGCCCTATCGAAAATATTACCGGATCTACGTTCCAGTCTACGAACATCGGTATCATAAGCATTGTTTTTGACTGATTATCAAACTATTCGGCATCCTTGCCGCAACATTTCTTGTATTTTTTCCCGCTTCCGCACGGACACGGATCGTTGCGGCCGATTTTCTTCTCGGCCTTGACCGGCTCGTTAGCCTGCCTCTGCGGACGCCGGCCCGGCATGGGTGGCAGGCCCGAGCCCTGCTGCATCATCTGCTGCTCGCGCAGGGCCTTCATGCGGTTTATTTCCATCTGGCGGCGAGCCTGAGCGGCCTGGATTTCTTCGGGCGACTGCATCGGAATCGACAGCTTGAGCAGTGTCGAAACCACATTGCGGTTGTTCGTCAGAATCATGGTCTTGAACAGGTTGAACGACTCGAACTTATATATCAGAAGCGGATCCTTCTGCTCGTATGTCGCGTTCTGCACAGACGTGCGGAGGTCGTCGAGCTCGCGCAGGTGCTCCTTCCAGGCCTCGTCGATGGTCACGAGCATCACCACCTTTTCGAATGCGCGTATCAGTTCGCGGCCCTCGCTGTTGTAGGCCTTTTCGAGATTTGTGGTCACCTGGAAGACGCGCTTGCCGTCGGTGATCGGGACAATTATGTTTTTGAACTTGCCGGGCTGCTCCTCGTAGACGTTCTTGATGACCGGATATGCCTGCTGGGCAATGGCTTCGGCCTTGCGCATGAACATGTCCCAGATTTTTTCGAACAGCGTTTTTCCGAGCGCCTCGGGCTTGCCCTTGAAAAATTCGGCTTCGTCGAACGGCGATTCCATCGAGAAAGTGCCGAGCAGTTCCATCCTGAAGCTTTCGAAGTCGCCACTTTCCTGAGCATCAGCCACAAGCGTCACTGCTGTGTCCTGCATCATGTTCATGATGTCGACCTCGATGCGCTCGCCGTAGAGTGCGTGACGGCGCTTGGTGTAAATCACTTCGCGCTGCGAGTTCATCACGTCATCGTATTCGAGCAGGCGCTTGCGGATGCCGAAGTTGTTCTCTTCGACCTTGCGCTGCGCACGCTCGATGGACTTTGTAATCATCGAGTGCTGAATGACTTCGCCCTCTTCGAGGCCAAGTCGGTCCATGATTTTCACCATTCTTTCGGAGCCGAACAGACGCATCAAATTGTCTTCGAGCGACACGAAGAACTGCGACGAGCCCGGGTCGCCCTGACGGCCCGAACGGCCTCGCAGCTGACGGTCGACACGGCGCGACTCGTGCCGCTCGGTGCCGATGATTGCCAGACCGCCTGCGGCCTTCACGTCGTCGCTCAGCTTGATGTCGGTACCGCGGCCGGCCATGTTGGTGGCGATGGTCACCACGGCGCGCTGACCGGCTTGGGCCACAATCTCGGCCTCGCGCTGGTGCAGCTTGGCGTTCAGCACGTTATGCTGGATTCCGCGCATCTTGAGCATGCGGCTCAGCAGCTCCGACACCTCGACCGACGTGGTGCCCACAAGCACCGGACGGCCCTCGCCCACCAGCTTGACGATTTCTTCGATGACGGCGTTGTATTTTTCCTTGGTCGTCTTGTAGACCAGGTCGTCATAGTCTTTTCTGATTACCGGCTTGTTGGTCGGGATGATGACGACGTCGAGTTTGTAGATGTTCCAAAGCTCGCCGGCCTCGGTCTCGGCCGTACCGGTCATGCCCGCCAGCTTGCCGTACATTCTGAAGTAGTTCTGAAGCGTGATGGTGGCGTAGGTCTGGGTGGCGGCCTCGACCTTGACGTTTTCCTTGGCTTCGATGGCCTGGTGCAGACCGTCGGAATATCTGCGGCCTTCCATTATACGGCCGGTCTGTTCGTCGACGATTTTCACTTTGTTGTCAATCACCACATATTCGATGTCCTTCTCGAACAACGTGTATGCCTTCAGCAACTGGTTGACCGTATGGACGCGCTCGCTCTTGACAGCATAGTTCTGCAGCAGTTCGTCCTTCTTCTTGAGCTTTTCCTCGTCAGTGAGACCCGATTTTTCGAGCGTCGCTATTTCGGAGCCGACATCGGGCAGCACAAAGAACTGCGAGTCTTCCGACGCGCCGGTCAGAGCGTCTATACCCTTCTCTGTCAACTCGATGGAGTTGTTCTTTTCGTCAATCACAAAGTAGAGAGGATCGGTCACGACGTGCATGTTGCGATTGTTCTCCTGCATATAGAAGTTCTCGGTCTTGAGCATCTGCGCCTTGACGCCGGGCTCGCTCAGGAACTTGATGAGCGGCCGGTTCTTGGGCAGACCCTTGTAGGACCGGTAGAGCAGCAGCGCGCCCTCTTCGCGTTCCTTCGGATTTTCTGATTTGAGCTTGACCTTGGCCTCGGCCAGAATCTTCGTAGTCATCTGACGCTGAGTCTCTACCAGGCGTTCCACACGCGGCTTGTATTCGCCGAACAGCTGGTCGTCGCCCTTGGGAATGGGGCCGGAAATGATAAGCGGCGTTCGGGCGTCGTCGATGAGCACCGAGTCGACCTCGTCGACGATTGCATAGTTGTGCTTGCGCTGCACCAGGTCGTCTGGCGAGATGGCCATGTTGTCGCGCAGATAGTCGAAGCCGAACTCGTTGTTGGTGCCAAAAGTGATGTCGGCATTGTAGGCCTTGCGGCGTTCGGGCGAATTGGGGCGATGCTTGTCGATGCAGTCGACCGACAGGCCGTGGAACTGATACATCGGGCCCATCCACTCCGAGTCGCGCTTGCTCAGGTAGTCGTTGACGGTCACCACATGCACGCCCCTGCCCGACAGCGCGTTCAGGAACACCGGCAATGTGGCCACCAGCGTCTTGCCCTCGCCGGTCGCCATTTCGGCAATCTTGCCCTGATGGAGCACCACGCCGCCAATCAGCTGGACGTCATAGTGAACCATCTCCCAAGTCACCGTGTTGCCGCCCGCAAGCCACGAATGGCTGTAGATGGCCTTGTTGCCTTCGATCTTCACAAAATCCTTGGTCACAGCAAGTTCGCGATCAAAGTCGGTCGCCGTCACCTCAATGCGCTCGTTTTCCTTGAAGCGGCGCGCCGTGTCTTTCATAATCGCGAACGCCTCGGGCAGAATCTCGGTCAGGCAGGCCTCGACTTTCTCGGATATTTCCTTTTCGAGCCGATCGACCTCCTTGAAGTTCTTCTCTTTCAGCGCCATAGTGGCGTCAGCAGCCTCGGCGGCTTTCTTCAGTTCGGCAATTTCCGCCTCGTCGCCGCTGATGGCATCGCGGATTTTCTGCTTCAGACGCTCAGTGTAGGCGCGCAACTCGTCGTTGCTCAGTTTCTCAATCGAAGGATAGACCGACTTGATCTTCTCCAGAATCGGAGCGATTTCCTTCATGTCTTTCTCCGATTTGCTGCCAAAAATTTTGGTCAGGACACTATTTATAATTGACATTATTTATCTGTTTTTTTTGATGATTCTGATAGACTTGAAGTCGGGATTCAAAACACCGCCCGCAACACAATGAATAGCAGGCGATTGCACCCGACCTGATTGTTGATTCCGTTTAATTATGGTTCTGGCATTTCAGCCACAGACGGGGCCGGCCCGTACCGGGTTGGTGCGCATTGCCGTCTCTTGCGTGTCGGGCGCCAAGGCCGGCATCAGGACCAGGCTGCTTTGGGCTGATTCTGAAACAGTTGGCTGCTCCGTCAGCAGACAGACACCGTGGACCGGCGCATTCGTCTTGCTCGCCGCTGCCGACCTTTGGAGCAGGCCGACCTTGAACTTGCGGCTGGTGAACAGGATATTTAAGTACGGACTTGTTTCGCTCTTGATTTCAAAGATATACGTCAATTGCGGCATACTGGCAGACGATGCCCGTCGCGTCTCAATCCTGACGTCGTCGGCCATCAGCTGGTCAGCGCATCCACCCTGACGCACACTGCATATAAATGCGCGCAGGATTTCGCTGTCGACCGGCACCTGAGCCGTCATCAGCCCCGAACCGTAAACGGTCAGCACCAGCGAAACGCCTAATATTTTTATGCAGATATTGTTCAAAGCCTCAATTTTTTGCGGGCGTAAAGATGTGAAAAAGATTCCTATTTGCGCATCTTTAGGACCAAAGAATTAAGCCGGCAGCCCCATTCGTCGGCGACTCGCGAGGCCGGCACCCGATTTCTGTTTGATTCACTGAATCTTATAGCCGCCGGCTTCAATCGCCGACTTAATCTGAGCCACGTGCTCGGCATCTCTGGTTTCAATCGTTATGTGAAGTAAACAGCCGTTAATGTTTGTGTTTGAGCTTGTTCTGTCGTGCAGGACCGAAATGACATTCGCGCCTTGCACAGCCAGGATGTTCGTGACATTTGTCAGCTGTCCGGGAATATCCATCAGCTCGATGTTCAGACTGCATTGGCGTCCGGTTTTTATCATGCCTCTGTTCACGATTCTCGACAGAATCGTGACGTCGATGTTGCCGCCCGAAACCACGCACACCACTTTTTTGCCCCTCAGGTCGAGCTTGTTGAACATCACCGCCGCCACCGACACGGCTCCGGCGCCTTCGGCAATCAGCTTCTGATGCTCCATCAAAGCCAGAATGGCAGTTGATATTTCATCATCATTTACCGTGACAATTTCATCGACGAATTGACGACAATAGTCAAATGTATTGCTGCCTGGCTCCTTCACGGCAATGCCGTCGGCAATGGTCGACACGGCCGCGAGGCGTTCGCGCCGGGCGTTGGCAATGGAGTTGAACATGCTTGGCGCGCCACTTGCCTGTACGCCATAGACTTTGACCTTGGGGTTTATGGATTTAATTGCAAACGCCACGCCCGAAATCAGCCCGCCGCCGCCAATCGGAACCACCACTGCGTCAATGTCGTGCATCTGCTCCAGCAGTTCGAGGCCGATGGTGCCCTGCCCTGCTATCACGTCGACGTCGTCGAACGGATGGATAAAGGTGTATCCCTTTTCGTCCTTGAGCGCCAGCGCCTTAGCGTAGGCATCGTCGTAGACGCCGTCGACCAGACAAACATCGGCGCCGAAGTTTTTGGTGGCCTCCACTTTCGAAATCGGCGCGCCTTTGGGCAAGCATATCAGCGAGTTGATGCCGTTTTTGGTGGCCGCCATTGCCACGCCCTGCGCATGGTTGCCGGCCGAGCAGGCTATCACACCGCGTTTCTTTTCCTCGTCGGTCAGTTGGGAAATCTTGTAGTACGACCCGCGCACCTTGAACGAGCCTGTAATCTGCAGATTCTCAGGCTTCAAGTAGACCGTGCAATCGGGATTGATTTTGGGCGCATGAATCAAATCGGTGCGCCTGATTATGTCGCGAAGGACATAAGAGGCATTGTAAACTTTTTCGAGTGTAAGCATCGGTTATGTAGGTTAGAGTTATTTATCAGTAGTTCAGAGTTTTGCAAGCATTGGCCGCACCCGGCAAACGCTCGCTAAAAATATAAAAATCGCCTGCCTGATATTCTCTGTTCACATTTTTTATGTCTGACCGAACGCTCCTTGTTGACGCCTGATTTTGAGCGCAATACGCGAGCCTACATTCCGAATGTCACAAAATATTTCCAGAGCGGAGCCGCCATCATTGCCTGATGAAACTCATCATTCCGGAGCATTCTCAGCACTTCGGCGCGCTCCATCAGAACTATCCGGATATCTTCGGATGCCTCAAGGTGCTGGGTCGACACCGGCTCAACTCCGACGGCCAGAAAAGTATGACTATAGTTAGTGCAGGCTCCCGCATTGGGGCTGATGGTCATAAAGTGACTCCACTCGCCACCGGCGTAGCCAGTTTCTTCGTACAATTCGCGCTTGGCGGCGTCCATCGGCGCTTCGCCGGCCTCGACGCAACCAGCCGGAATTTCGAATGCAGTCAGATGCTGTGCATGCCGATACTGACGTTCCATCAGAAATTTTCCTTCTTTTGTTATGGCAATCACATTGCAAAATTCAGGATATTCCAAAACATAAAAATCTTTTATTTCGGCACCGGTCGGCAGTTTTACATGGTCGCGCCGAGCCGTGAGCCAGGGCTTGCGAAAGAGATATTCGCTCTCAATCACCTCCCACTCCATCGGGTCTTTCTTCTCGTTCATAGCTGCGATTAATCAGTTTATGGAATGACACAAAACACAGAAGCGTCAACAGACAAAGAGCCTGCCGATGCGCAGGCTCTTTTGTTTTGTTATTTTGCTGAATATCAATTTTTTCTAACCACCTGCACCATGTCGGCGAGTTCGCGGGCGCGCGTCTGCAGTTCGCCAACGCCCTCATTGCCTTCGGCTTGCAGCAGCACCACGCCCATGCGGCGATATGGCCGCGACAAAGGCTTGCCGAAAATCCTGACATCGGCATACGGATTTGCAAGAACTTTCTCGACGCCGGTATAGTCCGGATTCTCAAACGTCTCTGTTCCAAGCACCACCGCACTTGCACCGGCCTTCTGCTGCCTGATTTCGGCAATCGGCAGACCGAGTACGGCGCGCGCGTGCAACTCAAATTCCGACAGATTCTGCGTGCCGGCCATCGTCACCATGCCGGTGTCGTGCGGTCGCGGCGACAGCTCGGAGAACACCACGCCGTCTTTGCACACAAAGAACTCGACGCCCCAAATACCGGGGCCGCCAAGCGCCTTTGTGACCTTGGCCGCCATTTCCTTGGCCTGCTCCACACACTCGGCGCTGACCGCAGCCGGCTGCCAACTCTCCTGATAGTCACCACGTTCCTGATGATGGCCGATGGGAGCGCAGAACAGCGTCTCGCCGTTTTGCTGCGTCACGGTCAGCAGCGTAATCTCGCTGTCGAACGGCACAAACGCCTCGATGATAACCTCGTGCGAGTCGCCGCGCCCCTTCTCTATTGCCGCCGTCCAGGCCTTCTCCAAGTCGTCGGTCTTGCGGATATACGACTGCCCTTTGCCCGACGACGACATCAGCGGCTTCATGACGCACGGAATCCCGACTTCCGACACGGCCGCGCGTGCCTCATCCAAAGTCTTGGCATAGCGATAGTTGGCCGTGCGCAGGCCCAGTTCCTTTGCGGCCAAGTCGCGAATGGCACGCCTGTTCATTGTAAAGTTGACAGCCTTGGCCGACGGTATGACCGTGATGCCCGAACGTTCGTAGTCGTAGAACCGCTCGGTTCTGATTGCCTCGACTTCGGGAACTATGATGTCCGGCTTGTGTCTGGCGACCACGGCGTCCAGCGCCGAACCGTCGAGCATATTGATCACCTCGCATTCGTCGGCGACCTGCATCGCCGGCGCACCAGCATAACTGTCGACAGCTATCACCTTCTGCCCCAATCGTTTGGCTGCTATCACAAATTCCTTGCCCAACTCACCGGAGCCTAATAGTAGAATTTTCTTGACCATAGCACTTCACTGTTTTTTTGTTGATGAAAATTTCCGCACGCATCCCGAAGACCCTCGCACGACATTTGCCCTTAAAATGGCGAAAGCCGGTGTCCCCACCGGCTTTCTATGTTTGAAAAACGTAGTCCTGTTTGAAAAATTTAATTATTCTGCGACAACTTCAAAGTTGATGTCAACCTTGACTTCGCGATGCAACTTCACGGTTGCGGTGTACTTGCCAAGCTCCTTGATGGATTCTTCCTTGATAAGTATGATCTTGCGATCGATGTCGAAACCCTGCTTTCCAAGAGCCTCGGCGATCTGAATCGTGTTGACCGAACCGAAGATCTTGCCGGTAGAGCTGGCCTTTGCGCCAATCGTGAGCGACAATCCGTCCATCTTTGCTGCCAATTCGACTGCGTCCTGCTTGATTTTTTCGAGCTTGTGAGCGCGCTGCTTCAAGTTTTCGGCCAGCACTTTTTTGGCAGAAGGAGTAGCCAATGCAGCTATCCCCTGAGGAATGAGGTAGTTGCGACCATAACCATTCTTCACGGTTACAATATCGTCTTTGTGACCCAATTTAGCCACGTCTTCTTTCAAAATTACTTCCATTGTGTAAATCCTCCTTTTTCTTATTTCATCAAATCGGTTACATAAGGCAGCAATGCCAAATGACGTGCTCTCTTAACAGCCTGAGCCACTTTGCGCTGATACTTCAGCGACGTACCGGTGATTCGGCGCGGAAGGATTTTGCCCTGCTCGTTCAGGAATTTCTTCAGGAACTCCGGGTCTTTGTAGTCGACGAACTTGATGCCGTTCTTCTTGAAACGACAATACTTTTTCTTTTTGATTTCCACCGACGGAGGAGTCAAATATCTGATTTCTGATTGACTTTGTGCCATGACTTAGTTCTCCTTTTCTTCTTCTTTTTTAGTTGTGTTTCTTCTCTTTTCGCTGTAAAGAACGGCGTATTTCTCCATCTTGAACGTCAAGAAACGAATCACGCGCTCGTCGCGGCGATAGGCTGTCTCGAGCTTCGCAATGAACTCAGGCTCAGCCTTGAACTCAAACAAATTGTAGAAGCCGGTGGTCTTCTTTTGAATAGGATAAGCCAACTTCCTGAGACCCCAACTTTCTTCGTTGATGACCTCACCTCCACTTTCCAGAATCAAATCCTTGAATTTCTGTACCGTTTCCTTCATCTGAACATCAGACAAAACGGGAGTCAAAATGAAAACGGTTTCATACTGATTCAACATATTCCCTAATTTTTTTAAAGGTTTTTATTAACGGGGTGCAAAGATATAAACTTATATCGAATTTGCAACCCATCAGCAACTATTCTTATCGGCGTCACCTGCATCTTTCGCCATGATGCCGGTCGCTGCCCGCCGGGCTCTGACTGCACGAATCCGCAGAATGCAAGCCTTGCAAACGCGATGCTCCGCGCCATCCGCCCCATACCTTTGCATAACGACAATCAAAAAAAACATTGTTATGAAAAAGGAAATCAGAACAACCGACGTCTACAATCTCATCATTCTCGACGAGTCGGGATCGATGCAGGACATCCGCTCTCAGGCCATTTCGGCCATCAATGAGACTCTGGGCGGAATCAGGAACACGCAGAACGAATATCCCCAGCAGCACCACTTCGTGTCCGTCGTCACCTTCGAGGGCGAGGGCATGAAAGGCGTGAAGGTGCGCCGCGACCGTGTGCCGGTGGAGAAGGTCGAGGACATGACGAAAAAAGACTACCGGCCCGGAGGATGCACGCCGCTCTACGACGCAATGGGCTCTGCCATAAGCAGTCTCTCGAAGGTCGTCCGCGACGGAGACGCCGTCCTTGTGACCGTCATCACCGACGGCGAAGAGAACTCCTCGCTCGAATATTCCGGCACGGCCGTCAAGTCGCTGGTGGCGCAGATGAGGGAGCAGGGATGGACCTTTGCCTACATTGGAGCCAATCAGGATGCCGCAGAAGTGGCAAGGGACCTGAACATCTCCAACGCTCTGAACTACGACGCTACCCCGACGGGCGCGGTCTGCATGTCGGCCAGGTGGGAGAAGGCGAGAAAGAAGTTCGCGAGCAAAGTCCAGTGCTGCCTCGAAGCCGGCACTTCGCCGGGCGTCTGCTTCAACGACATATTCGAAGACGACGACAGAAAGGACCGGTAGCGGCTCATTCCCACACAACCAGCGAGCGGTCGAGAGCAATGCCCTTGGCCGCTCCCTGCTTTCCGTCGATGTAGTAGAATCGGGCTATACGGTCGTCGACCACGTTCCTGAAGGCTTTCTTTGCCTTGGAGACTTTCTCGTTGATGGAATTGTCCAAAGGATCGACAAGGCTCCCGATGCTGCGGCGAATGGCGTCCATATCGGTGCGCCCGGTGACGGACTTATAGATTTTCTCCAGCTCTGCGGAATGGTCAGACAGTTCCTTGAAACGGATGCCTTCCGGATGCTTCAGAAAGAGCAGGTAGACGGCTTTGGTGAGCGTATCCATCCTCACCTCCCGCAAATCGAAGTCGTCGAGAATGATTTCCTTCCGGCGGGTGATTCTCAGGCGGCTGAGTTTCACCTTGTAAGACAGCACGGCTTCGATCTGCTCGATGGTGACCCCGTATTTGCGCCGGATTTTCTCCAGCTCTTCCATCAGCTCGTCGACGAGGCTATCCGGCATGCATTCCACCGCTTTGCCGGCTAATTCCGGAATTGGAATATGCCCGCAGCGAACTTCGGCCGCTTCCGGCATCATACAGGCGAACTTCGGCTCCGCATCGCACTCGGAATCAAGCAGCCGCCCGATGTCAAGGCCGGGAAAGAAATAGTCCAGAGCCTCGGGCGACAGCTCGCCAAGAGCCTTCATTATCTGCCTTCTGTCTGCCATTGATTCCTTGTTTTTGCGCGAAGAATCCTCCTACATGTTGGCGCAATAATTATCATAAACCCCACGAATGCCCTCGTCGAGTCCTATTCTGTAGCGCCAGCCGAGATTGGCCAATCGGCTCACATCCATCAGTTTGCGCGGAGTGCCGTCGGGCTTGGTAGCGTCCCATTTCAGCTCGCCGGCAAAGCCCACAATCCGCTTGACCATCTGCGCCAGTTCGCCGATAGACAGCTCTGTGCCCGACCCGACGTTGATGTGCGTATTCCGGACTTCCTTCATATTGCGACCGGCCACAATATCCTTGAAATCAACATTTTCCATCAAGAACACGCAGGCGTCGGCCATGTCATCGGAGTGCAGGAATTCGCGCAGCGGAGTGCCTGTTCCCCACAGCGTCAGGCTGACGTGGCCCGACGCGTCGGCACGGATGCCGTATTTTTCCAATATCGAAACAATCGTCGCCTCGTCGGCATTGCCGTCCACACCCTCCACCGGACGCGCGTTCAGGTCGCGCCTGATGGCGGCCCAGTTGCCTTCGTCCAAGGCTTTGGCCAAGTGCATCTTACGGATTTGAGCAGGCAGCACATGGCTGGTTTCGAGATTATAATTGTCGTTTTTGCCGTACAGATTGGTCGGCATCACGGCAATGTAGTTGGTTCCGTATTGCAAATTCATTGATTCACAGAGTCTTATGCCCGATATTTTGGCCAAGGCATAGGGCTCGTTGGTGTACTCCAGCTCGCCCGTCAGCAGGCATTCTTCGGTCATAGGCTGCGGCGCCATCTTGGGGTAGATGCACGAACTGCCAAGAAACATCAGTTTCCTGACGCCGTATTTGTGCGCGGCCGAAATTATGTTGTTCTGAATCTGAAGATTGATCAGAATGAATTCGGCTCGATAGATGCTGTTGGCCATGATGCCGCCAACTTTTGCGGCCGCAAGAAAAACATACTCAGGCCTTTCGGCGGCAAAGAAATCATCGACGGCTTTCGCGTCCGTCAGGTCGAGTTCGGCGTGGCTGCGACCGATTATATTCGTGTAACCTTTGGCCTCAAGCGAGCGCTTTATGGCCGACCCAACCAGTCCGCGATGACCGGCGACATATATTTTACTGTTCTTTTCCATGTCTGTCCAAATGAATAAAGAACGCAAACCTCCGGAAAAATCCTTGGTTTGCGTCCCTGACTTATCAGAAATTATTGATTATTCGAAGTAGTTCAGCGTCTGGTAGCCGCCGTCTTTCAGGTAGCGTTCCTTTTTCATCAGCTTGATGTCGCTCGAAACCATGTCTTCTATCAGACTGTTAAGGTCATACGTCGGCTGCCAGCCCAGTTTCTTTTTCGATTTCGACGGATCGCCGATCAGCAGATCGACCTCCGTGGGGCGGAAGTAGCGAGGATCGACCTCGACCACAACCGTGCCCGCCGGCACCTGATATTCGGGGTTGGAGCACGAGACGACAATGCCCTTTTCGTTCACGCCCTCGCCGTCGAAGCGCAGCTCGATGCCGATATGTGCAAATGCCATGCGGACAAAGTCGCGCACCTCGGTGGTTATGCCGGTGGCAATCACAAAATCCTCAGGCTCATCCTGTTGCAGAATCAAATACATTGCCTGGACGTAATCTTTGGCATGACCCCAGTCACGCTTTGCCGACAAGTTGCCCAAGTAGAGCTTGTCCTGCAGACCCAACGCTATTCGCGCCACGGCTCGCGTGATTTTGCGCGTCACAAACGTCTCGCCTCTGATCGGCGACTCATGGTTGAACAGAATGCCATTGCAGGCAAACATCTTGTAAGCCTCTCTGTAATTGACGGTTATCCAATATGCATAGAGTTTTGCCACGGCATAGGGCGAGCGCGGATAGAACGGCGTCTTCTCGCTCTGCGGCACCTGCTGGACGAGGCCGAAAAGTTCGCTCGTCGATGCCTGATAGAAACGGGTCTTACCGGTCAGGCCGAGCAGGCGGATGGCCTCCAGGATGCGCAGCGTGCCCAGACCGTCGGCATTGGCGGTGTATTCGGGCGTGTCGAAGCTGACGCCCACATGGCTCATGGCCGCAAGGTTGTATATTTCGTCGGGCTGCGTTTCCTGAATGATTCGAATCAGATTGGTAGAGTCGGTCAGGTCGCCATAGTGCAGAAAGAAGCGGCGGTTTTCGGCATGGGGCTCCTGATAGAGGTGGTCGATGCGATCGGTGTTGAACAACGAAGTGCGCCGCTTGACGCCATGAACGATATAGTCTTTCTTAAGCAGGAATTCGGCCAGATAAGCTCCGTCCTGGCCGGTGATTCCCGTGATCAATGCTACTTTTGACATATTAATATGTATTTGATTTTGCAGGTTGAAACGCTTGCTTCGCGACAAGCAATTGGGTGCAAATCTTACATTTTTTTAGCATTATCCCAAATTTTCGGGGCAATTAGATTGCAGATTGTTCCAAGGGACGCCGACGTTTGCGAAAAAGGAAAAATCTTGATGTATATTTGCATCCTCAGAAAAAAAAGAAAAATTAAACGCCATACCTTGAAAACATTAGCCACACTGATGCTTTGCCTGTGCCTGCCGTCCATCGCGCTCGCACAAGACGAAGCCGAAGAAGCTGCCGAAGAAGAAATTGCCGACGGCATCCGCGAAGCGGTCGACACCATCGACACTCGCGACAAATTCACCAAAATAGTGCTTTACAACGATTTCAGTTGGGAATATTACAGCCTGGGGCGGCCGGTCCTCGACAGCGTCGACTTCGACGACCATTGGAACACCGAAAAGATTCACGCATACAAGGAACTGTCGCTCAGCGAAATACCCGACGAGGTCGACATTCTTCTGGTCGACTCGCTGCACGCGTTTGTGCCACCCATTGTCGGCAAGGTGCGGTCGCGCTACTCCTTCAGGCGCACACGGCCCCACAGAGGCACCGACATTCCGCTGGCCGTCGGGACGCCGGTGCGGGCCGCCTTCGACGGCAAGGTGCGCATAGCCGAGTTTTCGCGACGGACGGGCGGCTACGGCAATCTGATTGTCCTGCGACACGCCAACGGCCTCGAGACCTACTACGGGCATCTGTCCAAGCACAACGTCCACCCCGACGAGGTGGTCAAGGCGGGCGAGATAATCGGCTACGGCGGCAACACCGGACGCAGCACCGGGCCGCATCTGCACTTCGAGGCCAGATACATGGGCCAGGCGTTCGACCCGGAGCGCATCATCGACTTCGAGAACGGCACTCTGCGCGACACCGTCTTCACGGTCAAGAAGCACTATTTCAGCATCTATTCGCACTACGGACAGACCGAAGAGGAGTCGATTGCCGCATCTCAGCGAATGACGCACACCATACGTTCGGGCGACACGCTGGGCGGACTTGCGGCAAAATACGGCACCACCGTCTCGAACATCTGCAAGCTCAACAACATATCGCGCAGCACCACCCTCCGCATCGGGAGACGGCTGATTGTCAGATGATTGAGCAGGCGCGGCCGCGCCACACCATATAACCATTGCATCCCGAACGCACCCAAAACCAACCCAGAATGTACGACGACCACGAAAGCCTTGCCATCATTATCTGCGAAAAAATATCGCTGGGCTATGTGGCTGTGCCATACATAGTTTCGGACGAGTCGGCACCGATGCTCAAACTGATGGAGCCGGTCGATGCCGAGATGGCCGCCTCGGGCAAATATCCGCTCGACGATGCCGAGGCCGACATCGTCAGAATCCTGAGCGAGACCAGCGAAAAGGCCATCTACAGGCGTTTTTCGCGCGAGAAGACGATGAAGGCTTTCTTCGACAAACTGACGGTCGAATTCTACGACAACCACGTCCGGCCGTTCGTCGAGCGCAAAACGCTGGAAGCCATCGAGCTGATAGCGCAGAAGCAAATGCCGGTCTACATCAAGTCGGCCACCTACAACAGGCTCTACGAGTCGGACCGGCTCCGAATATCCAAAGATTACAATCGGACGCGCTTCCACTTTTCGCTCAACGGCGGCGAACTGTCGTACACGCTCAAAATCCTCGACGGCGGGCAGGACGTGGTGCTGCGCGGAAAGCACATCGTCGAGCTCATCGGCAACCCGGCCGTGCTCGTCATCGGCGGCAGCATCTATCGTTTCCAGAACATCGACAGCCGCAAATTCAGGCCGTTCACGCAGAAGAGCCGCATCACCGTGCCCGAACGCAGCGTGCCGATGTATATGAAAAGCTATGTGGCCAACTGCATCCGGCATCACTACGTGGCGGCCTACGGCTTCGGAATCAAGAAGCGCGAAGTCCATCCGCAGCCGGTGCTTGTGGTGGAGCAGACCGTTTTCGGACTGTCCATGTCGCTGTTTTTCAGGTACGACGACAAACTGTACGCGCTCAATTCGCCCGACAATTCGACCGTCGAACTGACGCAGGAGAACGGCCGCTACGTGTTCTACAAATCGAACAGAGACCTGCGCTTCGAAAGCGGCATTGTGGAAACGCTGACCGATATGAGGCTGCGCCAGATAGGCGAAGACGCGGCGTTCGAACCCGAAGAAGGCTATTCGGCATCGCCCTGCCCGATAATAGAGTGGCTGAACAACTATGCCAACGAACTGCGCAACCGCTCCATCGAAGTAGAGCAGCGCAAGATGACCAGGCAATACTACTGCGGCCCGGTCGAACTGAAAATGCAGATGAACGAAAAGGCCGACTGGTTCGACATCGAGGCATCGGTCGAGTTCGAAGAATTTGTGATTCCGTTCGTCAGATTCCGGAAACACCTGATAAACGGCATTCGAGAATATGAGCTGCCCAACGGCGACATCTTTGTTCTGCCCGAAGCCTGGTTTGCCGAATATGCCGAAATGATGCCGTTCGCATCGGAATCGGGTGAGATTCTGCGACTTGGCAAAATCCACTCCACCCTGCTTCCGCTCGACCTTGCGCCCGACGCCGGCATTGCCGAACGCATCTGCAACATGCACAATGTCAACGTTGTACGGCGCGGCGAACTGAACGCGCAGCTGCGCCCGTATCAGGAGGAGGGATTCAGCTGGATGGCGTCGCTGCACGAAAACAACCTTGGCGGAATCCTTGCCGACGACATGGGCTTGGGCAAAACGCTGCAAACCATCGCTTTGCTGGCACACATCTATGCGGCCGACACGGCACAGACTGCCGCCCCCGCGCCCGACATGCGGCAAACGGACCTGTTTGCCGGCGACAGCCTGCCCGGATTCAACAACAGCGGCATCGCGGCGTCGCTCATCGTGATGCCCGTGTCGCTTATCCACAACTGGCTCAACGAGTTGAAGCGTTTTGCGCCGCAACTGAAAGTCTACGACTATTCGGGCCATAACCGAATGCGCTCGCGCGAACTGGGCAAGATACTGAAGCACTATCACATAGTGGTCACAAGCTACGGGATGCTGCGCAACGATTCCGTCTTCCTGTGCCAATACGAATTCAACTATCTAATTCTTGACGAAAGTCAGTACATCAAAAATCCGAAGTCAAAGATTTACAAAGCGGTAATCAGCCTCAAAGCCAGCCATCGCCTCACACTCAGCGGCACGCCCATCGAAAACAGCCTGACCGACTTGTGGGCGCAGATGAATTTTGTCAATCCGGGTCTGCTCGGAAGTCAGACTTTTTTCAAAAATCATTTCGACACGCTCATCACCAAATGCCACGACGGGGAGACGACCGACAAGCTGAAACGGCTGATAGCACCATTTGTCATGCGCAGAACCAAAGAAATGGTTGTCAAAGACCTGCCACCCGTCAGCTATCAGACGCTCTACTGCGAGATGACGGCCGAGCAGCACGAGATTTATGAGCGCGAAAAATCGGGCGCACGCAACGAAATTTTCAACTCAATCGAAAACCTGCCCGACCGCAAGGCCACCTTCATCGCCCTTCAGGCGCTGACACGCCTGAGGCTTCTGGCCAACCATCCGCGCCTGCTCGACCCGCTCTACGAGGGCACTTCGGGCAAGTTCGAACGCGTGCTCGAGACCATCGAAAACATCGTTGCCGAAAAACACAAGTTGCTCATCTTCTCGTCGTTCGTGCGCGACCTGGAACTGATAGGGCAACAGCTCAAGGCACGCAACCTACTGTTCTCCAAACTAATCGGCTCCACCGCCAACCGCGAGGAAGCCATCCGCGCCTTTGCCGACAACGACCGGTGCAACATCTTCCTCATCTCGCTCAAAGCCGGCGGCGTCGGCCTCAACCTGACCTGCGCCGACTACGTGTTCGTGCTCAACCCGTGGTGGAACCCGGCGGCCGAGGCCCAGGCTATCAACCGCGCACACCGCATCGGGCAAACCAAAAACGTCTTTGTCTACCGCTTCATCACCTCCGACAGCATCGAAGAGAAAATCGCCAGGCTGCAGGAACGCAAGCAGATTCTGGCCGACAGCATGATAACGACCGACAATCCGATGCAGAACATGACGCCGGAAGAGATTCGCGAACTTTTCAGTTGAAAACAAATCATTATATTAATTGACATAAATACAATGAAAACAAAACTCACACTTGCACTTCTGGCCATGGCGGCCTTGTGCCAGGCACAGCAGACCGAGATGCGCGACCTCGGCAACTTCAAGAAAATCAACGCGTCCAAAGGCGTCAACATCTCTCTGACACAGGGCAAGCAGACCGAAATGGAAGTCAACGTCGACGGCTGCGCGCTCGAATACGTGGCGGCCGAAATCAAAAAGGAAACGCTCTTCGTCAAGATGAAAAGGCGCCCGCAAGGAGCTGCCGTTCAGGTCATTGTAACTTACGTCGACATCGACGAGATAAGCGTTTCGTCGGGCGCCTCGGTCGAAACTCAGGACCCGATTGAGCGCGAGTCGCTGACGGTCAGTGCGGGCGCCAACACCGAGACCAACCTCGAAGTTTACGTCAAGCGGCTCGACGTCAGCATCAATTCGGCACTCGTGTCCATCAGCGGCGAAGCCGAAAGCCAGACCGTGGAGGCGACGGCCGTGGTCAGCAATGCCAAATATGACGGCGCGGCGCTGGCTTCGAAGCACGCCAAAGCCAAGGCCGGGCTGAATGCGCAAATCGAAATCAAAGCGTCCGAAACCATTGAGGCCGAGGCCGATGGCGGAACCGTCGCCTACCGGACCGAGAACGCCAAAGTGACGACATCCAAGAGCAACGGCGGCCAGATTACCACATTCTGACCATCCGGACCCAAGGACACGAAACGACATGATGCACAATATCAATCGCCTGTATATCATCAAGATAGCCAAATGGTTCATGCTGACCATGCCTATCTTGATGATTTTTTATGACCGGATGGGCTTCAACGCGCAGCAATCGTTCATAATCAAAGCCTGCTACAGCGTTTCGATTGTCGTTTTCGAAATCCCGTCGGGCTACGCGGCCGATGTCTGGGGGCGGAAAATAACGCTTGTCATCGGCTCCATACTTGGCACCGTCGGCTTTGTAATCTATTCGCTGACAGATGCTTTTGGAGCGTTAGTCGCCGCCGAACTGATTTTGGGCCTCGGCATGAGCTTTATCTCCGGAGCCGATTCGGCGCTGATGTACGATTCGCTCAAAGCCGTCGGCCGGCACGACGAATATGTCAAATACGAAGGCCGCAATTTCTCGGTCGGCAACTTTTCCGAAGCCATTGCCGGCCTGATTGGCGGAGCGCTCGCCACCGCCTCTATCCGCTATCCGTTTTACGCTCAGACACTTGTGGCCTTCACCGCCGTTCCGGCCGCACTCACGCTCGTGGAGCCGCCTGCAGCCGGAGGCCGCCGCCCGCGTGGCACGACCGACATCATAAAAGTGCTGCGCCACGCCTTTGTCGAGAACATTCCGCTCAAGTGGAACATCATCTACTCGTCAATCCTCGGAAGCGCGACCCTGGCCATGGCGTGGGTCTACCCTCTCCGCCTGGCCGCCCTGGGCTTCAGCGAGTTGCAAATCGGAACGATGCACACGGCGCTCAATCTCGTGCTCGGCGCAGTCACGCTTTTTGCCTACCGCATAGAGCTGGAACTCAAGCCCAAACGCACCATTTGGCTCAGCACCGTATCGCTGACGGTCGCCTTCGTACTTGCCGGCCTTGCGCCCGACAGCTGCACGTTTGCCACAATAATGGTGCTCTTCTACGCCTGCCGCGGCATCGCCACCCCCGTGCTCAAGGACTACGTCAACCGCCTGACATCGTCGGACATAAGAGCCACCGTCCTGTCGGTCAGGAGTCTGATAATAAGAGGATTCTTTGCTATAGTGGCGCCATTTTTCGGCACCGCCGCCGACCTCTTCGGCATCGGCAAGGCATTTGTGATTTTGGGCATAATCTACATTGCCGCAACCGGACTTTGCATCAATAAAATACTCGGTGAAAGTCATGGCCAACCGTGACGTACCGCACAAAATCTGCCGGCATGGCCGCAAATCACGTCCATCGAACAGGCAGAAACGCCAGACGCCGATTCATTTCGACTTGCCATAGCTTTCGACAGATTCCGCCACCATGCCGCACTCGGCCTCGGTCGTTTCATAGGGCTTTATTCTTCTGTCTTCGAGATAGATATGACAAAGCAAACACTCCAAAGCGTATAGAGTCTGTTGCCGCACTTTCGGCTTCAGCTGACATTCCCAAACGGTAATGCAATGCCACTCCACCGAAGTCAGCCGCCGCCTTTCATCTGCATCTCGGCTCCGATTGCGCTCAATCTTGTTCTGCCAAAATTCAACGTTCGTTTGCGGAATGACATGATATTTGCAGCCCTCGTGCCCATGCCAGAAACTGCCGTTGACGAAAATGACCGTTCTGTATTTTCGCAAAACCAGATCGGGGTGCCCGGGGAGCCGCGGATGATTCAGCCTGTAGCGGAAGCCACGGCTGAACAGGAACTTCCTCACCAGCAATTCCGGCTTCGTGTTCTTGCCCTTTATCGCCGACATGCAACGATGGCGCTGCTCCTTGGTCAGTTTGTCCATCTTTGAATGAAAGTCGCTTGATAATTTGAAGAAATCATTTTATAAATCATCCGTTGAGCTTTTAGGAACTCTTCCCATAATATCCTTATACGTATCCATAATCTTCTTCATTCCGCTGCCACGGCGTTCCATAAGCCCCAGCCGACTGAAAAAATCCGCCAACAAAGT
>CALYZD010000016.1 GCA_945607565.1 uncultured Bacteroidales bacterium | reverse complement strand
TTTGTATTTTTGGTTAATTAGGATGATTGCGTCCGCCGCGCCGCAAACTGCCGCCTGCGTTCACCGACAGACAAGCAAATATAACTGTGTTTATAAATGCTAAAATGTGTATAGATTCAAAAAAGGTAATACGTACCCTTATTTTTGTACAATTGTCCGACATCGCCACACCGCAGACACGACTGACCGGGCCACATTCGGGACGGAAGGCTCGTCGAAGCGTCACCGAAGGCACACCGAAGACACACCGAAGCGTCGCAGTGATATATAATAAAGGTATGGAGGACTATGTTTGGGGTTGGTGGGGACGATTTTTTATTCAAGCGGCGAGGATGCCGCTTCTCCTATAATTGCGTTCAAGCGGCGGGGACGACGCTCCTTTCGTAACATTTATTAACAAACAAGCAACATGCAAAAGTCGGCAGGCTACGGATAAAACGCTATCTTTGTGGCCGTTTTAGAACAACATAATGTCTAACGACTAATTAAAACACAACAAATTACAAATGAGTGAAGTAAACCAGGCAGTTCCCGAATTTGATTGGGACGCATTTGAGAATGGTGGCGTAGAAGCCAACATCAGTAAGGAAGACCTTACAAAGAAGTATGACGAGACCCTCTCGACCATCGTAGAGAAGGAAGTGATTGAGGGCGAAGTCATTTCGATCAACAAACGTGAAGTGGTGGTCAACATCGGCTTCAAGTCGGACGGCATCATCAGCCGCAACGAATTCCGCTACAACCCCGACCTGAAAGTGGGCGACAAGGTTGAAGTGTATGTCGAAAGCCAGGAAGACTCGAAGGGTCAGCTCGAACTTTCGCACAAAAAGGCACGTGCAATGCGCTCGTGGGACCGTGTCAACGAGGCATTGGACAAGGACGAAATCATCAAGGGCTACATCAAGTGCCGCACCAAAGGCGGCATGATCGTCGACGTGTTCGGCATCGAAGCGTTCCTGCCGGGCTCGCAGATCGACGTCAAGCCCATCCGCGACTACGACATCTTCGTAGGCAAGACGATGGAATTCAAGGTTGTCAAGATCAACTCGGAATTCCGCAACGTGGTCGTTTCGCACAAGGCTCTGATCGAAGCCGAGCTGGAACAGCAGAAGAAAGACATCATCTCCAAACTCGAGAAGGGACAGGTGCTCGAAGGCACCGTCAAGAACATCACTTCCTACGGCGTGTTCATCGACCTTGGCGGCGTAGACGGTCTGATCCACATCACCGACCTGTCGTGGGGCCGCGTGTCGCACCCCGAAGAAATCGTGCAGCTTGACCAGAAGCTGAACGTCGTAATCCTCGACTTCGACGACGAGAAGAAGCGCATCGCTCTGGGCCTCAAGCAGCTCACCCCGCATCCGTGGGAAGCTCTGAGCGCCGACCTCAAGGTGGGCGACAAGGTGAAGGGCAAAGTGGTCGTGATGGCCGACTACGGTGCGTTCGTCGAGATAGCACCGGGCGTCGAAGGCCTGATCCACGTGTCGGAAATGTCGTGGTCGCAGCATCTGCGCAGCGCACAGGAGTTCCTCAAAGTGGGCGACGACGTGGAGGCTGTGGTGCTGACACTCGACCGCGAAGAGCGCAAGATGTCGCTCGGCATCAAGCAGCTGCACCCGGATCCATGGGCCAACATCGAGGAGAAATATCCTATCGGCTCGAAGCATTCGGCCACTGTACGCAACTTCACCAGCTTCGGCGTGTTCGTGGAGATCGAAGAGGGCATCGACGGCCTTATCCACATCTCGGACCTGTCGTGGACCAAGAAGATCAAGCATCCGTCGGAATTCACCGCAGCCGGCGAGAAAATCGACGTGGTGGTTCTGGAAATCGACAAGGAGAACCGTCGCCTGAGCCTCGGCCACAAGCAGCTTGAAGAGAACCCGTGGGATGTGTTCGAAACCATCTTCACCGTCGACTCGATTCATGAAGGCACCATCACCGAAGTGTTCGACAAGGGTGCGGTCATCGCCCTGCCCTACGGCGTCGAAGGCTTTGCCACCCCGCGTCACCTCGTGAAGGAAGACGGCACCCAGGCCAAGGCCGAGGAGAAACTGCCGTTCAAGGTCATCGAGTTCAACAAGGCCGCCAAGCGCATCATCCTGTCGCACTCGCGCATCTTCGAAGACGAGAAGAAAGACGCCGAGACAACCGAGAAGAAGAACACCGCCAAGGCCACCAAGAAAGGCGTCAAGAAAGTGAAGGACAGCCTCGAAGTGACCACTCTGGGCGACATCACCGAACTGGCAGCCCTGCGCGACCAGATGAGCGATAACGACAAGAAAGCCGAATAAATTTATCCGACGTAAAGATGAGTTTCAAGATTGAAGAACACGACAGCTACACTCTGATAGAAGCCACCACCGACCGACTCGACATGCAGAGCGCATCGAGGTTGAAATCGGAACTGGTGCTCCTGTCGGGCAAGGCGGTCAGAAACATGATAATCGACCTGACGCAGTGCAGCTATTGCGACTCGGCCGGTATCAGTGCAATCCTTGTAGCGAATCGATTGTGCCGCAACGGCTTATTGATTCTTGCCGGCCTGCAACCGAACGTGGAACGAATAGTGACCGTTTCGAGTTTCAACCCGCCTATCGACATCGCAGCCAATGCAGCCGAAGCAAAAGAATTGATGGAACAGAAGTTGTCTCAGCAGAACTGACATCGTCCGCATGTCGATCGAAGTGAGCATACTTGGTTGCAATTCTGCGCTTCCCACGTCAGAAAGACACCCGTCCGCCCAGATAGTCACGCTATCCGGGCGGACTTTTTTGATTGACTGCGGCGAAGGGACGCAATTCATGCTGCGGCGGATGAAGGTGAACTTCATGCGCATATCGCACGTCTTCATATCGCACCTGCACGGCGACCACGTCTTCGGCCTGCTTGGGCTGATATCGACCATGTCGCTGCTCAACCGCAAGGCACGGCTCGAAATATTCGCGCACCCGAAGCTCGAAGAGCTGATGCGCCCGCACCTCGACTTCTTCTGCGACCGCCTGACCTACGAAGTGGTCTTCCGCCCGCTGCAGACCGACGGCACGCACGTCATCTACTCCGACAAAGCCCTGAGCGTCGAAAGCATCGCGCTCAAGCACCGCCTGCCTACGTGCGGCTTCGTCTTTCGCGAAAGCCGACGCCGCCCCAACATGCGCAAAGACGCCATAGCACGCTACGGCCTTGGCATCAGCGACATAGCCCGCATCCTCGAAGGATGCGAATACAAAGACAGCGAGGGCAACACCGTGGACCGCAGCCTGCTGCTGACCGAAGCTCCCGAGCCGGCAAGCTACGCCTACTGCTCCGACACACAATACATGCCCGACCTTGCCGGACGGCTGCGAGGCGTCGACACGCTCTACCACGAAGCCACCTTTGCCGACGACCAGGCCGCACTGGCCAAAGCCACCATGCACTCCACCGCACGCCAGGCAGCCACCGTGGCCCGCGACGCCGGAGTCCGACGGCTGCTCATCGGCCACTATTCGAGCCGATACCACGACACCGACCTGCTGCGCGACGAGGCACGCAGCGTGTTTGCCGACACCATTGCCGTGGCCGACGGAATGCGCATCAGCATCGGCTGACAAATGAAAAAAACAGACCAAGACAAGCCATCGGTCATAAGATTGGAAAGCATAAAATGACTATCTTTACGGGCATTAATTAACAATTCAACCGTAAATTGATGCAGGAAAAGATTCTTATCCTCGATTTTGGTTCGCAATACACCCAACTGATTGGCCGCCGCATACGCGAGCTCAACGTCTATTGCGAAATCCACCCCTACAATCATTATCCGGCTATCGACGACAGCGTCAAAGGCATAGTCCTATCGGGCAGCCCCTACTCGGTGCACCAGAAAAACGCGCTCATTCCCGACCTCGGCGGCCTTAAAGGCGTGCTGCCGATGCTGGGCATCTGCTACGGTGCGCAATACCTTGTGCACTCGGGCGGAGGCAAGGTAGAACCCTCTGACACACGCGAATACGGCCGCGCCATGCTGACCGTGGGCGACAAGGCGTCGCCGCTCTTTGCCGGCGTCTCGGCATCGACACAGGTCTGGATGTCGCACGGCGACACCATCACGCAGCTGCCCGAAGGCTACACGCTCCTGGCCTCGACCGACAGCGTCCGCAACGCCGCCTTCAGAATCGACGGCGAAGAGACCTACGGCATACAGTTCCACCCCGAAGTCTTCCACTCGACCGAAGGCTCCACCATTCTCAAAAACTTTGTGGTGGGCATCTGCAACTGCCATCAGGACTGGACGCCCGACTCGTTCGTGGAGACCACCGTGGCCGAGCTCAAAGCCAGAATCGGGAACGACCGCGTCATCCTCGGCCTCTCGGGCGGCGTGGACTCGACCGTGGCCGCCGTGCTGCTGAGCCGCGCCATCGGCAGCAACCTGACTTGCATCTTCGTGAACAACGGACTGCTGCGCAAGAACGAGTTCGCCAGCGTGCTGGAGCAATACAAAGGCATGGGCCTCAACGTGATCGGCGTCGACGCCACCGACAAGTTCATGAAAGACCTTGCCGGAGTGAAAGAGCCGGAACGCAAACGCAAGATAATTGGCAGCGGATTCATCGACGTGTTCGACGCCGAAGCGCAGAAAATAACCGACGCACGCTGGCTCGGCCAGGGCACCATCTACCCCGACGTCATCGAATCGATGTCGGTCAACGGCCCGTCGGCCACCATCAAGTCGCACCACAACGTCGGCGGCCTGCCCGAAAAGATGAACCTCAAGCTGGTGGAGCCGCTCCGCCTGCTGTTCAAAGACGAAGTGCGCCGCGTGGGCAAAGCCTTGGGCATCAACCCCGAACTGCTTGGCCGACACCCGTTCCCAGGCCCGGGGCTCGGCATCCGCATCCTCGGCGACGTGACGCCCGAAAAGGTGCGCGTGCTGCAGGAGGCCGACGACATCTTCATCAGCAACCTGCGCGAGGCAGGGCTCTACGACAAAGTATGGCAGGCCGGCGTCATGCTGCTGCCCGTTCAGTCGGTGGGCGTGATGGGCGACGAACGGACCTACGAAAACGCCGTAGCCCTGCGCGCCGTGCAGTCGACCGACGGCATGACGGCCGACTGGGTGCATCTGCCCTACGACTTCCTGGCCAAGGTCAGCAACGAGATTATAAACAAAGTGCGCGGAGTCAACCGCGTGGTCTACGACATCAGCTCCAAGCCACCGGCAACCATCGAATGGGAATAAGCTCCCGAGCCACCCGGCATAAATGCGCAAAGCCACGGCCTGAATCCAGACCGTGGCTTTCGCTTTGTAGAAATATCGGCACGCGCGTGCGTGATGACTGATGCGGATTTAATGGCCGATTGAACGCCCGCAGTCAGACCACATACTGCAGAAACAGCTCGTCTTTGAACTCGTCGCCGCAGCGCAGCCAGCTCTTGCGGACACCCGTGCAGGCAAAGCCGGCGCCTTCGAAGAGGCGGATGCTCGGCTCGTTGTCGACCGCCACAGTGGCATAGAGCGACTTGAGCCCAAGGAAGTCGACCATGTAGGCGACGAAAAGCCCCAACGCCTCGGCTGCATAGCCCTGCTCGCGAAACGGCCTGTGAATCATTATCCCGATGCCGCCGCGCCTGTGAAACGGGTCAAAATCGAAGAAGTCTATCATGCCAACCGGAGTGCCGTCGTCGGCCCGGACCACCATCAGCCGCAACTGCCGCGACTGGTAGATGTCGAGCTCCGAATAGCTTTCGATGTAGCACCTGATGTCGTGCAACGAAAAGGGTTTCAGCGTGTTGCCGCACACCCACAGTTCCATGTCGTTCTCCCACGCATACATCAGTTCGGCATCCGACGGCTCCAGCGCCCTGAGGGCCACAGTCCGGCCACGCATCATTTGTCGGTGGTGGTTTTGATGTACTTGCTGTACTGATGCACGTTGCGGACGAACGAGTCGCGCATGTAGGTTTCGCTGACAATGTCGCGGCGGACCTTGTCGGCCTCCGACTTGGTCTCGAACGAACCGTAGGAGTAGACGAACCAGCCGTCTTTGTACTCATATTCAAACAGATTCGAGCGGTCGAGACCGATGTTTGCGTTCGGGCTCAGGCGCTTGCGGAGCGACATGACCTGCACCGTGTAGGGCATTTCGACGCTCGACGGCGGCAGCAACAGGCCGTTGGCACCGCGACTGATTGTGGGCACGATATAGTCGGTCACAGCCGGCTCGGCCTGCGCGACTTCGTCGAGCACAATGTCGTCGAGCATGACCACATTGCTGCTTTTCGAATACGCGTCGGAGCTGAGTGCCTCGAGATGAAGCGTTTTCTTTGCATTCCGGCTTTTGCAGATGATGTCGTATTTGAAGCCGGCGTTCAGTATCAGCACGAACTGACCCGTGTACTCGTTGACCCGATAGCGTCCATACACCTCACCGTCAGCCGTGTAGACCGTCAGGCGCACGTCCTGCAGATTCGCTGCGCGCACCGTTCCCTTCATGACCACAAGCGTCGCCAGCTCCTGGTCTTCGTAGTCGACCTTATAGAGGTTGAAGCTGGAGTTGCTCTCGCCCTTCCACTCAAAGCTGGCGTAGTAACCCACGTTCTGCAAAGCCGTCGGCATGAAGTAGAGGTCGTCGTCGGGCGTGTTGATTGGGTAGCCTATGTTACTGACTGTCTGATAGGTGCTGTCGGTCTCCTGATTGGAGTAGAAAATGTCGAAGCCGCCCATCGTGTTGTGGCCCTCGGAGCAGAAATAAAGCAGCCGCCCCGACGGGTGGATGACGGGCGACAACTCGTCGGCGGCCGTGTTGACGGCACTGCCAAGGTTGCGCGGCTGGGCCCACTGGCCGTTGGGCAGACGGTAGCTGCGGTAGATGTCGTAGCCGCCATAGCCGCCCGGGCGGTTGGACGCGAAATAGAGCTCCGTGTTGTCGGCATTGACATAGGGCGACACGTCGTCGTAGTCGGAATTGATGGGCTCGGGCAGGCGCACGGCCGGCTTCCATTCCGACACGCTGTCGAGCTGCGAAAAATAGATGTCGCCGGCGCGCTGCATGTATATCTCGTTGGACGCGACCGACAGACACGTGGCCGTTTCCTGCCCATCGCCTTCGTAGAGGCCGGATATGCGCTTGGGCTTTGACCATTGCTCGCCGTCGAATGTCGATTCGTATATCCGCTCCTCGAACTGGCCGTCGGCAAAATACGGCCTCTGATCGGCACCCGTCGGGCGGCGCGACGTGAAGATGAGCTTGCTTGCGTCGGCAGAGATGAGCGGCCGATAGTCGTTGTACTTCGAATTGAGCGACGTGAGCGGCGTGATGCCATGAACCACAGGATGTTGCATCAGATTCACAGCCGTGCGGCATATCTCGCGCTCGCGGGCTATGGAGGCCCTGACCTCGCTGTCGGCATGGGGCTCCACCAAGTCGTAGAGCGCGTTAGCGCCGTCGTAGTCGTACTTCAGCTGATGGGCGCGCGCCAGTGCCATGAAGAGCTCAATCCGCTCGGGCGTATAGGCCGTGTCGGTGTCCAACTCAAGGGCACGGTTGAGAAAATACATGGTGGAATCCGGATTGCCGCTCGCATTCAAGTAGCTGACACCGAGATTGAAAGCTATGTCAATGTTGTTGGGATACTGCGCGTAGAGCTTGCGGAAAATGGGGATTGCGCTGGAATAATCGGTTCCCAAAGCTGCGTGATAAGCTTTATTGTATTCCTGTGCATATTTCCCTCTCAGCTTGATCTGAGACGTGGCGTCGGCAAACGGCATGGCTAAGGCTGCGACGAGGATCAACCTAAAAATTGGCTTCATGTGTAATTGTAATTCTTTCGATTTGAATCAATAAACACAAAAAAACAATATTTTTTCTACATAAACAACAACAAAACATTTTTATTGAAAAATTGGATTCACCCCCTGCCGGCAGATACGAAGACAAAAAAAAATAGTGCCCGAAAGCACTATTTTCCCGATTCGATGTTGATGTTTTCGGGTGGAATGATTTTGCCGTTGACGCGGACCACCTTCGTCTGGCTCATGCCCGAGAGCGGCGTCTTGACCGGCGGCTTGTAGGTGTCGAAACCCTGGCCGTAGACTCCGAAGACCGACCCCACCGACACGAAGGCGTCCTTGTCGATTTCCTTGACGGCCTTGAGCACGAGGTGCATCTCGGCCTTGCGCACAATCATCATCAGGAACTCGCGCTTCTCGCCCGAATAGTAGCCCTTGCCGTCGAGAATCGAGATGCCGCGCAGCAGTTTGGACGAGATGTTGTCGGCCACCTTGCCCGGAAACCGCGAAATGATGAATATCTGGACCGACTGCTTGGCGCCCGTCAGCATATAGTCGGCACTGAGCGACATGCATATCATGACCACGTAGCCATACGTAATCGACTCAATATTATGGAAATAGAAAAAGCTGGACCCGATGATGACCAAGTCGCACAGCATCATGATACGGCCGGGCATGATGTCGTGATACTTGTTGACAATCATGGCGATGATCTCGGTGCCGCCCGTGCTGCCGCCCTGAGTGAGCAGAATGCCGATGCTGCCGCCGATGGCTATGCCGCCGATGACCGACGCCATGAAACGGTCGGTGATGAGCGGCTCTTTAATATATATCTGACACACAGACACAAAGAACGACAAGACAGCCAGCGAATAGATGGTTTTGAAGCCGAAGCCCTTACCGATAATCTTCATGGCGATGAGAATCAGAAGCATGTTGGACACGAAGTTGACCGGGCCCACAGGCAGCCCCGTCGAGATGTAGATCAGGGTCGAGAGGCCCATCAGACCTCCGCCCACAATGTCGGAAGGAATAACAAAGCATCCCCAGCCGATGCCGCTGAGCATCAGTGCCAACGTGATGACGACGTAGCTCCGAAGCTCGCTTACGAATTCAGTTTTTGTCATATTAGGTAGGTATTAGATCGTTTTTTTAGATGATTTTCTTCAGATAACAGCGTTTGCGCTTGTGCTGTATGTGCTCGAACGACTTCCACATCTGAATGGCGACGTGATTGTTTTCGAGCATCCCGGTGGTTTCGACAAACGTGACGCCGTCGGCATGGGCGGTCTCCCACAACTCGTTCATCAGCAGTGCGGCGACGCCGAGCTTCTGCAATTCGGGGCGGACGCCGGTGAGCAGCAGGTCGATTTCGCGCGGATGCCTGAGGGCCCGCATCAGGTGCCACCAGCCCAGCGGCAGCAGCCGGCCGCCCGCTTTCTGCATGGCTCGCGACAGCGATGGCAGCGCTATGATGAAGCCCGCCGCACGCCCCTCGGCATCCTCCACCATCTTGACGTAGCGCGGGACGAGAATGGGCATGTATTTTGAAATGTAGAAGTCGATGAGCGGCTGCGGAAAACGGTAAGTGCCAAAGAGTTGGCCAAAGGCCTCGTTGAAGAGGTCGAATATTTCGGGAGCCTTGGCGGCAAGCTCGGCCTTGGTCGAAAAACTGACGGTGCGCAGGCCGTAGCGCTGCTTGAGCATGGCCGCCACCTTGAGCGACTTCTGCGGCAGGGCGGCGGGAAATGTGAGCCGGAACTCGAGCCAGTCGATTTCCTTCCGGTAGCCGTTGGCCTCGAAGAAGCGACTGTAATAGGCTGCGCTATAGTCGGATGCGACCGACGGCAGCCAATCGTGACCCTCGACGAGCAGGCCCTGATGGTCGAGGTTGGTGAAGCCGAGCGGGCCTTCGGCGTGGTCCATGCCCTGGGCGCGCAGCCAGTCCTCGGCCGTGCGCAGCAGCAGCGTGGCCACCTGCAGGTCGTCTATCGACTCGAAGCGCGTCAGGCGGCCATAGTTCCTGCCGTTCTTTTCAATCCAGAGCCGGTTGACTATCGCGCCAATCCGCCCCACGCATCTGCCTCCCGAAAATGCGACCCACAGGCGCGCCTGGCAGAAGTCCATTGCCGGATTGCCGTCGGCGCGCAAGGCCTTGAGTTCGTCGGCCTTCATGGGCGGGACCCAATAGCGATTTCCGGCGTAGAGCTTGTAGGGCAGATCGACGAACTCTCTGAGCATCTTATCGTTATCGACTATCTTGACTTCGATTTGCATAATCGGGCGCAATTGTTTAAAGCATTGTCTGAAAAACGGTGCAATTATAGCATTCGGAACAGAAAGAAAAACTGACGCTTCTTGTCTTTTGCATAAAAATGCATTTGTCGGCTATCGCGCCGGGTCGTACGATTCGGCCAGCTTGAGATAGGACTTGAACATGTGATGGATAAAGAAATCCTTGGCGTAGACCTTGGGATAGAGCGCATAATAGTCGGCGTCGGGCACCATGACGACGGGCACGCCCGCGCGCTGGAAGTTGGCGCACACGGCATAGTCGGGCAGGCGGTAGCCGGGGCATTTGTCGGCCACCATCTGGCCCAGCGTCCGGCCGAGATATTTGCGCAGCTGTTTTTCCGACTTGCGCGTCGGATTGTCGAGGCGGGTGTAGAGGAAGCGGAGCTTCATGCGGTCGGTCAGCGGCATCTGGCCCACCAGCTCGTCGAAATGGACGAATGGGTTTGTGGGGGCGAAATCGCTGATTGTCTGCACGCTGAGCGGCGTTTCGGGCACCCAGTCGACCGAGCTGATGACATTGAAGGCCCATCCGCCGCGGGTCATATAGTCGAAGTGGCACGAATAGACCATGTTGCCGGGCTTGGGCGCCGCGCTGCAGTAGGTCTTGAAGACGATGTCGGACGGCAGCCGGCCCGACGTGCGCAGCCGGTAGAGGTGCGAGGTGAGCAGGAACGAGATGGCGCCGCCCTGACTGTGGCCGGTGATGATGTAGTTGCGATAGCCGCAGCTGTAGCACGAGTCGATGCGCGGCAGCATGTCGGAGGCGATGTAGAGCATTCCGCCAAGCCACCCGGCATGGACGGCGGCTGCGCTGTCTGGGCACAGGTCGTAGGCCGTGTCGGTGCCCACGTGAGCCACGCCCGACGCGCTGACCATGCCCGCGTTGAAGTTCGAGAACCAGCTGAGTTCGGTCGGGATGCTGCCGCGAACGCTGAGCGCCACCACCGAATCGGGGGCTATCCAGAGTTCCCAGCCATTGTCGAAGCCGATGTTGGGCGACGAATAGACCTTGGCGAAGTGTTGCGGCCCGTCGATCAGATAGATGCTGTCGAGCTTGGTGTTGGAAAAGTTGGACGCCATCTTGAGGCACTCCAGATATTCGTCGCGGTCGAAGCCGGGCGTCAGCCTGCGCTGCACGTTCTGGGCCGCGGCTGTCGCGAACGAGGCTAAAAGCAATAGAATCAGTAGTTTCATATAGTTCAGGTTTTGTGCAATGCGTCATCCATAAAAACAGCAAAAGAGGATGTCAAAGAACTCAACACCCTCTTTTGTAATAAGTTGTTTTTCTAACCCGCGACGGGTCAAAATCGTTGTTTCGGAAGAATTATTCTGCAACAACAGCAGCAGAGTCAGCAGCTACAGAGTCGGCAACAACCGAGTCAGCAGCGGCAGAGTCAGCAGCAGCAGCTTCAGCAGCGGGGCATGCAGCAGCCGAGTCGGCAGCGCAGCAAGACGATTCTTCATTATTGGCAGTTTGGCCTGCACAAGCAACGAACAGAGCAGCAACAGCTGCAATAGCAAATAACTTTTTCATTTTTAATTAATTTTCTTGGTTAAGAATTTTTGTTTTATTTGATTAACAGGAGCAAAAGTAACTAATATGTAGAAACCGACAACTATTTCTACCATTTTTTTGAGGTTAAAGTTTGCAAACGGAAATATTGCTACCGCAACGCGCAGTTTCGATTACAAAACGTTATGTATCAATCATTATCGCCGCCACGAAATTTCCGCTCCGCACAGACGGCCGCCACGGCTTTGACCTGCCATTAACTATTTTTGCAGATTGGGCGTGCGGACACGAGGGCGGTCGGCCTGCTACGGGCAGGTGCCGATTGCCGGAAATCGGATTTGACATCGGCACACCGTTGCCGATAACGATGGAAATGTGCATTTTTGGCAAAAAAATTGCCGAACCCGAATGACAACTAAAAACGACACACCAACCAGCCAAGGCCGGCAGCCGAGCTTTGCGGCCATCATTCCGATAATCGTCTTTCTGGTCACATATCTGCTGACATCCATCATCGAACGCGACTTCTACAAAATGCCGGTTCTGGTCGCATTCATGCTGGCCTGCACGGTGGCCATCGGCATGACGCGCGGCTGCAGCCTCAATCGGCGCATCGAGCTGTTCACGGGCGGAATAGCCAACGGCAACATTATGATAATGATTGTCATCTTCATTCTGGCCGGATGCTTTTCGAGCGCAGCCAAGGCCATGGGCGCCGTCGACGCCACGGTCAACGCCGTGCTGAGCGTTCTGCCGGGCAGCATGGTGCCGGCCGGCCTGTTCGTGACGGCCTGCTTTGTGTCGATGGCCATGGGGACGTCGGTGGGAACCATCGTGGCCATCATGCCGGTGGCCGCAGGCATTGCCGACAGCATCGACCTGTCGACCGGAATGATTGCCGGCTGCATTGTGGGCGGCGCCATGTTCGGCGACAATCTGTCGTTCATTTCGGACACAACGATAATAGCCTCGCGCACACAGGGTTGCGACATGCGCGACAAGTTCAGGGCCAACTTCCGCATAGTGGCGCCCGTAGCGCTCGTCTCGCTTGTGGTCTACGTCCTGATAGGCCTCGACAATCAGCCAGCCAACTATCTGACGCACAGGGTTGAATGGCTCAAGATGCTGCCCTACCTCATCGTGATTGTGTGCGCCGTGGCAGGCATCAACGTGTTCGCCGTTCTGACGGTCGGCATCGCGGCCACGGCCGTCTGCGGCATCGGCACCGGCTCGTCCGACGTCTGGCAATGGGTCGGAGCCCTGCAGAGCGGCGCCATCGGCATGGGCGAACTCATCATCGTGTCGCTCCTGGCCGGAGGGCTGCTGGAGCTTATCCGGCACAACGGCGGCGTGGATTGGATAATTGCAAGGCTGTCGGCACTCGCCACGTCGCGCAAGGCGGCCGAGGCCTGCATGGCCGGCCTGATCTGCATAACCAACTTGTGCACAGCCAACAACACCATTGCGCTCGTCATGGCCGGACCGCTTGCCAAGCCCATTGCCCACCGCTACGCCATCGAACCGAGACGGGCGGCGTCGCTGCTCGACATCTTCTCGTGCCTGACGCAGGGACTGATTCCCTACGGCGCGCAGATGCTGATAGCGTCGGAGCTGGCCGGCGTGTCGCCGCTCGAAATCATCCCGTTCTCGTTCTACACCATCCTGATCGGCTTTGCCGGAGCCCTGAGCATAGCCACCGGACGCCCCCGGGCGTAGGCGTCGCGCCGCCCCCAAGATGCCGACGCAAAACGGACGCCGCGCACAACCGAGGCGTTAATTATTTCATATCTTAGCCCAAATTTTGTAACCGATGCTCAAAGCCGTCCTGACATTTATCATAATAGTTTCGGCATGCTGCGCGGCGCAGCCGCAGACCGCCGCCCCGGCCGGCGGAACCGCTATTGCGCGCGGCGTGATTGTGGACGGCGACACCATTCCGCACGTCAGGCTGAGGGAGATTAAAATAATGCCGCGCCGGCGCTTCAGATCGAAGCGCGCCGCGCAACGCTACTCGCGCCTTGTCAGGAACATAAAGACAGTGCTGCCCTACGCCCGCATAGCCGGACGCAAGATTGCCGAAATAGAAGACAATCTGGCACTTATGAGCGACGAAAAACAGAAAAAGGAGTATCTGAAAAAAGCCGAGAAAGAGCTCTTCCAAGAATTTGAAAAGCCCCTGCGACGACTCACCGTGTCGCAAGGGCGTCTGCTCATCAAGCTCATCGACCGCGAGACCGGCTCGACGAGCTACGCAATCATCCGGCAGCTCAAGGGACGCTTCTCGGCCTTCCTGTGGCAGTCGGTCGCGCGCATCTTCGGCTCCAACCTCAAGAGCGAGTTCGACGGCGAAGGCGAAGACCGGATGATCGAATATATCATCAATCAGATAGACAACGGAGAGCTCTGATTCACTTCGACTTGGCCGCCAGGCGCATCACGGTTTTCTGACCGCTGCGCAGCAGAAGCGCATCGCCGTCGAACGCGAAATTGTCGGCCGCGAAAATCGCTTCCATAAACTTCTGCTCGCGGCCGCGATCGTTGCACGCCATCTTGGTCATGGGACCGTCGCCGAACCTAATGTTCTGACCGTCAAGCTGTAGCGAGCCGCTGAGCCGGTTGCAGCCCGTGTAGGAATAATATTTGTCCGACTCGAAAGTGACGGCAGGCGTACCTTCGCCCTCTACGGCCACATTTTCAAACCCTTCAATCCATTCCACTGTCCATTCGCCGACAATGCTCCGGCACGCGCTCTGAGCCGAACGCGACGAACAGCAGGCACTCAGCAAGGCCGCAACCATCGTTGCAAGAAAAATCTTTTTCATATCGTTACATTTGAAATTTATATCCGGACAAATGTAGCGGAAAAATCACGATATTTGGAAACCGACATCACAAACGTGGGCACAGCCACAGACGCATCACACCAAAACCACAGAAACACGCAACCGAAATGACCAACATAGTGACCGCAGCCGACAAAATGGCCGAACTGATAGAACAGGACAGCCTGATACTGCCATTCGCAGGCCGATTCGGCATTCTGATGAGCTTCAGAGACAAAAGCATCGAAACCGTCTGCCGCGAATACGACATCGACGTCTCGATGTTTCTGTGCCTGCTCAACACCTACATCAACCGCGCCTACTCGCCCGAAATATCCGAGTGCCGGTTCATGCCGTCGGACCTGATTCCGTTTCTGAAAAACTCGCACGACTATTTTCTCGAAGCCTACTTCGGCGAACTCGGCGCACTGCTTGCCCGGATTTTCGACAGCCGGACCGGCAGCTGCCACGACGACGACAACCTCATCATCGGCTTTTTCGAAACCTACAAACGCGAAATGATGACCCACTTCGAAAGCGAAGAAAAAGAGACGTTTCCCTACATCGCAAGCCTGAGCGCAGCCACCATGTCGGACGCCGGACGCGAGCGGCACCGCGCACTGTATGGCGAGAGCGGAAAGGAAATACTCAACGACACGCACTACGAGCTCGAAATGAAAATATCCGACCTGAAAAGCCTGATAATCAGATACGTCACCTGCAAGCACATGTCGGCCGACATCTACAACCTGATGTTCACCGCCGCCCGGTTCGAACGCGACATGCACAACCACATTCAGATCGAAGAAAGAGTCCTGATACCGATAGCGCGAATGATCGAAAAACGACTGAAAAACACTTATGCTCAGCAATAACAGATACATAATCGTATGCGCCGACAACCTGAGAGCCTACGGACTGCAGCAGCTCTGCCGGCAGCACTTGGGCAACGCCGAAACAGTGGTGGCCGGCAGCATGGCGCAAGCCGCATCGCCCGACCAGAAATATGACATGATTCTGACCGATGCGCGAACATTTGCTGACGAATATCATTTTCTAATCAACACACAGACGCCCGTCGTGGTGCTGGCCGACAACGCCGCCGCCGCAACCGACGACCAGCACATCAGCATCGTGCCCACCACACTGAGCTGCACGCAGATAGCCGAAAAGATAAGGCAGCTCACCACCCGTCCGCCCCACCCCGACGAGTGCGCCGGCAAAGCCGACCAGCTGTCGGAACGCGAAAAGGAAGTCCTCAAGTACGTCTGCAAAGGATTGATAAACAAAGAAATAGCCAATCAGCTGAACATCAGCCTGCACACCGTCATCTCACACCGCAAGAACATCACGGCCAAACTCAAAATCAAATCGGTGCCCGCACTGACCATTTTCGCCATCATGAACGGCATCATTCCACGCGAAGACATAGGCTGAAAACATTTTATTAAAAAACCGAAAATAGGGCCGGCGTAAACGAGATTTTCTTAGTTTTGTGCGAAATTTTATATTTCAAATAAATAACCACATGTCATTTTTAGCAGATAGAATCGCCTCGAACGGACTCACGTTCGACGATGTACTTCTAATACCGGCCTATTCCGAAGTTCTTCCGCGCGAAGTCGATTTATCGTCAAACTTCTCTCGCCACATCAAACTGAAAACGCCAATCGTGTCGGCAGCCATGGACACTGTGACCGAAGCACGCCTTGCCATCGCCATCGCACGCGAAGGCGGAATCGGCGTCATCCACAAAAACATGACAATCGAAGAGCAGGCCAAGCAGGTCGAAATCGTCAAGCGAGCCGAAAACGGCATGATCTACGACCCCGTCTCCATCCTCCAGAACAAGACGGTGGGCGACGCTCTGAAACTGATGAAAGAATACAAGATCGGCGGCATACCCGTAGTCGACGAATTTGGCTATCTGGTTGGCATAGTGACAAACAGAGACCTGCGCTTCCAGCAGAACATGAACCTGAAAGTGCAGGACGTGATGACCAAAGACGACCTGATAACCACCGACCAGACCACCGACTTGGAAAAAGCGGCCGAGATACTCCAGCACTACAAAATAGAAAAGCTGCCCGTGGTCGACAAGAACAACAAGCTTGTGGGACTTGTCACCTACAAAGACATCACCAAGGCCAAAGACAAACCCTACGCCTGCAAAGACGGCAAGGGACGCCTCAGAGTGGCGGCCGGCGTGGGCGTGACGAGCAACACCTTCGAGCGCATCGACGCACTGGTCAAGGCCAACGTCGACGCGATAGTGATTGACACGGCACACGGACACAGCCGAGGCGTGATAGAAACGCTGAAAAAGGCACGCGAAAAATATCCTGACATCGACATCGTGGTGGGCAACATCGCCACAGGCGAAGCGGCCGTAGCACTGGCCAAGGCAGGCGCCGACGCCGTGAAAGTGGGCATCGGCCCGGGCTCGATCTGCACCACCCGCATCATAGCCGGCGTGGGCGTGCCACAGCTCTCGGCCATCTACGACGTGGCCAAAGCCCTCAAAGAGAACGGCTTCGAAGATGTCCCCGTCATTGCCGACGGCGGCCTTAGATATTCGGGCGACTTTGTAAAAGCACTCGCCGCCGGAGCGCACTGCCTGATGGCCGGAGGCCTGTTTGCCGGCGTCGAAGAGTCGCCCGGCGAAACGATAATCTACAACGGACGCAAGTTCAAGGCCTACCGAGGCATGGGCTCGCTCGAAGCCATGCAGAAAGGCTCGAAAGACCGCTACTTCCAGGACATGGAAGACGACGTCAAAAAACTGGTACCCGAGGGCATCAGCGCCCGCGTGCCGTACAAAGGCTCGCTCTACGAGGTTATCTATCAGCTGATTGGCGGCATCCGCTCGGGCATGGGCTACTGCGGCGCCAAAGACATCACGGCCCTGCACCAGGCACGCTTCACACGCATCACGGCATCGGGCATGCAAGAAAGCCACCCGCACGACGTGGCCATCACGCAGGAGGCGCCCAACTACTCGCGCCAATGAAAATCACTCCGCGAAAAGAAAAACAATTTCATATTCCGATAAGAAACGCTCTCTGCAACACATGCTTGCGGAGAGCGTTTTGCTTGATGCGCCTGTCAGCAATCAGTTCCGAACTCAATCAGGCAGAAGACACTATATTAGTGCATTGAAATCATCTATCCTTCAAATCCATTTCTTTTCAACTTTTCTAAATTTAGATAAAAAACATACCTCATCCGATCAGTAAGAGGCTTGCGACCCTGAACGACGTCATCCATTACTTTCCACTTCCAATCCTCTAAAATTTGCTTGCGTCTATCCCAATCCACCATTCGCTGAATCAGTTCAAGAGTCATTTCATCAGACGATGATTTTGGGGAAACGTTCTGTTCAGATTCGGCAATTATATCAGCTTCCTCCAATAGCTCAGAATTACGTTGACACACCAGATCGAACAAAAACAACGCATGCTTTTTATCTTGTTTTCCAAATTGGCGTTTATTCTTAACAATGAACGCCACATCACTCGCCCAGCCTTGTTTTGTGGGGTCTAATATTCCTGCGTCTTTACCCCATTCGCCTATCTTTTTCCACAAAGAGAAAGGGATGCTACGCAATAGCCTCTCCTTATGTTTTTCCTCTTCTTCAGAATCACATTCATCTGTTAGAATTTTCCGCTTAGGCGGATTGATTTCATCTATCAAGTCAGACTTGATTTCATCAATATTGAAATTCCACTCATGTTGTTTGGCCAAGTTCCAACACTCATCTTTTTTTGCCCACTCAATATAATGTGAAATAGGCGAAGAGTCCATGATAAAGGCATTGACTTGTTTCATCATATCATATATGAAATCTGACAATGCATCAGAAAGAGATTGGTTCTTCCAGATTTTGTACAAATCCAATTTGTTTCCGGTAAGGTAACTAATCAATGAAATCGTGTAAGGTACAGCGACTTGACGAAGTTCGCCAATACAATAGTCGTTCTTCCTTGTTCCATAGCGCTTTTCTGCTGTCTTGAAAATTATGGCTTTGGCTATTGCATCTTCAAAATAGACGTTGTTGATTTTCTTTTCATCAGGCAAATTATTGTTAATGAATTTAGCGTAGTTCTTTTCATTGCCTCTAACAACAGCATTCGGGCCAATAATAATCTTATTGTAGCCGCCAACAACTTCCTGATAAGCGTTGATATATTTTGCCAATTCAACTTTAGTAAACACCTGTTCTTTGGGATATTTTTTATCAAATGCCGCACGCTGAGCCTTTGTAAAGGCTTCGCGACTTCGCAAAGTCTTATACTGCCCTCGTGCACGTTCAAAGAACCAATATGTCTGAATATTACAAGACGGTGTTATAGGTGAAAGTACATATCTGGATAGTTTTTCGATAGCGATTAATGCCGGATTGTTGGCAGAGAAATCGGCATCATTCACCTTATTTTGTGTATTTGAATAACGTGAAATTCGCGAAACTATATCCGAATATTGTTCCGGATTATCAATTACAGAGAATTTAACCTGAACATAAATATCAGAAATGTCTGTCTTGTCTTTTTTCGCTGTTGTATAGATAGACGCTGTAGTCTGACCGCCGTTTACGATCTGCAGATTACGAATCTTCCGTATATGGTTATTATCATCAAGTTCAATGCGGTCTGCGGTAGCGGCAATACCATTGTTGAATGCAAAAAACATATGCGGTTCGGTTTTGATGGTATCACGAATGCCCTTGTTTATTTTGCCTGCGAATTGCAAAAAAGAACGAACATTTTGCTCTAATAGGCGAGCCCCATATTGTTCATATAGCTTATAGAGACATTTACCAGACATAATAGCGAGATACGCTTTGTAATCTCCGTTAGAATTACTGGCTGGCATACAAGGTATGACAAACTTTTCGCCACCAAAATCATCGAAATCTATTTCAATAGGTAGACGTGAATCTTCTGAAAGCTGATATAATTTATTTATGTCGAAGACATGGTAAAAAATTTGTATCCCATTGATTTCGCCATTTGGCGGAATGCCGCCTTTGTATTCTCCATTGGTTAGAATAAAAGCATTTACACGGATCAAATTGCCCTTCAATTCATCATAAGTTGCCAGCTGATTAGCGAAATCAAAAATTGGACGAGATTCATCTATATCGCACGCATAGTCATTGTAAGTGGCCTTGCGAAAAAAATTCGTAATGAGAGAGGCGGCTTTGTCTATTTCACTTTTGGGAACAATGACTATTGTTTCGCCTGTCTTGTATATTGAAATGAATAAATCAACGGTTTCATAATTGTCAGAAACAGCGTATCCATTGATTTTGTGTTGTCCCCTTTTGCCCAAATCCTTCTCATCATAAGCAATTGTGGTGTTTTCCGTTTCACCAGCATCGGCTAACATATCAATGGCAATACGGGTAAACAGCTGTTCACGAGAACCGCCTTCATCGTCACTTTCTTGTAAAGCGATTATTTCTTGTTGAAATGACCGGTAATATTTTTCGACATCATTCATATATTCTGAATAGTGCTTAATAGTTGACTTTCTGTAATTAGATACTCATCACACATGGCGAGTATAATGTCGTATTTCACTCCGCTCACACCACTACGCAATTCATTCTCCTTGATACGAGGAAAGTCATCCGTGATTTTGTAATAGTTTTCAGATCTGATTTTATAAAATCTATTTTCATACTTATTGGCATGACCATCAAAATATCCTACTTCAAATAGCTTTGAGTTGAATAGGTTCAGAGCATAAACATTACTTTCTAATAAGGAACGTATATCCGCTATAATTTGATTAAGAGTTTCGCCATTACCATTGGAAACCTCAACGGAACAATGAAAGAGGAAAAGATTTTCAAGTAGAGTCTCATCCAATTGTCTTTCACCGTTTATTGCGACTCTCTGCGGATTGTTTGTTGCAGTTGTCTTAACCTCAACAGCCCATGTAGAACATTGAAAATCACGTAAAGCAGCTTCTACACCAACCCAAGTATTGAGTACGTCAAAAGGATTTGCATCGTGCTGCAGAAGGCATTTTCGCAAGAATGTAAGTTCTCCAAACAAACCTTGTTGTTGCTCGGCTGATAATCCTTCAGAAGTACTTTTGTCAAATAAAGTTTTCCATTTGTTCAGTTGACCGATAACCGCGTGAACAATTTTTTGTTCTGTATTCAACTGAATAACAGACAAAACAAGATTCTCACATAATATTGCAAAAATATCCCTACTTGTTGGATGCAGCAATTCAATAATGATAAGTTTTGTGTTGACGTAAGAAGTGTCATCAAGAAGCAATACCTTCAAATCCCGTAGATTCTCAAAATTGGAAATGTCTATTTTGATGTCGCTACTAAAACTGAATGCCACACCAAAATATGATTCTGGATATTGAAAAGTCGCGTATATGTGAAAATCCATTACGCTTGAATATAAACGCTTCACAAGACCAACCGTCTTTTCTTCTTCCAACCGCTGCCAAAGCTCAGCTATATGATTGTTATTCTGCATCATAGTTGTTATCATCTTCGTTATCAAAATTATCTTCGGTATCTGCATATTCTGCAACTCTATTCACTATATAAGAAACGGCATTGTTCGGGACATCGCTATGTGGAAAAGAGATAGCAAAACCAATAAATGGAGGATCTATTTCTGCATATTGGATAGTGCCATTTTTAGGTGTACCATCGTCATTTTTTATGTTGGCGCATATTGGATTAAGAGGGTATATGATTAAAAGAGGATTTGTAACCGAACGATATTGTTCACGGACGATTTTGGGCGATGGATACTCCTTACTCCAATCTTGTATTTTGGCACGGGTTTCAATCAACGCATCGTTTAGAGCTTCATTGTCTATATCAATAAATTCATCTTCTTGATTACCAACAATGTGATTCTTTCTTATGAAATAAGTATCATCTCCAATTTCTTTAGCACGATTACGATCAAAACATCCCACATTAATGTTATTTCCAAAAGAGAATTGTTTTTGTGCGTTCTTCTTATTCATCAGCACAACACGCCACGATGTCAGTTCTCCTTGTTGGGCAAGTTTTCTGACATAGTTGCATATAAGTTCCAAATTTACCTTTTTCAGCGACTTTGCCACATTGAAAGCAGCAAAGTATGTGCATATGTCTTCAGGGCTGACATTTCTCCACAAATAATTGCCTTTATTATTTTGAGGTGGTTCTGATGTCCCAAGTGTGTTAATCAATTCTTGTGTTGCGATGAGGTTGCGTTGTTTCAATCCTTTGCCCATAGGCAATTGGTAAGTTTCACGTAATTTGCCAGCCCATGAAACTTCAATCTGTCTGGTGTTTCTCATCTTGTTAATTGCTGTGATTTGCAAAACACCATCGTGTTGACGGACTTTTAGTGCATATTGTTCTGGTGTTTGTCCAGATTCTGCCAAATAGTTGAATTCATCTCTTAATTCTTCACTTGCAAGGGTAATATGCCTGAACCATTCGTTGAGTTCTTCGCTTGTGAAAAGACGACACAAATCGACATAACCAGGGCGATAGCCGAACCAACGTCCCATTTGCATCAGCGTATCATACATTTTTGAGGCACGGAGGAAATAACTAACAGACAAACCCTCAAGTGTAAGACCACGTGATAATTTATCACCTCCTATTGCAATGACAGAAATACCTGTTCTTTCATTCTGTTGGTAATCAATAATATCGCCAGAAGAACCATTTATTGATTTGACAACAATCTTTTGTACAGCTCGATTAAGAAGTGGTTTGATTTCCGCCCATGTGTGGACTTGTATATTGTTATCAATTGTAGAAAGTGATGAATTGAGTATTTTATTGGTCGTACTTGTATATGAAGTATAGTTGTTAGTATCTGCTTCAAAAATGCGTCTCAACTCCTCAAGCATAGCGGGGTCATTTGCCTCGACTTCTTGCTTGTAATATCTAAACAACTCCTCAATCAAATCTTTTATTGCATTTTGCCATATTTGAAATCTTGACACGTGAATAAGCATAGAGTTATGTTTGCACCCCTGACCACGTGCAATGCGAATAGCACAAGTAACAATGAAACACTTGATTGCTGTTTTCAAAGATTCTGGTATGTCATCAAAAGAAGGCTTGACACCATCTTTTTTATGTCCTTCAGGAACAAAATTTGAATAGTCGGAAATTTTGGAAACAATAGGCAGAATGTCATCATTATTATCATTAGGAACAATAGATGTACCAAAGACTTTTTCTGGACCAATATAGTTTGAAGGTGCTGGCAGATTGATTATGAAATCGCGAGGGAATAAGTCCGTGTCATCTTGTGCGATGAATATATTGGCAAATGGAGTTGCTGTATATCCGACATAAACATTGCGGTTAAAAATGTTTATTATATCACGAATTAAGCCATTTATTTTTGTTGGATTCAGTTCTGGTCTATTTGTGTTTACCGATGCGTTATCAGCTTCGTCGTCTATAACAAGCACCGATTTGGCGTTTATTTTGTTATCATTTGATTGTGTTTTCAACCATGTATAAAGACGCTTCAAAACGGAAACATTCTTTTTGATGACGAGTAAAATTGGGTCTGATGTGTTAAAATTCACAATACCAGCGGCACGTTTGGTAAAATCGCCCTTTTCTTCACTTGTTGTAATTGAATGAGCTACCAAATTTGGATATAGTGTGCTACGGCCAACTCCTATTTTATTCTGTGCATTATTGGCATAAACACGTTCAAATTGAGTGCCAAAGCCCAAGAAACCCTCATCGAGACGGGCTTGTGTCTGACTACGCAGATTATTGTGAATACCAGCAAGTACAATGATAAAATTGAACCCTGCATCAGCAGCCTTGCAAATAAGACCTGTATAATTTGCAGTTTTACCAGATTGCACTTGACCAACAACAAGTCCTTTTTTGCTGAGTTGAATGTCGTTGAGTTTTGGATTGAACATATTATCAAGAATTTTATCCGTAAGGATGTCTAAATTCTCTATAATGCGAGGTGCAAAACCTTTGTTTTCAAGGTATTCTTTATAACGTTTCCAAAACTTCCATTCGGATTGTTCATTGGCCTTGAAATCATTCAACCATGGTTGCCGGCGTTCTCTGCCAACTAAGATTCGGAATGATTCAACTTGCGTTGAGTATATGGTTTGCAATTCTTGTTTCAAACGAATTGTATCTATATTTTCTGCTCCAAATAATGGTGTGACCATAGCGATGGCTTGGTCTATCTTCACATCTGTTGTTGAGGCTTCTTCACCAATAATTAGCCTACAATGACGAACTGCTTGATTTAGTATTTCTGGTGTCATAATTCTTCAATTAGCTCTTCGTAATTATTGAATGGTTCTATCGTTTTAAGTAGTGATTTTGATTGCTCTGGTGTTTTGCCATTATTGATTTGGTTATCGAACATTTGCCTTAACATTTGTCTAATAAGGTTCATGTCCATATCAGAAAAAGGCTCTTTCTGTATCTCTTGCTTATCCGAATCTTTAGTTTCTTCGTGCGTCTCTTTTACATAGATTGCTTTTGTAGGAATTGATTCTTCAATGAATTTGAGAAGTGTGTCAATTGCATGGTCAGGCTCTTTTTTAGCCATTTCCTTTATACTTTTTATCAATAGGTGTTCGCGATTAACAACAAAAGACCATTTACCATTCTTGGTTTTATCTAACCAAAGCGGTTGAAAATCTTGACCAGCCCTATATTTCAGTATCTTTCCCCGATGTCGAAAAACATCTTCGCCAACACTGCGTATTTTTTTTGCGTATTGTTCTATTTGGTCCCGACAATTCGCAGGCGGTGTTGCTTTGGATTTCTTGATGTCAATTTGCCAATTTGTATCGAGCGTATTTGGTAAATCTATTTGAATACGAACAAGTTTGTAATGTTCTTCTTTGCGAAAAATGCCCAACCAATCACCAGCCAATAGAAGTCGTTTACCTCTGTAAACATAAAAACCTTGCTGTGCAGGATAACCGTTCATTCCTTCACCTGCTTTATATGCATATTCGGAAACACGGCTTTTGTGTGGAAGCACAAATCCCTTTATTGTTCCTCCTCCAGAAATGCCTTCTTGTGGTGCAGGCGTATCAGTGAAATTCTCATCTGGACTTGAAAAAAATGGATTCCATGGTTCAATTATATTGCCACACCAATAAATATTTACGATTTTATCTTCCATAAAACGGTGAAAAGTCATGGCAATATGTTGCCTGACACGTTCCAGAGAATTGGAAAATTTTCTTTTTGCTTTATCGTTGGCTTCTGAGGTTGATAATGGTAAAACTCTATCTAAGTCCGTCCAAATAACAATCGTGCCAGAAGTTTGATTATCTAAAGCATGCTTATATTCATCTGGAATCCATTTGATCAGATTCCATTCGTTTGTTTGTGCTACATAATCCAAATCCCATGTCCAAAAAATTGGTGCATAGCCGTTCCTTTTGCTAAGAACAGTTAGTTTGCGGCATTGTGAAAAAGAGGCTGTTTTCAACCCCAAACCAAAACGTCCTAAATCAGTTTCTGCCCTTTCGGCAAGCGGATTTTGTGCTCCTGGACGCATAGCATTAATCAATTCTTCTCCATTCATTCCATGCCCATCATCTCTAATAGTGATGATAGATGTGCCACCGTGCCAAATGCGTTCTATGTAGATGTTTTTTGCATCAGCAGAAATTGAATTATCGATTATGTCGGCTACAGCAGTTTCAAGATTGTAACCGATGGCACGAAATGTCTCAATCATTGATGAGGCATCAGGTACGGCTTTTTGGACTTCTATATTGTCGTAATTCATTTTTGTGCAAGTTGTTTTAGAATTGCTTCTGCTATTTTTTGAGCCATAATTACAGGGACAGCATTACCTATTTGCATAAAAGCTGCACTTCGTGATCCTTCGAAATAGTAATCGTCAGGGAATGATTGAAGGCGTGCTGCCTCACGAACAGTAATGGAACGCACATTATTAACAGTTGGATTCAGAGTGGGATATATGTAATAATGTCCGTCCATAGCAATGTGAGCAACTACTGTATGACATACTCCATACGGATTAACTACAGAAAAACGGTTGTCAAATGTTTCCTTATTTTTATGCCTTTGATGATCTGCTGGCACATCTTTGCTGTAAGACAATTGTTTCCTTTCTCTCAGAAATTTATTTACTGCCCAGCAATAAATTTCCCTATCATTGAGATTGTTCGGACGTGAAATATGTTGTGTTGTAAAGTCAAAATCATTGCTTCGCAAAGCATACTTTTGTAAGTATGCCATTTTGGAAATCGGCTTTGTATATTTTACACATTCACATAATTTGCCATCTCCTGCTACCCTTGTTGGCAAATCAGAAAACAAATCTCTTAATGTCTGATATTGATTATCTATTTTGAATTCATCAAGGTTAGGATAATGACCATATTTTGTCGGCTTTCCGTTATCAGTCTTGCGCCATCCTATGATAATCATTCTGTGTCGACGTTGCAAAACCCCAAACTCTGACGCTATCTGTTCACGAGCCTCTATCTCATAATTACAATTGTCAAGTTCGCGGACTCGTTTTTGCAAGTCTCTGAAAGGCTCACCTCCTTTTGCTGTTCTAATTCCTAACACATTTTCAAACACAAACATTTTGGGCTTGTATCTGTCGAGAAATTGAACATAAAATTTATACAATTCATTGCGAGGATCAGTCGCCATTGCCTCCCCTTTTCTTGCTCGCCCAGCTACAGAATAAGCTTGACACGGAGGACCACCAATAATCAAATCAAGCTGTCGCTCACCAATCAGAGTATCAAGTTTTTCAAATATTCCGTCAATTGTCTTTTCGCCAATTTCTGATTGGATAACAGTATCTATAACTTCTTTTGGAACTTGATTCCAAAGTTTTGAACCATCATCTTTTTCTTGCTTGTGAAATAAATAACTCTTGTAAATATCAAGCTGTTTTTTGTCCTTCAAATAATGATAAGCGGCTCGTGTTCGCAAAGTGTCACAAGCCTCTTTTTTCATTTCGATATGTGCAATAGGTTCAAATCCAGCTCTTATAAAGCCTTCAGACAAGCCACCAGCACCTGCAAATAAATCAATGAATGTATATTTTTTTTTCACCATATACGTATATCTATTTATCACTTACCATATCTCTATTTTCGAGATATGCTTTTCCGTTTTTTCCTATATCGCAAAATAAATCAAAAAATACTAATCCGAAGCCACCCGCACGACGTGGCCATCACGCAGGAGGCGCCCAACTACTCGCGCCAATGAAAATCACTCCGCGAAAAGAAAAACAATTTCATATTCCGATAAGAAACGCTCTCTGCAACACATGCTTGCGGAGAGCGTTTTGGTTTTGGAGGATTTAGCTTATTACTATCATTCCACATCACGCAGGTTCGCAATTCTATCTCACCCCACAAAAAACCATCAGAGGCAACGACTTTGCAGCCGTTGCCTCTGTGTGTGATGATTTAAATTAGTGGATATTGATGTGTATCAATATTCGTCTTCGTTGAAGAAGAAATCCTCCTTGCTCGGATAATCGGGCCAAATATCTTCGATGCTTTCGAAAATCTCGGTGTCGTCTTCGATTTCCTGGAGATTTTCTATCACTTCGAGAGGCGCGCCCGAGCGTGATGCATAGTCTATCAATTCGTCTTTTGTTGCCGGCCACGGAGCATCTTCGAGCTTCGAAGCCAATTCAAGTGTCCAATACATTTTCTATAAGTGTTTAACTATAAACGTTTTTCATTTTTCACTGACTCTGCGCGAATATAGAAAAAAATAAGATGCTACAATATATCTATAATATTATTAGCACTTTTTTTGAATCGAATTGCATAGACTATGACTCAATGCGCTGATTGTAAATCGATTGAGGCAAACGATAATGTTCGTTTGCCTCGTTCGTTTTCAGTTGAGATGCAGGGTGACGATTGACATTGCCGGCAGGTCGACCTCGAGTTTGCCCTTGACGATTCTGGCGCCGTCGAAGGCTGCGGGTTCGACGCGGTTGGGGTCGTCGAAGGTGTTGTGGTCGGTGATGTATTTCGATTTCAGCACCTTGCCTTCAACCTTCTTGGCCGCTATTCCGTCGAGGTCGACGGTTATTTTCTGAGCCTTGTCGAGGCAGACGTTGGCGAGCGAGATGCACAGCGAGCCGTCGGCCGCCTTAGAGGCTGTGGCGCTGATGGCTGGCACCACTCTGTCGCCGCGCACCACCATCTTGTCGCACTGGAGGTCGAAAGGGATGAAGGTGGCGTTCTGGTGCGGCGCGTACATCTGGAAGACGTAGTAGGTCGGGGTCAGGACCATGTCGGGGCCTTTGGTCAGAATCATGGACTGGAGGACGTTGACGACCTGCGCTATGTTGGTCATCTTGACGCGCGAGGTGTATTTGTGGAAGACGTTGAGCGACAGTGCCGCCACGAAGGCGTCGCGCATGGTGTTCTGCTGGAAGAGGTGGCCGGGGTTGGTCTGCGGCTCCACGTCCCACCAGGTGCCCCACTCGTCGACCATGAGCGACACGCGGCGTTTCGGGTCGTATTTGTCCATGATGGCGATGTGCTTCCTGATGACCGGTTCGATTTCGAGGCATTTGCCGAGTGTCCAGTAGTAGTCGTCGTCGGTGAACTTGGTGGCCGAGCCCTTGCTGCCGCTCCAGCCGGATACGGTGTAGTAGTGGAGCGAGATGCCGTTCATCTTGGTGCCGGCGTTTTTCATCAGCACTTCGGTCCAGTTGTAGTCGTAGTCGCTGGCGCCGGTGGCAATCTTGTAGAGGCGGTTGCCGTCGTAGTTGCGGCAGTAGACGGCGTAGCGGCGAAAGACGTCGGAATAGTATTCGGCGCGCATGTCGCCTCCGCAGCCCCAGCTTTCGTTGCCCACGCCGAGGTATTTGACCTTCCAGGCCTTGTCGCGGCCGTTCTTGCGGCGCAGGTTGGCCATCGGGCTGTCGCCGTCGCTGGTCATGTATTCGACCCATTTGGCAAGCTCCTCGACGGTGCCGCTGCCCACGTTGCCGCTCACATAGGGTTCACAGCCAAGTATTTCGCAGAGGTTGAGGAATTCGTGCGTGCCGAAACTGTTGTCCTCGACGGTGCCGCCCCAGTTGTTGTTGACCATTTTGGGCCGGTTTTCGCGCGGACCGATGCCGTCCATCCAGTGATATTCGTCGGCGAAGCAGCCGCCGGGCCAGCGGAGCACCGGGATGTGGAGGTCCTTGAGTGCGGTGAGGACGTCGTTGCGATAGCCGTCGGTGTTGGGGATGGACGATTCGGGTCCGACCCAGATGCCGCCGTAGATGCACGAGCCGAGGTGCTCGGCGAACTGTCCGTAGATTTCTTTCGGGATGATGTCGACAGCCTTGTCGGCATGCAAAGTCATTTGGTTCTGCTGTGCTGCCAAGGGCAGTGCGCAGGCCAGAAGTGGAAACAATAGTCTGTTCATGCGTTAATTTTTATTGATTTTCAGTTATTTGTGTCGGACACGGAGAATACCGGCTGCATCTTGAAGGTGAAGTCGTAGTCGGCGTAGGGCAACAGATAGTCAGGCAAAGGCCATGAGCCCCAGCTTGTCACGCAGCCGAGCCCCATCTGCCTGAGGTCGATGCAGAAGTCGACGAAGTCGGAGCGCGGCACGAGCTGCGAGTGGCGCTGGTCTTTGTGCAGGCCTTCGTCGAGCGACTCGATGGAATGGCGCAGTGCCGAGGCCGAGAAAGGCTTGTCGGCGGTGAATACGAGGCCGCGCCCGCCCAAGTCGGCCTGCTTCCACCAGCGGACGTCGGTCTTGGTGCCGGTCTCCTGCGGGCGGATGTAGGCAAAGAACTGTTCGTCAGCCGTTTGCGAATAGACGCCGAGATCGGCCGACTGGTTGCGATCGGCATAGTTCTCGCCGGGTCCGCGGCCGTAGAACGTGGAGCGGTCGGCCTGACGCGGCATCTTCATCCGCATTCCGAATCGGAACAGATGCGAGGCTTCGCCGTGGGCGCGCAGGCTCTGCGTCACGCGGACGGCGCCCTCGTTGTTGATGACATAAGTCATGTCGAGCTTTGCGCCAACGCCGGTCAGCTCGTAGGCGGCGCGGACCACGGCAAGGCCGTTTTCCATCTGGGCGTCGAGCGACTGCAGGCTGAAGCCGGGCTGGAGCCATGCGCGGAACTTGCGCTGGAGGCCTGCGCCCATGTCGTTGTCGGTGGGGGCGCGCCAGAAATTGGGACGGAGCGATGCGCCCTGTGCCAGCATCGGGGCACGGCCGACGTCGTAGCGACAGATGAAACCGTCGGCGCGGGCAAAGTCGATGCGGAAGCCGGATGCGCTGACCACGAGGAAGTTCTTGTCGGTCTGGTCGATCGAGGGCAGCTCTGTGGCGGCCACGGCCGATGTGCGGTTGGCGATGGTGACGGGGGCGAACTCGGCGGCGCGCACGGTCAGCTGGTTCTGCGCCACCACATGGCCTGCGTCGAGCAGCTGCTCGGCTCGGGCAAGGCGCACCGACACGTTGAGCATCAGCTCATTGCGCTCGCCTGCCGATGCCAGGTCGATGGGCAGAGTATAGTGCCGGTGCTGCTGCGGCCCGACCTCGATCTGCGGCAGCACGCCGGCCTGCACGGGTCGGCCGTCGGCAAGGAGCTGCCATTCGAGGATGTAGTTTTCGGTGCCCCGGAAGAAGTTTTCGTTGTAGACGTCAATCACGCCGTTGGCAATGTCGACCGGCGACACCCAGATGCTCTGGTAGATCCGGCGCACCTCGGCGGCGTGCGGGTTGGGGATGCGGTCGGGGCCGACTATTCCGTTGTCGCAGAAGTTGTTGTCGGAAGCGTCGTAGCGGTTGAAGTCGCCGCCGTAGCCATAGTAATGGACGCCGTCGGCATCGGTCAGGCGCAGGCTCTGGTCGACGAAGTCCCAGATGAATCCGCCCTGATAGGCCGGGTATTTGCGGACGAGGTCCCAGTATTCCTTGAATCCGCCCATCGAATTGCCCATGGCGTGGGCGTACTCGCACTGAATGAGCGGCTTGGGAGGATTGGACTGGCAGTATTTTTCGCATCCCTTATAGTCGTAGTACATGGGGCAGAAGACGTCGGTGAAGTCGTTGAGGCCGGCCTGCTCGTACTGCACCGGGCGCGACGGGTCCTCGGCCTTGATCCACTTGTAGCAGGCCTCGAAGTTGGGGCCGAAGCCGGCCTCGTTGCCCATGGACCAGACGATGACCGACGGGTGGTTGAAGTTGCGCTGGACGTTGCGCATGTCGCGCTCGAGGTGTGCCTTGGCGTAGCTCGGATTCTTGGCCAGCGTGCGGTCGCCGTAGCCCATTCCGTGGCTTTCGATGTTGGACTCGGCCACCACGTAGAGGCCGTATCGGTCGCAGAGGTCGTACCAGCGGCTGTCGTCGGGATAGTGGCAGGTGCGGACGGCGTTGATGTTGAGCTGCTTCATCAGCCTGATGTCCTGAATCATGCGGTCGATGCCGACCACGTAGCCGCCGTCGGGGTCGAGCTCGTGGCGGTTGGCGCCCTTGATGAGCACGGGCTTGCCGTTGACCAGCAACTGCGAGTCGCGGATCTCGACCTTGCGGAATCCAACATTTATCGGGATGATTTCGATAACCCGCCCGCCGTCGGTGAGGGTGGCCGTGAGGGTGTAGAGATTGGGCGTCTCGGCCGTCCACTTGAGCGGGTTGCTGACGTTGAGCACGGTGACGGGCGACTTGGCGACAGCCTGGGCCACGACACTGCCGGCAGCGTCGGTCAGCTTGAGGTCTACGGTGCCGCCGCCCTTGGTCTTGAGGCTGACGGTGAGCGTGGCGTCGGTGTAGGAGGCGTCGAGGTCGGGGGTGACGCGGATGTCGGCTATGTGCTTGGCGGGGCGGGAGTAGAGGTAGCAGTCGCGCCCCACGCCGCTATATCTGAAGAAATCCTGATCTTCGAGGTAGGTGCCGTCGCACCAGCGGAAAGTCTGGAAGGCGATGACGTTGCGGCCGGGCTTGACGTAGGGCGTCAGGTCGAACTCGGCTTCGAGCTTGCTATCCTCGCTGTATCCGACGTATTTGCCATTGACCCACAGATAGATATTGGACGTGACCGAACCGAAGTGGGCCATGATGGTGCGTCCCTTCCACGAGTCGGGAATCAGGACGGTGCGGCGGTAGGAGCCCACATGATTGTCGCGCACAGGCACTTGCGGCGGGTTGCTGTCGAACTGGTTGCGCCAGGCGTAGCCGATGTTGACGTACTGCGGGTCGCCGTAGCCGTTGAGCTCCCAGAGGCCGGGCACGGGCATGGTGGCCCAGGCGGCGTCGTCGAAGTCGGGGGCTTGGAAGCCGGTGGGGCGCATGTCGGCCGATGGAACCCAGTGGAATTTCCACAGTCCGTTGAGGCTCAGAAAGTTATCAGATTCGGTCATTCCGCGTTGGACGGCCTGATGATTTTCGAATGCGAAATATGATGTGTGCATCGGTGCGCGGCCCACGGCGTTGACTTCGGGATTGCGCCACTCGGTGCCCTGCTGGGCTGCGGCCTGGAGCGCCATCGATGCCAAAAGGATGATTGATTTTGTCTTCATTATTTATGTCAATTTTTGTTTGCGTGGATGACTGATTTGCAAAAAAAGCACAAAAAAGTCATATAAAATATGCCCGATGTTACACGAAGGTTAGTTTGTGCATCATCAGGCAATAAAATTTATGCGATATATCATTAATAGTCAACCGGATAATCTTTTTTGAAATCCTGTCCGGCAAAAGCCTTGCGGGCGGTCCACGGCTCGGCGGGGTCGGTCCAGAAGGGGTCGGTGGCGGGCAGGCCGAGTGGCAGGAAGCTGAGCGATGTGATGTACATGCTGCCGTTGTTGCTGTACCAGTCGCCGAGGTCGGGGTGATGGCCCACGAAGCCGATGGTCAGGAAGCCGCCCTCGTTGAAGTTGGTGGGGTCCGAAAAGATGGCCTTGTGGACGGCCGTGAGCGCGGCGCGGACCTGTCCGGGCGTGGTCTTCTGAGGCAGCGTGTGGCGCAGCGCCATGAGTGCCAGCGGCTGGAAGGCGGCCGTGCGGTAGGTGAGCGAGCGTCCGATGGGCGGATAGGTGCCTGCGGGCGATATGATGCGCTCGAGCTGCTCGGCATAGCGGCGGCACCGCATCTGGGCGCGCTCGGCCACCTTGGCCATGTCGTCGCCCCAGAACCATATCTTGCTGTCGCGCAGCACTTCGGTGAGTTCGAGCATCATCGGGTGCATGACGTAGGAGTTGTAGTAATCGTAGTGGAACGTCTGCTGGCCGTCGGAATACCAGCCGTCGCCCACGTACCACTCCTGCAGCTTGCGGACGGTGAGCGTCATGCGCATACGGTCGGCGGTGGCGCCCACGCTTTCGAGGAAGGCCTCGTTGAGCGCGGCGAAGAGAATCCAGTTGGTGTAGCAGGGGTCGACGCGGCGCAGGAGCGTGAACTCCTCGATGTATCGGGCCTTGGTCAGGCTGTCGAGCGGCTGCCAGAGGGCCTCGGGGGCACGCAGGAAGCTCTCGGCGATGTAGGCGGCGTCCACCAGCGTCTGGCCCTCCTTGCGCCACAGCAGGTAGTCGGGGCTCGACGGGTCGACGGCGTTGGCGTAGCTGCGGAGCGCCCACGAGCGCAGCCGCGAGCGCATGGCGCCCTCGGGCGTGTCGTCGTCGGGCAGGGCCAGCCACGGGGCCAGTCCGGCCATCAGTCGGCCGAAGCACTCCATGTAGGCCACGCGGCGGTCGCGGCCGTCCCACGTGGGGCTGAGTTCGAGCTGCATGTTCTGCACCAGCCGGCCCTCGGCCATATTGCTGAGCACGGGCTGGGCGATCTTGTAGAGCAGTTCGGCCCAATACTGGCGGTCGGCCTGGGGCGACGAGGGCTGCTGCGCCTCGTTTTTGCGGGCTGCCGATGTCGTGACGCCGAGGGCGAGCGCGAGCATCAGCACAGACAATGTTTTATTCATGACAGTTTAGTTTTGATTTTCGGACGATTGTGGTTGATCTTCGGATGCGGCATAGCGATAGGCCTCGGCCGCCGCGAGCAGGAACGCGCCCACGCCGAAGTTGGCAGTCGACTGCGCGTCGACCGTCTGGCCGGGGATGGCGCGCTCGCCTATGGGCTGGACGTAGCCCACGCGGCCGTCGGGCTGCAGGGCGGTGTGGCACAGATAGTCCCACCCCCTGACGGCCACCGGCAGATAGCGGTCGCGCGGGAGCCAGCCCCGGTTGATGCCCCGGAAAAGGGCGAAGGTGAAGAGCGCCGTGCCGCTGGTCTCGAATCCGGGCGCGTGGTCGGGGTCGAGCATCGAGCGCGTCCAGTGGCCCTGCGGCTGCTGGCAGGCTGCCACGGCCGAGGCCATGGCTCTGAAGCGTTCGAGCAGTTGCGGGCGGTGGGGGCCGTCGTCGGGGATGTCGGCCAGGACCTTGGCCAGCGCCGCCATGACCCATCCGTCGCCGCGCGCCCAGAAGTCTTTGGCGCCCGAGGCGGTGGCGTGCTGCGGGTAGACGTATTTGGCGTCGCGATAGTAGAGGCAGGCGTCGGCGTCGTACATGACGCTGTCGGTGTGGGCCATGTATTGACACATCTTGCTGATGTAGAGCTCGTTGCCGGTGTGCAGATACATTTTGGTCATCACGGGCATCACCATGTAGAGGGCGTCGGCCCACCACCAGTAGTCGGTGCGGGGTGTCGCTATCTCGTGCTGCATCACCTCAAAGGCGCGTGCCGTGCGGATGCTGTCGGGCTGCATCAGTGCCAGGTCGAGATAGGTCTGGAAGCATACCTGCCAATCGCCAAAGAGCACAAACTCAGGCGCTTCGCCATAGGGGCGATATTGCCACAGGGCGGTGTCGGGGCAGGTGGCGCCCATCCAGCGGTTGCGCTCGGCCCAGCGCGTGGAGTAGCCGAGCCATGCGGTGTCGGGTCGGACGAGGCAGGCCTCGATGTTGCCGGTGTGGTAGACGGCGTTGTCCCAGAAGGCGTTGCCGCTGTCGGGGTGTGTCGACTGCCAGTGGTCGTTGGCGCTCTCCATGGCCCTTGCGATGCCGGCGCAGGTCATCCATTCGGGTGTCCCGGTGGCGCACGAGGCGGCCGCCATGGCGGCCAGGGCGAGCGTGGCGATGTGTTGTCTGTTCATCATGATTCGATTTTTTTGGTTTTCTGAAAGAATAA
>CALYZD010000015.1 GCA_945607565.1 uncultured Bacteroidales bacterium | reverse complement strand
CGTCCACCTCGCGCCACGCACAGCGTCCGCCGCCGGCCTCCGCCCCACCCTGCCATCACCGCGCCGCAGCGTTAATGGCGAGGCACCATCAGCACTGTTGGCGAGGCGCCATCAGCACTGTTGGTGAGGCTCAATTAACGTTGTTGGCTGCGATGCGATAGCGTTGGCAAGGATGCGCTGAGCGCCCGCAGTCTGTCGGGGTCACAGGCCGGGCGGGCCTTGCGCACGGGCATAAAAAAAGCCTGCGCGACGGTGCGTCGTGCAGGCTGCTTGCGCCGGAGGATGTCCGGTGCGGTATGTGGTTGCGGATTATTTGTTCTGCGATGCCTTGTAGCGTGCATTGAGCTGCTCCACCACGTCGGCGGTGATGTCGACGCCGGGTGCGCTGTAGAACACATTGTCGCCCGAAGTGTTGCTGAGGATGAGCGAATAGCGTCCCTTGGCGTACTGGTTGAGGAAGGTGGTCAGCGTGTCGCGCAACTCGCGGTTTATTCTGTCCTGCTCGCGCAGCAGCTCGTTGGTCAGCGTCTCGTTGAGCTCCTGCAGCTTGGCCTCAGCCTCCTGCAGACGCTGCTGCTCTTTCTGCGCGCGCTCCATGGAGAGGAAGCCGTTGTTCTGCACCTTGCGCTGGAACTCCACTGCGTCCTGCTGGAAGACACGGTACTTCTGGTTGAAGTCGGCACGCGAGCTCTCGCTCTTGCTGATGATGGCCTCGTTGAGCTTCTTGGCATAGTCGTAGGTCATCAGAAGCGTGTCGGCATTGATGTAGGCGATGGTGGTGGCCACAGAAGCCGAGTCGGCAGCGGCAGCCGATGATGCCTGGTTGCCCGAAGGCTTACATTGTATGAACAAGGAACATGCCAGAGCGGCAAGTGCTAAATGACCGATAAAAGTTTTCTTCATATTCGATTATTTCGTTTTGTTTCGATTATCGGCTGCAAAGATATTGTTTATATCTCATTCTCTATCATCAAATCGACCATTTACGCGCATTTTGCGTGAGCCGAGCGGCGTTTTTTTGCCGTCCCCGACTAGAGCCGGCGCGGTACACGACCTCTCCGTGTGTTGTCGTCGGGTTGTCTTTTGTTGTCCGATGTTGTCACTGGTTTTCATCCCGACAACACGGGGCAACGTAGGACAATACCCACACCGCCTGTTGTCGTTGAGTTGTCTGCTGTTGTCATGAGTTTTTGCACAGACAACACGGGGCAAAGCAGGACTACGCCTACACTGCCTGTTGTCGTTGAGCGGAAGCGGCATCGGTGCGCACAGGAAACAGTCGACCCGCCGGCTGATGGGTTGCGGTGCTCCCATGCCGGCGGGTCGGCTGTGCTGCGCCGGGCCGTCTCAGCGCTTGAAGAACTTGCGCGAACTGCGGCTGCTGCTCTGCTTGCCCGTGTAGCTGTATCCCATTATCGGTTCCGTACACGGCACGGGCTTCATCTTGTAGCCTCGCTTGACTGCCTTCGGGATGATGCGGTAGACCAGCGACACCTCGTGTGCGCCGTCGCCGAACGAGCTGAGATCGGACAGGGTCATGTCGTAGCTGTAGCCTATTCGCAGGGCGTTGATGTTGACGCCGATGCTTGGGATGATGGCGTCGGTGTTGTTGAGCTCGCCGCCCGTCTCGAAGAAGAGCCCGCGATACTTGACGCCGAGCTCGATCGGGTTGTAGTACCAGAACGCGCCAAGCTCCAGCTGGTTGAACTGATACTGGCGCTTGTAGTTGAGGGCGAACGAGATGGACTTGGGTTCGGAGCCCCGGTAGGAGTCTTCGTAGGTCCACTTGTAGCCGCCATAGACGGTGGTCTTCATGCCTATTTCGTTCTCGACGTCGGTCAGCGACGAGTTGGGCTGCATCAGGTGGTCTATCGACACGCCGAACCAGAAGTCGTTGTTGTAGATCATGACTGCAAAGGCAGCATCGACCCACCCGGTGGATGTGCGTTCGAACTCGATGCCGCTGCCGCCGGTGCCCACGTTGCCGTCGGCGCTGATGTCCTGAAAGCTCGACATCTTGCCGGTGTCGATTTTGCGCTGGCCGTACTTGAATGCCAGGCCGGGCCGCACGAAGAGGTCGGACGTGATGCCGATCTCGTAGGAATAGAGCAGCGAGATCTCGTCCTGCACCAGCAGCCCCTTGCCCTCGTCGTCGCGCACCCAGAGCAGGCCCACGCCGCTGTTGAAGCGGTCGAAGTAGTGGTCCAGACCCAAGGCATAGCCGCGATAGACGCTGCCTATGCCCGGCCACTGGTTGCGGTAGTTGAGTGCCACTCGGCTGCCATTGGTCAGGCCCGTGAACGAGGGGCTGAGGTAGAGCGGCGATTCATAGGTCTGCGAAAACGACAAATCCTGACCCTTTGCCGATATTGTGGCTGCCAAGGCGGCAGCCACAAATGCTATTCTATGCAGTATTCTTCTCATTGTTTTTGATTATCGGATGATGAGTACCTGCCCGGACTTACTGTATTCCTTGCCACTCTCGAACTTGCCGGTCGCCGTCCAGACGTAGACGCCCTGCGGTGCCAGCTTGCCGTCGAAGCGGCCGTCCCAACCGTTGTCGATGTCGTCGGTCTCGTAGATGAGCTGGCCCCACTTGTTGAATATCTGCAGGTGGAAGGTCACCACATCCTGGTAGACCGGACGGAACTTGGCGTTGAGTTCGTATATCGTGTTCGATCCGTCGGCATATTCGCGCGGCGCGAACGTGTTCGGGAAGACGATGAATCCTCCGCGGCGTGCCTCCACAAAGCTATACTTGGTGGTGTCGGCGCCGCAGCCGTGCTCGTTCCAGACGCTCAGCGACACTGTGTAGAGGCCGGGGTCGGTGTAGACATACGACGGGTTCTTCTCCTCCGAGGTGCTGCCGTCGCCGAATTCCCAGTAATACTTGGTGGCGTCGGTGCTTCGGTTGATGAAGTGAACCTTGTCGTCGGGCACGTATACCACCTGCGGCGATGCCGAGAAGCTGGCTTCGGGCAGACTGTAGACGCGGATGATGGCCGAGGCGTTCGACTGCTTGCCGTCCGGACCCGGCACCATCAGGCTGACGGTGTAGTTGCCCGGCTCGGTGTAGGTGTGCGACGGGTTGCGCACCGTTGTCTGCGTGCCGTCGCCGAAGTCCCAGTTGTAGGTGGTGCCGTTGATGGTCTGGTCGGTGAAGCGGACGGTCAGCGGCACACAGCCTTCGATGTAGTTGGCTTCGAAGCCGGCCGTGGGCACCACCTTGTAGGTGATGGACACTTCGTCGTAGACGCGGCAGTCGTCGGTCACAATCACCCACCTGAAGGTGTTGACGCCGGGCACGAGGCCCTTGACCATGGTGCTGTAGTTCGACGAGTCGGCAAACTCGACTGTGCTTGCCACGCCCAGATATTCCCAGTGACCGCTGAGGCGACCCGGGTTGCCACCTATCAGCTGATAGGAGTCTTCGTAGGTCACGTCGTTCTCGCCGGCGTAGGGCTCGGCCTGCTGGCTGTAGAGCAGTATGTCGTCGGACGACTTGCATTCGTCGCCATACGAAACGGTCCAGCGCAGGATGTTCTCGCCGTAGCTCAGGCCGGTGACGGTGGTCTTGGGATCGGTGGCGTCGGCGAAGGTGCCGGAGCCCTGCATCACTTCCCATGCGCCGGTGCCTATGGTGGGCTTGGAGGCGTTCAGGGTGTAGTAGTCCTTGCAGAGCGTGCGGTCGTCGCCGGCTATGGCCTCGTCGGGCATCATGTTCCAGATGCTGACGGTGTCTACCGACTGGCAGCGGAACGTTGCGCCGTCCACGGTCACGATGTTCTCGATGACCCAGAGGAACTTGTTCTCGCCGAAGAGCAGGTTGCAGACGGTGGTCTTGGGGTCGTTGATGTTCTCGAACGACTGCACTCCCGACACGTCGGCAATGGTGCCCGAAATCACGTTCCACGAACCCGAGCCGATTATCGGCACGTTGGCGTCGAGCTCCTGACAGCTTTCACAGTCGTACTTGGGCGAACCTGCGTCGGCTGTGGTGGGCGTGTAGTTGCTGATGGTCACGTCGTCGTAGTCGGCGCAGCGGCCGTCGACCGAGAGCGTCCATCGGAAGGTGGTGGAGCCATAGCCGAGGTTGTGGACCTCGGTTTCGGGCGACGTCGGGTCGACGATCTGGCCGCCGCCGCCGGCACCGTTGCTCACTATGGTCCAGAGGCCTGTGCCGTAGATCGGCGTCACGGCCTTGAGCGTGTAGTCGTTCGAGCAGGTCGGCATGTCGGCTCCGGCGTTGGCTTCCGACGGCTTCTGGTTGATGATGTTGACGTCGTCGTAGTCGCGGCAGTAGAGGGTGTCGATCTTCATTATCGAGCCGTCCATGCCGTAGATGGGTATCGGCGTCTTGTTGGTCACCGTCCAGCGATAGGTGTTGTTGCCCTTGCCTATCGAGTCGAGGTGCGCGTGCGGGTCGTAGATGTTGTTGGCATCCCAGCTGCCGTAGCCGCCTATGGTCGACCACACGCCCGTGCCCACTTCGGGATATGCCGCCTGAAGCGTTATCTCGTCGTCGCAGGTGGGCTGCTCGCTGCCGGCGTAGGGCTTGCTGGGCGAGCCGTTGATGATTTCGACGTCGTCGTGGCTTTCGCAGCCTCGGTAGTTGATGGTCCAGCGCAGTATGTTGCTGCCCTTGCCGAGGCTGTTGACCACGGTGGTCGGGTCGTTGCGGTCGCCGAAGAGGCCTGCACCCGTAGAGCCCACGGCCGTCCATGTGCCTATGCCTATGCCGGGGTTGTTGGCCTGCAGGCGCACGCTGTCGGAGCAGGAGCGCTGGTCGCTGCCGGCGTCGGCCTCTATCTTGTTATAGTAGACGGTGACGTCGGATACCGAGAAGCACGAGAAGCCGTCGTAGGTGCGGACCACGGTCCACTGATAGATGTTGCCGTCCTTGCTGAACGGAACGTCCTTGACTACCGTAGTGGCCTGGTCGGGATAGAGGATGTTGCCGCCGCCGTGAGTTACCGACCAGTGGCCGCTCTCGTAGCTGTCGGACAGCTCGTTGGCCTGCAGCACTGTCGTGTTCTCTTCGCAGAGCGTCTGCTCGGCGCCGGCGTAGGCCGTGGTGGGCTTGTTGTTGACCACAACCACCGTATCGCTCGACGGGCAGTCCATGTAGTTGATTGTCCACACCAGATAGTTGGAGCCCTTGGCCAGGTCGCGCACCACGGTGTTCTGCAGGTTGTTGTCGTCGAACACGGCGCGTCCGCCGCCCGGTGCCACCGACCACATGCCGACGCCCGGGTTCGGGTTGTTGGCGTTGAGCTGCACCGTGTCGACGCAGAGCGGCGCCACGGCTCCGGCCTTGGCCTGGATGTAGATGTTGTCGAGCACCACTTCGTCTATCGTCGTACAGCCGTGGTTGTTGACCGTCCAGCGGAAGCGGTTCTCGCCGAACGAGAGGCCCACCACGTCGGTGTTGGCGTTGTGCGATATGTTGGTGGTGTCGCCCGTCACGGGGTCGACGAACTGGCCGCCGCCCGAGATGAGTTCCCACGTGCCTTCGCCATACTTGGGCGAGCCGGCCGAGAGCACGAAGTTGCTGCCGCAGACGGGCCGGTCGATGCCGGCGTCGGCTACCGAGGCTTCGTTGTTGACCACAACCACGGTGTCGTACGAATTACATTCGCCGCCCGACTCGGTGGTGATCTCCCATATCAGCTCGTTGACGCCCTGACCGAGGTTGTAGACGTCGTTGTCCTCGAAGGTGGCCTTGCTGCCGCCCACCACTCTCCACGAGCCGGTGCCGTAGGTCGGCGAGTTCGGGTAGAGTCGGGCGGTGCCGTCGCACGAGTAGACGGTGTCGCACTTGGTGACGCCGGCGCCGCAGGCATAAGCCTTGTCGGCCATGTCGTTGACGATGACCACCGTGTCGAAGCTCGAACAGATGTCGTTGGTTATCTGGTAGACAAAGACATTCTTGCCCTGCTTGAGGTTGCTGACTATCGGTGTGGTCAGCGTCTGCGGCTTGTCTATCCGGTTGCCTTCCTTCTGGGCTTCCTTGAACCATTCGCCGTGACCCGAAATCACTTCCCACATCTGGTGGGTCTTGACTTCGGTTATCGAGCCGTCGGGCATCTCGATGCGGTTGTCACCCTCGCTGTACTTGTTGCCCTGCAGCTCGTAGCTGTCGGCGCAGAGCACGCGGTCTTTGCCGGCATAGGCTTCGGTAGCCTGCATGTTCCATACCTGGACGGTGTCGCTGGTGGAGCCCGAGGTGTAGGTGATGGTCCAGCGGAAGGTGTTGCGACCCTTGTCGAGGCCGCGAACCATGGTCTTGGCGCTGTACATGTCGTCGAACGTGCCGGAGCCGTAGACCAGCGTCCATTTGCCCACGCCGTTGAACGGACCGTTGGCCTGCAGTTCGTACTTGTCGTCGCAGAGGTTGTAGACGTTGTCGCCCGCCTCGGCCGGAGTCACCGAACCATAGGTGATGTCCACCTCGTCGGTCACCACGCAGCCCTTGTTCTCGACACGCCAGATGAAGGTGTTGGTGCCCTGACCCAGGCCTGTGATGATGGCCTGCGGGTTGTGTGGCTCGGCTATCGGGTCGCAGCCGCCGAACTTGAGCTGCCATGTGCCTTCGCCATAGCCGTCGACCACGCCCACGGCCGCCATGGTCGTGGTGGGGTTGACAAGGTTGTTCTGGTCAGGACCGGCAATGTTGGTCGCGTTCTGGTCAACCAGTTTCGGACTGTTGTTGTAGACAGTCACTTCGTCGCTCGACGAGCAGCCGTCTTTGGTCACTGTCCAGACGAAGACGTTGGCGCCGTAGACCAGACCGCCCACCTGGGTGGAGTAGTTGTCCGGATTGGTGATGACGCCGTAGCCGTGGCCGGCCTTGACGGTCCACTTGCCGTCGGTGCGCGGCGTGATGGCGCGTATGGTTGTCTGCGTCGTACAGATCGATGTGTCGTTGCCGGCGTTGACGTCGATGGCGTTGTTGAACACCAGCTGGTCGGCATAGCTCGAGCAGCCGCCCTCGTTCGAGGTAATCAACCAGCGCATCACGTTGCGACCGCGGTCGAAGTTCGAAGCCGTCGAGTTAGGATTGTGGATATCTTCTATGTCGGCATAGCCTTCGAGTATCTTCCACGTACCGGTCTCGTAGTTGGCGTCGAACGTGTTGCCGGTGAAGGCCGTGGCGCCGTCGCAGACGGTGAGTGCGGCCTGCGTGGTGGCCACCGTCACCTTGTTCGATACCACAACCACTTCGTCCGACGACTCGCATCCCTCCTGGTTGACCGTCCACCTCAGGACGTTGCGTCCGCGGCGGATGCCGGTTATCTTCGTCTTGGGATCCGACGAGTCTTCGTAGGTGACGCGTCCCTCGACGGTCGTCCAGTAGCCGAGGCAGTTGGCGTTGGGCAGTGTCGACGCGTCGAGCACGGCATAGTCGTCGCAGGTCGACGGGATGTCGTTGCCGGCGTTGACGCGGAGCTGAGCGTTGTAGATGTTCACCAGTATCGAGCGCGAGCAGTTGCCCGTGGTCACGGTGTAGCGATAGATGTTGTCGCCCTGCGTCAGGCCGGTGAGCTGGATGGTCTGCGAGGCCGTGCTGGGCGCTATCTGGCCGCCGCCGCTCACGCGCTCCCACACCGACTCCTGGTTGGGGAAGACTGCGGTGCTGACCGCGATGCCTTCGAGCGTGATGTCGGTGCCGCAGATGACGTAGCGGTAGGTTCCCTTGGTCAGATATTCCTCTTCGGTCACGGTCACGCGGCTGGTGCCGTCGACGATGGTGACGGCGGGCGCGTCGGGCTGGCTGTTGACTACCGCTACCGATGCCGACGACTTGCAGCCGTACTGGTCAATCGTCCACTTGAACACCGACTTGCCTTGCGACATGTTGGTGACGTTGACGTAGGCAGCCGATGCGTTATCGATCTCGGCGCTACCCTCTTCGACGGTCCAGATGCCGGTGCAGCCGGCCGGCAGGTTGAAGCCTTGGAGCTGTGCGTTGCCGTCGCAGATGAGCGTCTGCACGGAGCGTGCGGTGACGTTGAGCTGATTGTTGCGGACGGTCACTTCGTCGCTCACGGTGCAGCCGTAGCTTGTGGTCACCGTCAGGCGGAAGCGGTTGTCGCCCTGCGATAGGTTCTCGATGTCGACGGTCTTAGCGGTCGGGTCGGCGCCGGCGGCGAACTGCGAGCCTCCGCGCAGTATCTCCCACAGGCCGGTGGCCGTGGCCTCGTCCCAGCTGCCGCTGAGCGTGGTGGTGCTGCCGCACGCGTTGGCGTCAGCGCCGGCCGAGATGGTCTGGGGCAGCGGATGAACCGTCACCGGATTGCCGGCCGACCATTCGCCCTCGCCGCAGCTGTTGACGCCGCGCACACGGATGGTGCCGTTGACGAACGACTGTGTCTCGGCCACTTCGACGATGATGGTGGCCGTCTCGTCGCCCGAGACGATGCTGAAGCCTGCCGGCAGATCCCACTCATAGGTGGTGGCGTACTTGATGGTCGGCACGCTGATGCGGATGCCGGTCTGACCCTGGCAGTAGTCGGGCTGCGAGACGATGGTGCCCGGTGCCACCGGCAGGTGGTTGACCGAAATCAGCTTGTCGCGATAGTCGCTGCCCTCGCAGTCGTTGAGCGAGCGCACTCTGAGCGTTCCGCCCTCGAAGGTCCTGTCGATGTCAACGGTGATGGACTTCGAGCCGTCGCCCGACATTATCGTCATGCCTTGCGGCAGTACCCATTCATATCCGGTGGCGTATTCCACGGGCTCGATCGAATAGACCACGCCCGATTCGCCCTGGCATACTATGTCGGCGCCCTTGATCTTGAGCGGCGTGCCGGGCAGCGGCATTATTGCCACCGTGGCCATGGCGTCCACCGTTTCGGGCGTGCAACCGTGGGCGTCCACCACACTGCGCAGATAGAAGTCGGTGGTGGCGGCGGGCGACACTGTCTGTGTGGCCACGTAGGTCTCTTCGCCCGTCACGGGGTCGGTCACCTTCTGGTCTTCGCCGATGTTGGCTATGGTGCGGGTCATCTCCACGCCGTCCAGCAAATAGTAGTACGACAGCGTGTAGGGAGCCGTGCCGCCCTTGATGCTGAAGGTCAGGTCGGTCTTCTGGCCCTGGCAGATGGTGCGTGTGCCGGCCATGGTGACGCGCGGCAGATCGTGTGTCACTATGGTGGCCGTACCCTTGAGGTCGGCGTCGGTGGCCGCGCAGTAGCTGTCCGTAACCGAAATCACGTTCAGACTGACGGTGCCGGGCGCTTCGGGCGTGTATTCGAAGACGTATGGTGTCTTGTCCGAAGTCAGGTTGAAGTTCATCGTGCCGTCGGTCACCACAAAGCTCCACGGTGCGCCCGATGCCGGCGTCAGGTCGATGCTGACGGTGGCCGTGCCGCCGTAGCAGAGCGAGTTGTCGCCGTAGATATACGACGTCGGACGCGGACGCACGGGCACTATGGCGGCCTTGGTGCCGAAGGTGCCCTGGCTGCAGTCCGGGTCGTCGGCATAGACGGCCACGATGTTGTAGGCGCTCGTTTCGAGCGGCGTCACCTTGACAATCTGCGGCGTGGCGGTGACGTCGACGGTCATGTCGGTGGTCACGTCGTTGTCGCGGCGGATGACTGCCTTGAGCGGCTTGGCGGCCAGATCCCAGTTCGACGTCACTATCTTCAGGTCGGCCTCGCTGCCCTCGCAGATGTAGTAGCTGCCGCTGCCGTCGACCAGACTCAGGTCGAGGTGGGCCGCGGGCTGACGGATGATGATGGTGTCGGCAATCCAGCAGTCGGTGTTGTAGTCGTATTTGCCGTCGGCGTTGCTGTCGTCGATGAGACGGATGGTGTAGATGCCCGACTTGAGGCCGGTGTATTCCTTCTCGTCTTCGACGGTGCCGATGTCGTTGAAGTTATTGGTGCCCGACACTTCGACACGATACCTGCCGCCGTGCTTGACTCCGCCGGTCACTTTGACCTTGAACGAGCCGGTGGCCGCGTCGTGGCAGCCCACGTCCTTGCGGTCGGCCTTGGTCATCACAAGCTCCTCAGGCTCGGTGATGAGCACATAGTTGCCGCTTTCGTACTGCGAAGTGGCGTTGTTGTAGACCATGCAGGCGGCCGTCACCTTGTTGGCGTCGACCACGTCGACCATGTACCAGCCCGGAGTCAGTCCGGTCAGGTTGAGCGACGTCTCGCCGCTGACTTCGCCCACCACGATGCCCTGGTCGTTGGTGCAGGTGATGGTGTAGGGGATGGCGCCTCCGCTGACGTCGATGTCAATCATGCCGTTGGCGTCGCCGTGGCAAGGCAGGATGTTGGTGCCCACTATGCGTGCCACCAGCTCCTCGTCGGGCTCGCTGATGTGGATGATCTGCGATTCGACTTCGCAGCCGTTCTCGTCGGTCACTTTCACCTTGTAGTCGCCGGCCTTGAGGGTGGCCACGTGGGTCTTGTCGAGGCCGAATGCGGAGCCGTCGGCCAGGCTGGTCCACTCGTAGTGATAGTTGCCGTAGCCACCGGTTACCGATATGGTTATCTCGCCGGTGGCGGCTCCCTTCGACATCACGTTGACCACCTTGCGGACGGTGATGGCCAGGGGCTCGTCGGGCTGCGTCACAACCAGATCGCCCGTCGACACCTGACAGCCGTTGTCGTCAATGACGGTCAGGTTATAGGTGCCGGCATAGAGGTTGTCTGCCACGCCGGCATTGGCGAACGCGGCGTTGGAGCCCGACCAGTGGTAGGTGTAGTCGGCGCCGGACTTGGTGCCGCCCGTCACGCCCACGCTGATGCGGCCGGTGTTGTCGCCATAGCAGAGCACGTCGGTGATGGCCACGGAGCCTATCTTGAGCAGCGAATCGGGAGCCTTGACCTTGTAGGTCTTGGTGGCTTCGCAGCCGTAGAGGTTATCGGTGACGGTCACGGTGTAGTCGCCCTGAGCCAGTGCGGTCTGCGTGGGCGAGTTGCTGACGAGCGATGCCGACGGGCCGCTCCAGCGGTAGGAGTAGCTGCCCGAGCCGCCGCTGACGTTGAGCACAATAGAGCCGGTACTTTCGCCATAGCACTTGACGTCGGTCACCACTTCGTCGACCACCAGATTATACTGACGGCCAATCACAACCGTGGCTTCGGCAACGCAAGCGTTCGGAGTGCCGTCGGGTGCGATGCGGCTGTCGGTCACGGTCAGGCGGTAGGTGCCGGCCGTCAGGCCCGACTGGCTTGCGGTGGTCTCGGCATATCCGCGGCCGTCGGTGGTGGTCCACTGATAGCTGTAGGGTGCCACGCCGCCCGTGACGCTGACAGCTATGCTGCCGTCCATCTGACCCTCGCAGGTCTCGTCGTGCGGGATGGCGGTTATCTTCATCGGCGTCGCGAACTCGTAGGTCTTGGTCAGCCAGCACTTGCTGCGTCCGGCCGACTTGTCGGAGACGGTGACGGAGTAGATGCCGTTGTGCACGGCCGACAGGCCTGTGGCGGTCGTCTGGTCGCGCAGGCCCGATGCGTCGATGGCCTCGCCCGACCACACGTAGGTCAGCTGGCCGCCGTTGCCGCTGGCGTCGGCGCCCCATCCGCCCCTGATGTTCTCAATACGGAGCTCGCCGTTGAGGCCGGTGGTGCAGTCAACGTCCTTGGCCATCACGAGGTCGAACGATATTTCGGCGGGCTCCTTCACCTCGGCCGATTGGCTGGCCATGCAGCCGTTGGCGTCGGTGACGTAGACGGTGTAGGTACCCTTCTCCAGACCGCCGATGGTGCGGGTGGTGGCGTTGTTGCTCCACTTGTAGGTGTAGGGCGACACGCCGCCGCTCACCGTGGCCGAAATAGAGCCGTTGGCGTCGCCGTAGCAGGTGATGTCGGTCGGGTTGAGCACGATGCTTATCTCGGTCGGTTCGGTGATGGTGAACTTGCGCTCGATGCTGCACGTGCCGTCGCTCACCACCACCTGATAGGTGCCGGCGCTCAGGTTGGCCACGCCGGGCGTCGTTGCCGTCCATGCGTCGTCGCCGTCCTTGGTCCATGCGTAGGTGTAGGCCCGCGAGCCGCCCTCGACGCCGATGTTGATGGCGCCCTGGTCGCCGCCGTGGCAGTCGACGTTCACCACTTCGATGTCGTTCTCGACGAACGCCAGTTCCGACTCAAGGTCGATGGTCGCGGTCACCGAGCAGTTGTGGGTGTCAGTGAAGGTGAACGAGTAGGTGCCGCCGCGCGTGACGTTGCTGAGGGTGTATTCGAAATACTCCTCGCCCGTGTTCGGGCCGGGCACCGGCGAGCCGGTGTCGAACGTCAGTGCCGACAGCGGGCCGCTTATCATGTAGCGATAGCTGCGCGTGCCGCCGTAGACTCTGGCCTTGATGGTGTGGTTGTAGTGGCAGTCGGTCATCGTGTCGTCCAGCTCTACGCGCATCTGGGCGTCGGCCTCTTCTATTTCGAAGGTCTTGCGTATCGAGCAGCCGTCGGCGTTGTCGGTCAGCACCAGAGTGTAGGTGCCCGGTGCAAGGCCGGTGAGCTCTGACTTGTTGAAGTTCGAAGCGTCGATGCCCACGCCCGACCACAGATAGGTGACGTCGGCCGGCTCGGTGAAGCCGGTGAGCAGCAGCTTGGTGATGGTGCCGTCGTTGGCGCCGGCGCACTGTTCGTGCGTCACGGCAGCCGACACTTCGAGTGTCTTGGTGTATTTCAGGTCGTAGGTGCGCTGCACGTTGCAGCCCGAGCGGCCTGCGTCGGTCACGGTGACGCGATATTTGCCTTCGGACAGCGATGTGGCGTTCTGCAGCGTCGAGCCGTTGCCCAGGTCGCTCCATGTGGTGCCGCCGTCGAGCGATGCCTCCCAGAGGTAGCTCAGCTCGCCCACTGCGCCGTCGACGGCAATCACTACCGAGCCGTCGTTGATGCCGTCGCAGGTAGGCTGCGTCACGGTCGAGGTGATGTGCATGTTCGATATAGTGAAGGTCTCACTCACCGCGCACTTGTCGAGCGACGACGAGTTGAGGTCGGTCACGGTCACCACGTAGAGGCCTTCGGGCAGACCGCTGCCGGCGTTGTCGAAGGTGACGGTGCGCTGGCTTTCGTCGGCCGCAAAGGTCACTATCTTGCTGTCGTTGACCACGCCGCTAAGCTCGATTGCGTATCGGTTTTGGTCGCCGACGACAAGGCCGCCGGTTATCGACATCGTCATCAGGCCGTCCGAATCCTCGCAGCCGATGCCTGCCGTCAGGTCGCTGATGACCAGCACGGCCGGCTGCGTCAGTTCCTGTTCGAGCACTCTGTGGACGCATCCGTTGGCGTCGGTCACTTCGGCCTTATAGCGGGTGCCGCCCGTCAGGTTGGCGAAGGTGTAGGAGCCGGTGGTCATCTCTACGGTCGTGGCCTCGTCGGCCTTCTGGGTGTCGTAGAAGCGGACGCTGTAGGGACGCACGCCGCCCTTGACGTAGATGGTTATCTGGCCGTCGGCGTTGCCGTGGCACGTGGTGACGTGCTTGGGCGTCAGCGATGCCGCCAGTTCGTCGGGCTCGCTCACGGTGTAGGTGTACTCCTCGCTCCGGCAGCCGGTGCCTGCGTCTTCGACAGTCAGCTTGTAGATGCCGGCCGTCAGGTTGATGAGCTTCGGAGAGTCTTGGGCCGCAACGTCGGTGGGGACGGTGGCGGTGGTGGCGTTGAGCGGCTCCGACGTCCAGTGATAGACGGGCGCTGCCGTGCCGGCCTCCTTGATTTCGATCGAGCCCGACGCATTGCCGCGACACTTCACGTCCTCAAGGCTGAGCAGGTCGACGGTGATGGCCGAGTGCTCGGTGATGCGCACCTGTGCGGCCTGCGAGCATCCGTTGGCATCCTCGACGCTGACGCGATAGGTACCCGTCGGGCGTCCGGTGATGTCGTAAGTTGCCGTGAAGCGGCCGTCGGCGGGCGCGTTGTCGTCCACCTTGGCAAGGATGGTGCCGTTCATGTAGACGTCGTAGTAGTAGTCGCCGGCGCTGATGCCCCACTGCGCGTCGTCGGCAGCGGCCTGCAACGGCGTGCCGCCGCTTATCTCGATGTGGATGGTGCCGTTGTTGACGCCGGCGCACTGCTTGTCGGCCTCGACGGCAGTGAGCGCGAGGGCGTTGATAGGCTGGAGTATCTCGATGCGCTCCTTGAACTGCGAACCCGTGCCGTCGGTCACCACAATGGTGTAGATGCCGGCGCGGCGGCCCGTCAGCTCGTAGATGCCCGGACTGTCGACCGTGAGCACCACGGTGCCGTTCTCGGTCACGGTGTAGGGTGCCTGACCGTTGTAGATCTGTATGGTGATGCCGCCGGTGCTTTCGCCGGAGCAGAGCACGTCGCTCTTCTTGACAATCTTGACGTCGAGCGCGCCGTTGTCGGATATGATGATTTCCTTCTCGTATTCGCAGCCGTTCTTGTCGGTCACCACATACTTGTAGAGTCCGGCAGGCTTGTTGCTGATTTCCAGATTGTTCTCAGCAGCCGCACCGAGCGATGCGAACGCGCTGCCGTCCCATGCGAACCATTCCTGCTTGTAGGGGTAGACGCCGCCGTCGATGGCCGTGATGCGGATTCCGCCCGTCGACTCGCCCACCTTGACCACGTTGGTCACGGTTTCCGAAGCAGTCAGCTTGTCGTTCTCGGTCACGTCGATGTAGTCTTCGACCATGCAGCCGAAGTGGTCTTCGACAGTCACATAGTACTTGCCGGCCTTCAGACCCGTCAGCGTCGAACTGATTTCCTGACGCTGCGAGCCTTCGCTTGCCCACTTTATGTTGTAGTAGTCGACGGTCTGGGCGGGATCGTCAGGGTCAGGCTTGGTGAACGGCGTGCCGCCAATGACGTTGATGCGCACTTCGCCGTCGCGGCCGTCGTAGCACGACACGTTGGACACGCCGTCGAGCAGTATCTGCAGCTGTTCGGTGGAGCCGTCGACAATGGGCGACTGCGATGCCGAGCATCCGTTGACAAGGTCGGTCACCACCACCTGATAGCTGCCGGCGCTCAGCGACACCTGGTCTTTGGCGCCGTCGACAAGACCGGTGCCGTTGCCGAACCACTGGTAGGAGTAGTTGCCCGAGCCGCCCGATACGGACACGCTGATGCTGCCGTCGTTGGAGCCGACGCAGGTCTCGCGGCCGTTGGTGGCCACCACCTTGAGCTCCATGGCGTTGCTGACGTAGTAGGGGCCGCCTTCGAGCTCGCAGTGAGCCGTGCCGGCCTGGTCGGTGCGCGCCTTGTCAATCACCTTGACAAAGAAGTAGCCCGACGACAGGCCTGCCTGATAGAAGCCGTTGGCATTGTCGATGCCCGAATGCGCCATCTCGGTCGTCTTGTTGGCGTCCTCGTAGGCCGACCATTCGTAGGCGTAGTCGCCCGAACCGCCCGACACCTGCAGCACTATGCTGCCGGTCTTGGAGCCTGAGCAGCGGTTGGCCGTCACGGTTGCCTCCTCTATCTTCATCGGCTCCACAAAGCTGTGCTGACGCTGAACCACGCAGCCGCCGCTGCGGGTCACGGCCACGGTGTAGAGGCCGTATCGCAGATTGCTCTGCACAAGTATGTTCTGCGTCTGCGACGGGTCAATCGACGGGCCGTTCCAGTAGAGAACCACGCCGTCCTGACCCGGAACGACACTGCCGTCGGCAAAGCGGATTTCCAGCCTGCCGTTCTCGCCGTTGCAGTTCACGTCCGTCACGTCGAAGTCGAAGTCGAGCGAGCTGGCGTCGGCTACGGTGGCCGACGTCTGGGCGCTGCAGCCGTTGGCGTCGCGCACCACCACAAAGTAGGTGCCGGCCTTCAGACCCGACAGCTTGGGCGTGTCGGTTATCTTAGTCTCGCTGCCGAGGTTCCATTCGTATTCGTAGGGAGCCACGCCGCCGGTCACGTCCACGGTCACCACGCCGTCGGCATAGCCGTTGCAGGTGGTGGGCACAGGTGTGGCCGTGGCCTTGAGTTCAACGGGCTCGCTGACTTCCCATGTGTAGTAGCTGTTGTGCAGACAGCCGGTGTAGTCGGCGTTCTCGAAGTCGGTCACAATCAGGTAGTAGGTGCCGGCCGTCAGGCTCGATGCCACGCGTGTGGTCACCACGCTGGAGCCGGCCGTCAGTTCGTGGCCGGTGGTCACGGTGGTCGGGTCGACGGTGGTGCCTATTGCCGTGCGCAGTGCGCTGAGGCCGCCGCTGACGTCCTTGTACCATCTGTACTTATAGTTGCCCATACCTTTGGTTATGGTCGGGTCAATCATTCCGTTGTTGCCGCCGTGACACTTGATGTCAGTGACGGCAGCCGTCACGTCGACTTCCGAATGCAGGTCGGGCGTGGAGGCCTGTGCCAGACACATGTTGGCGTCGCGCACATACACGGTGTAGACTCCGCCCTCGACGAGGCCCGTAGCCACATAGTTCACGGCGTCCCACGTGGGCTGGCTCTCGCCCACCCACTCGAAGCTGTAGCCCGTCACGGTCGACGGCGTTCCGCCGCTGACGCCCGCGTGTTCCACTCCGTTCTCGTCCTTGTATTTCACAAGCACGCGACGGTCGTTCACGTCGCAGACGTCGCCGGCCATTTCGAGGTAGAAGTTGATGGGCTGTGCCGCCTCCACCTCAAAGCTGGCGCGCTTGAAGCATCCGGTGGCGTCGGTGACGGTCAGGTAGTAGATGCCGGGGCGCAGGCCGCTGATGTTCTTGGTGGTGGCCGAGAATCCGGCCGGGCCGGTCCATGCGTAGGTCAGCTCGCTGCCGTCGGCGGTGACAACCACGGGCGCGATGGCGCCGTCGTAGATGGAGCCGGCGCAGGTCTGATGCTTGATGCTTGCCGTGCCGAAGGTTATGGTCTGGCTGTTGTCGAGCTGATAGCGTTCATATCGGTAGTTCTTGCCGTCCACCTTGCCGCCCTCGGCGTCGATGCCGCTGTCGGTCACCTTCAGCACGTAGTAGCCTATGCCGAGGTTGGTCAGCGTCACCTTGTTGGTCAGCGAGGCTATGGGCGTGGCGCCGGCTTCGGGGTCGGGATAGGCGTTGGCGTCGTAGTACCATTCGTAGGTCAGGTCGCCGCTGTTGCCGGTGGCCTCGACCACGATGCTGCCGTCGGCCGCGTTGCTTTCGCACGATGGGTTCGACAGTTCGAGCGTGTTGATTTTCAGGTCTTCAATCTCGAACTCGCGCATCACGGAGCAGTATCCCTCCGAGTTGTAGTCCGACACGGTCAGCACATATTTGCCGGGCTTCAGGTCGGTCCAGCTAATCTTTTCGCCGCGGCCGCCGTTGGGCTCCTCGGTCTCGCCGTTGGCATCGTGGCTGACGAACGACTCTTCCATCTGGGTCTTGTAGCTGGCGTCGCCCTCGCCGGTCAGCACTATCTGGTAGTATCTGTAATAGTCGCCCGACGTGTTCTGCTTCTCGACGCCGCCCGAAATGTAGAAGTCCACTTCGGCCTTGTCGTCGGCGCAGTTCATCTGGTAGCGGTCGAGCGCGATGGAGAGCGCGCCCGGCTGCTTGACATCGACGGGCACGAACGAGCCGTCCGACGGATAGGTGCAGCCCTTGGCGTCGGTCACGCGCAGACGGTAGAGTCCGGTGGCGGCCTTCAGGTTCTGGAACAGATAGTATCCGTTGTAGGACATGTAGGTCGAGTTGGTCATGCCGTCGATGAAGTAGATTTCGTAGGGAGCGGTGCCGCCCTTGACTTCGACCGTGATGCGGCCCGTCGACGAGTTGACGCACGACACGATGTTGGACGGCGTGGCCTTGAGGTAGAGCGGGCTTTCGGTCTGGGTTATCTCGAACGGACCGAGGTCTTTGGTGCAGCTGCCGGCCACCACTTCCATCCAGTATTTGCCGGCCTCCATGCCCTTGAGCTCGTTGGCCGTGGCAAGCGACGTTCCGGTCTTGTCGGGCACGTCGACGCCGCTGGCGGTGGTGTTGCGATACCAGTTGTAGCTGACCACCTCGCTGCCCTCAACCAGCGTCACTTCGATGGCGCCGTCCTGCGAGCTCGGTATGTAGGTGTAGTTGTTGACGTCGGCACCGGTGGGCTGCGGGTCTACCTTCTTGTAGTCGCTGTCCACATAGTATCCGCCCGAGCAGCTCAGCGGCGTCACGGTCACTTTTTCGACCTGAATCTCGACGGGCACATACACTTCCTTCGACAGCTTGCAGCCGTTGGCGTCGGTCATGGTCACCTTGTAGATGCCGCCCTTGGTCAGGTCCTTGATGTCGCCCGGATGCAGCGTCACCACGGTGCCGTCGTGCAGGGTTATGGTCTCGTCGGCCGTCACGCGGGTCACGGGTGCCGGGCCGCTCCATGTGAAGCGGTAGCTCTCCGAGCCGCCGAGCGGGTTGCTGCCATAGGCGGGTTCGGTGCCCTTGGTCGTCAGCACTCTGACGGCGCGCTTGTAGTCCTCGCAGTCGATGGCGGGCAGGCTTTCGAGCTGATAGCCGAGCGCCGTTGCGGGGCTGACCACATAGCCCTTGCTGCTGGTGTAGCTGCAGCCTTCGTCGTCGGTCACGGTCACGAAATATTCGCCGGGCTTCAGGTTGGCTATCTTGGCGTCGGTGCCCAGGGCGTCTTCGGAGCCGCTCCACTCGTAGGTGTAGTGCTCATACGAGGGCGCGCCGTTGTTGAGCACGGTCACGGTGATGCTGCCGTCGTTGGCGCCGTAGCACTGCTCGTCCACAATGGTTTCGAGCAGGCCGAGGTTCTTCACATATTTGAGGCGAATCACCTTCGAGGTCTGAGCCACCACGTTGGAGGCGTCGTCCACGTCGTTGACCACCACGGTGTAGTAGCCTTCGGGCAGATTGTAGCCCACCACCACGCCTTCGGTCAGGTTGAGCTTGTAGGCGGCGATGTAGTCGGCATACGACAGGTCGGTGGTCTGCGGCGCGGTCTTGTAGATGTGGCCGTCCATGTCGAGCTTGGTAGCCGCCGTGGCGTTGTAGAACCACGTGTATTTGAGTTCGGCGCCGGTCGCGCCGGTCACGTTCAGACGGATTTCGCCGTTCTTGAGCGATGCGCACGAGGGGTTGACCTGCGTCGACGTCAGTGTCAGCTGACTGACCTGTACGTTCTCGGCCGTGGTGCAGTTGGTGGGCAGCGCGTTGACGTCGAGCACGCTTATCTCGTAGATGCCGGCCGACAGGTCGCCAAGGCGCAGCGTCTTGCCGTCGGCGTCGACGGTGGGCGCGGTGCCCGAGCCGGGATTCTTGATGGTGGCCGCGCCGGTGGTCTGGTCGTAGGTCACTTCGAACAGCTTGGCGTAGCTGCCCGAGGTGATGTTGATGCGGTAGTCATACAATCCGCCTTTGACCACACCGCCCGTCACGTCGAAGGTCATGTAGCCCTTGCCTGAGTTCGTCAGGTCCGAACCGGAGGCCACGTTGTTTATCTGCAAGTCTTCGGGCTTGTAGATCTGCACCATCTTGATGTAGTCGGTGGTGCCCTCGGCCAGTGCCATGCAGCCGTTGCCGTCGAGCACTTCGACCTGATAGATGTAGCCCTCGGTCATGCCGGCCAGGCCGGTTATGGTGTAGTCGCCCGAGGTGCTTGTCAGTTCGCGTGCCGAGCTGCCCTCGCCATAGAGGCGGATGGTGTAGGGCGACGTGCCGCCATGAACCGAGACGGCTATCTTGCCGTTGTTGACGTCGCTGCAGCCGCTCTCGTCGAATGGCGTGGCCTGGAACGTCATCTCGTCGGGCTCGGTCACCACAAAGCCTTCGTCGAAGGTCTTGGAGCAGTTCTGGCCGCTCGGGTCTATTCGGGTGATGACGACGCGATAGTCGCCGGCCGTCAGGTACTCGAGCGTGCTCGACTTGGCCGTGGTGTTTTCGCCTATGGTTATCTCCGACCACGTGCCGGTGGCGGCGTCCTTGCGCTCCCATGTGTAGGTGGGGTTCACCACGCCGGTCACGTCCACCGAGATGTAGCCGTCGTTACCGCCGTGGCAGCTGACGTTGCCTATGGTGGGCGGAATCTTTATGAGGTCGATGTCTTCGGGCACTTCAAATTCGCGCGTCGCCGAGCAGCCTTCGGAGTCGATGACGGTCATGGTGTAGATGCCGCTGACTTTGAATGTCTGGTTCTTCAGTTCGGCCGCGCTGCTTATCTTGAAGTTGTCGGGGCCGCTGATTTCGTAGGTGTAGTCGGCCGCACCGGTAAGCGTGCCGCCCGTCGGGTTCTGGGTGAACTCGAACTGACGCTCGTTGCTCTGGCAGTCGACCGAACCGGCCACCACGCCAATCTCGAACTCGATGGCAGAGGGCGACGTCACTTCGTATCTGCCGGTCACTGTGCAGCCGTCGTCGTCGGTCACGGTCAGCGAGTACCAGCCCGAGGCCAGGCCGGTGATGCGCGCGTCGTTCGACACGTAGCCGTTGGGGCCGGTCCAGAAGTACATCAGCTCCTTGCCGGGCGTCTCGCCGTCCACCTCGATGCTGATGGCGCCGGTGCGGCTGCCGTTGCAGGTCTCGGCGGTCACCTTCTCGTTCAGCGTGTAGACGCGGTCGTAGCCGAGCGTCCATCTGCGTTCGAGTATGCCTATCTTATGATTGTTGTCGAGGTCGTCGGTGGCGTCCTCGTTGCCGTCGAATATCTCCACCTTGTATTCGCCCACGCCCAGATTTATCTGGCTGCGGGTGGTGCCTGTCAGCTGCGTCCATGCCGATGTGTTGTCGGGGCGCGTCGACCAGCGATAGGTGACGCCCGTCAGCGCGCCTTCGACGCTGACGCTGATGGAGCCGTTGTTCTGCCCGCTGCAGTTGGGGTTCACTACGTCTTCGGTCACTATCCGGAGCTTGCTCAGGGCAAACGATGCGCCGGCCACGCAATTGGACTCGGCCGCATAGAGGTCGCGCACGTCGATGGCGTAGCTGCCGGCTTCGAGGTCCTCTATAGTGCAGTGGAACTGCTGGTTAGCGGCGTCCCAGTCGGCGGCGATGCTGTCCTGCGTCGCCGACGAGCCCGATGTGATGCGAGCCGTGCGGGTGTCGAATCCGACCACGTCGGTGCTCGACACCGTCACTTCGTAGCTGTAGAGTCCGACCTTGGTCACGCCTCCGCCAATGGTGAACTTGGCCGTGCCGGCGCCGCCGTCCGAGTCGTCCATCACGTAGCTGTCGAGCTTCAGGGTCACCTTGTCGTAGCTGTCAATCACTACCGACTGCGGTGCGGCTATGCAGCCGTTGGCGTCGGTCACCGACACTATTCGGGTGCCGGCGGTCACGTCGTCGAAGCGGTGATAGCCGGTGGTGGTCACGGCCTCGCGGCCGTCGAGCACTACGCTGTAGGGCTGGATGCCGCCCTGTGCCTTGACCACAATCACGCCGGTGGCCAGTGTCGGGTCGCAGCTCTTGATGTCCTCCTTCTCAAGCACGAAGCTGAGTTCGTCGGGCTCGCTGATGGTGTAGTAAGCCTCGGCCTGGCAGCCGTTCTTGTCGGTGACGGTCATCTTGTATTTGCCGCCGCTGACGCCGTTGTTCACCGAACCGAGGTCCATTGCGGTGTGGTCGACTTCGGACACTTCGGTGTCGTAGTTGTCGTTCTTGAAGATGGTCCAGCGGTAGGTGAATCCGCCCGCGCCGCCGCTGACGGTGTGGCTGACGCGGCCGTCCTTGGAGCCGTTGCAGGTGACGTCGGTCACCACTGCGTTGTCAATCACTATCTCGTCATACTGCGCTATCTCGGCCTCGACCTGAGCCATACAGCCGTTGTAGTCGGTCACGGTCACTATGTAGGTGCCGGCGGTCAGGCCGTTGACCTGACAATCGGCGGCGCGGGCATCGTTGAATACCAGCGCGCCGGGCGATACGGTGAGCTTCTGGTAGAAGTTCTGCGTCGGGTCGCTCGGGTCCTTGACGCGGCCGCCGCTGATGGCTATGTCGAGCGTGCCGTCATTGGTGCCGAAGCATATTGGCTGGGCGCCGGGCGTCACGCTCAGGTCGAGTTTGTCGAGTTTCGAGGCGGGGGCGTCGTAGTCGATGGTGCGTGTCTCCTCAATCGAGCCGCCGTCGCGGTCCACTATTCTGACTTTGTATTCGCCCACCGGATAGCCTTCGAGCACAAGCAGCGAGCCGCCGCTGAAGTCCTCGGCCATCATCTTGTCGTCCACATAGACGGTGTAGGGGCGCTTGCCGTTGCGTATCAGGATGTTGATGGCGCCGGTCGATTCGCCGAAGCACTTCACCTTTTCGGTGGTTATCTCCACGTCGAGCGCGCCGTTGTCGCCAATGGCAATCTCCACAATCTCCGACGTGCAGCCGTTCTTGTCGGTGACGCCCACAAAGTAGGAGCCGGTGGCCAGGCCCGTGCGCATATACTGGCCGGCATAGGCCGCTTCTTCGGAGGCGCCGGTCTTGTCGGTGTACCACTTCAGGTTGTAGGGCTTGGTGCCGCCCGTCACTTCGTCGATGCTGATTTTGCCGTTGCTGGTGCCGCTGACCGACACGTCGACAGCCGTGAAGGCTATGGCAATCCTGTCGGGCTGGCCCACTTTGATTTCTATCGACTTCTCGCAGCCGTTCTTGTCCTGAACGTAGAGTATGTAGTTGCCGGCCGGGATGTCGAATCCGCTTGCGGCGTTAATGCGGCCGTCGGTCGGGATGTCGGCGTAGTCGTTCTGCAGGCCCTGGCATTTCCACTTGTAGGCCGACGCGGCGCCCTCGTCGGGCGTGCCGCCGCTGACGGTCAGCGTTATCTCGCCGTCGCTGCCGCCGTAGCACTTGACGTCGGTCACCACGGCCGTGGCTTCGAGCTCGGCCGACGGGCTCTTGATTTCAAAGTCGCGCGAGTCGGTGCAGCCATAGAGGCGGTCGGTCACCACCACGCGGTAGGTGCCGCCGGCCAGGCCGGTCTGGTTGCTCAGGAACGAGTCGTCGCGCACAAGGCCGTCGCCCGAGCCGCTCCACTGGTAGATGTAGTTGCCCGAGCCGCCCTGAACCGACATGCTGATGGTTCCGTTCTGGGCCTCGAAGCAGGTGACGTCGGTGCTGGTGCCGGCCACCGAGAACGGATAATTGTCGGCAATCACTATCTCCATCCATTTGTCGGCTGCCGGATAGTAGCAGTAGGTGTCGGCCGTGCCGGTGCCGCTCACGTCGCGCGGGTTGCGGTCGATTACGCGCACCTTGTAGGTGCCGGCCTTGAGGTTGTTGCGGGTGTTGAGCGCGGTGTAGTCGGTCGTGGAGCCGGGAACGGGGTTCGGCGTCAGGTCTTCCCACGCGTATAGGTATTCGCCCGAGCCGCCCGACATGGTCAGCGTGATGCTGCCGGTGTTCTTGCCGAGGCAGGTCGAGTTGCTGGTCTTGAGGCTCTTGACCGACATGGCGTCGACAAAGGTGACGGCGCGCGTCTCGGGGCAGTTCTTGGCGCCGCTGGCCGAGATGACCGACACGGTGGCCGAATAGCCGCCGCTCACCAGACCGCTCTGGGTCAGGGCCTCGGCGGTGCTTGTCAGCGTGCCCGACCACACCACTTCGAGGTTGACGGTGCTGAGCGTGCCGTTCTTCTTGTACTTGACGGTCAGCTGCCTTGTGGCGGGAGCCCACGCGGCCACTTCGCCGTCGGAGTTGGCGGTCGTCAGCTTCGACGCTCTTTCGAGGTCGGGGTCGTTGAACTCGATCTGCAGCTTGCCGTTCTTGCCGTCGCAGTCGATGTCGGCGGCTTTCATTATTTCGAACGCTACCGACACGGGTTCGGTGACTACCACGGGCGCTTCGGATGTGGCGCCCTTAGAGTCGGTGACAACCACCTTGTAGCTGCCGGCGCCCGAGTTCTTGAGCTGCGACTCGGTCTTGCCGCTCAGCAGGGTGTAGTTGTTGCTGGCGTCGGCCATGTACCACTGGTATTTGTATGGCGCGTTGCCGCCGGTGGCCTGTGCCGTGATGATGGCGTCGGCCTGGCCGTTGCACGACACGTCGGTCGATGTGGCCGTAACCGAGAGCTGTGCGTAGGGCTCTACGGTGATGTCCTTGAGCTGCGCCTCGCAGACGCCGTCGGTCACCACCACTTTGTAGTAGCCTTCGGTCAGATTGTCGTAGACGGGCTCGGTGGTGGTCGATGTCGGGGCGGCCGGATAGTCGATGGCGACAGGCGTAGTGGCGTTGTAGACCGTGGTGGCCTTGAACCACTTGTAGGTGTAGCTGCCCGAGCCCTTGCCGCCCTCGGCCTTGACGGTTATCTCGGCGTTGGTGGCGTGGGTTATGGGCTCCACGTTGGCCAGGGTCAGCGTCAGCTCGTCGTTGAGCGTCACGCTGCGCGACTGGCGCTGGCTGCATCCGCTCGGCGACACTAATTCGATGGTCACGCTGCCGCCCTTGGTCAGGCCGGTCACGCTGCCCTGGAGCAGATAGTCGGAGCTGGTGGGGTGAGGCGTGTGGGTCGTGGCCTTGGTGTAGGTGAAGCCCGGATTGCCGGTGTAGCCCGTGCCGCTCCAGTTGATGGTGTATTTGTCGAACGTGGTGAAATCCTTGTGCGCATAGACGTCGATGGTGCGCGCGGCCACGTCGCAGACGCCGGTCGTCTCGACGATGAAGTCGACAACCTGGTCGTCGCTCACGGTCACGGTGCCCGACTCGGCATAGCAGCCGTTGTAGGCGTCAGAGCCTTCGTAGATGCGCACTTTGTAGATGCCGGCGGTGAATCCGCTGAAGGTCTGGCCCTGCTGGCGCAGTCCGCTCAGCGACATCTCGTTGAAGCCGGTGGCGGCGTCGTCCACTGCCTTGAACCACAGATAGTGCACGTTCGAGAGCTGCACGCCCGTCACCACCGAACTTATCGTCACCGTTCCGTCGGCGGCGTCGTGGCAGGTGGCGTCGGTGTGGCTGGCTATGGTCACGCTCAGGGTCTTGTCGTAGGCCAGGACAATGGGGTTGAGCTTGTAGCTGCCCTTGTTCACGGCCTCTTCGTCGTAGACGGTGATGCTGTAGGTGCCCGGAGCCAGGTCGATGAAGGTCTTGATGCCCGTGGTCTCGGTCTGCGAGATGGGGTCGGTCGGCATGGTGCCGCCGGTGGTGTTGTCGTAGACGGTCGTGCCGTTTTTCTCTACCTTGTATTTGAGCCGGTGGGCGTCGGCGTAGCCCGTCACGGTCAGGACTATCATGCCGTCGTCGGCCGTGGAGCACTGCGGCGCGTCTACAGAGGTGCGCACTGCCAGGCCGAACTTGATGGTGGCACGGCAGGTGGCCATGTCGCTGGTGGGGTTGATGTCGGTCACTTCCACATCATATTCGCCTGCGGCCAGGCCGGTGAGCTCCACTGCCTGCCCGGTTGCGCCCTTGGCCACCACTCTGTCTGTCGAGGTCGACGAGCCGGTGGTGTTGTTGGTCAGCTTGATGCGGTAGCTGTAGTTGTCCGAAGCGTCGGGCTTGCCGCCGGTAATCACTATGCGGGCTGTGCCGGTGGTCGCGCCTTCGGCGAACTCGAAGTCGGTGAGGGTCACGCCCACGGCCTCGGTCTGGGCTATGGTGAGCGTCTGAGTTATCTCGCAGCCGTTGGCGTCGGTCACAATCACCGTGTAGCTGCCGGCGGCCAGATTGTCAATCTCGGCAAGGTTGTTCTCGTGCACGCCGGTCACCTTGCCTGCCACGTTGGTCGAGGTGGCGGTGCCCACCTTGACCTCTACGGTGTAGGGCTCGGCGCCGCCATAGGGGCGCACGCTTATCTGACCCAGAGCCGCATCGGCCGCACAGCTTGCAATGTCGGTGTGGCTCACGGTGGCTTTCAGGTCGTAGCTTTCCATGTAGTAGTAGAGCGTCTTCGGGCAGTTCCAGCCGTTGGTGGTGTTGGTCACTGTCAGTCGGTACCAGCCCTCGGGACCGCTCACGGCGTTGGGCTTGGTGGTCTCCACCAAAGCGCCCTTGTCGTGGGGCGTGCCGGGCACAAGCACGGTGTAGGCCAGGGTGCTGCCGTCTGCGGTCGACGCGCCCTCGGCATAGCCCCACTCGTAGGTGTAGGTGTAGGCCGTGGTCGACTGCACGTCGGCAGTGGGCGACACGGTCACGGTTATGTTGCCGTCGGTGGCGTTCTTGCACGTCACCTTGCGGCTGGTCGATGCCAGGCCGATGGTCGACGGCAGGTCAATCCACTTGGTCGTCTTGCACGACGGGTCGCCCTTCGAGGTCACTGTCACATGATAGCGGCCGCCGTTGGGCTGGGCTATGGTGGTGAGAGTTGCCGGGTCGAACGATTCGTTGGTGGATGCAGCGAGGCTGTCGGCCGCCCATGTGTAGGTGTACGCATCGGCAGTGGTTGCGTATGTGAAGTTCTTGATAGTCAGCATTCTGTTATCGAAGTCGCACGCATTGTCAACCTCGATGTCGAAGTCGATGCGGTCGATGCCTTCGACGGTGTAGGTCTTCGAGTTCGAGCATTCCTCCTGCTGCAGGCCGCCAATGGTGGTCAGCGTGGTCACAGTCAGGGTGTAGTCGGTCTCGATGGCACGGCCGTCGGCGCCGACGAACGTGGGCAGCGTGACGGCTTCGAGCGCGTAGAGATGGTCGCCCTCGTTGTAGACCTCAGGAGCCACCTCGACGGGCGCAAAGCTGTTGGGGCCCGACCATTCGAAGCGTGTCATGGCCTTGATTTCGGCCAAGGTGCGGCCCTCGAAGTCGGTGCCCGACAGGCGGACAATGGGCCCCACGCGGTTGCCCTGGCCGGCGCACGTCTCGCGCTCCTCGACCTTGCGCACGAACTCGATTTTCTTGGTGTTCACCAGCTCGACCTCAATCGGGCCCATTGTGCAGGCTCCGGGGTCGTCGATGCTTACGGTGCGGCCCTTGTCGGTCACGCTCACATAGTATTTTCCGGCCTCAAGGGCGGTCAGCTCCGACGAGTTGCCAATCCATGTGCCGTTTACGTCCCTCCATTCGTAGGTCAGCTCGCCAAGGTTGTTGGTGATGTCGAGCCTGATGGAACCGGTGGCGGCGTTCGAGTCGCACTTGGGGTGCGTCACTATCGGGTTCACCGTCAGCTGCGTCAGCGTTATCTCGTCAAACTCGGCCACGCAGGTGTTGCCCTGCGTCGGGTCGCTCTCCACCGAATGGTAGTCGTAGACATATATCTTGTAGCTGCCGGCCTCCAACTTGTCGAGGTACACCTCCTGCTTGTCCGGGTCGGTCAGCGTGCCCGATTTGTAAACGATGTTCGAGCCGTCCTTGTAGACCACATATCGGCAATCGATGGCGCCGTCCTTCTTGGCCGCGCCGGCAAATGTGGCTCTGACGGTTCCCTCGCCGGCCGCGCAGAGCATGCCTTCGATCTTCACGGGCGCAATGGAACTGACGTCGTTGATAGTGATGCCTTTCAGGTCGTAGGTCACGCCGTTGGCATCCGTCACAGTCACGTCGTAGGTACCGGCCGCAAGGTTGGCAATGGTGTAGGTGGCCGCCTGGTCCTTGCCGTCGTCGGCCGGGATGTTGTCGGCAATAGTCTGGCTGCCCAGCTTGACGCTGTATGGCGCTTTGCCGTTGATCATCAGCACAATCTGGCCCTCGGCATTGCCCGAGCAGCTGTTGTCGCGGGTGGTGGCGCTCACCTGAATCTTGTTGCCAAGCACGGTGAAGTCCTTCTTCAGCCAGCAGCCTTTGTAGTCGGCCACCTCCACGGTGAACGCCTTGCTTTCGAGCAGCACGCTGCCAAGCGTGGTGCAGTCGGCCTCGCGCTCGCGCACTGCCAGGCCGCTTATTTCGGGCGCGCTGCCCGTGCCGCCCACGCCAGTGCTGGTCAGGGCGCACGTGCCGTCGTACCACGTCCACTTGTAGTCGGGGCCGTTGCCGCCGTCAATGCCGTCGAGCTTGATGTAGCCGTTGCTCGTGCCGTTGTCGGCGCCAATCTCCTTGGCGGCCACAAGCATGTCGGTGGGCTGCTTTATCTCCACTTCGGCCGTGGTGGCGTGGCAGGTGGCCAAGGTGTTGTCCTTGCCGTTGCCGACTTTCACAATGTATCTGCCGGGCTTGCCGTTCTCGATGGTGAACGTGTGGGTGGTCTTTCCGGCTGCAACCGTCTCGGCCGCGCCCTGCACGAACGTCTCCACCAGCGTGCCCGGGTTCATGGCGTCTTCCTCTATCTTGTAGAGTGCGTAGTAGTGGTCGGCATTGCCGCCCCACCATGCCTCGGCCGTGATGGTGGCCGTGGGCTTCCCGTTGTCGGTGTCCTTAAGGAAGGTGTTGGCCGGACACGGATAGTCGGTAGTGGCCACGATGCTTGCCGAAATGTTAGGCTCGGCATCTATCGTCTGCGATGATTCGCAGGTGATGGTCTCGGTGTCGACGCTGCCATAGATGCCGCTCTCCCACTGCGCCTTGACCTCGAACTTGAGCTGGCAGCCGGTGGTGATTTCGCCCAGAGGCAGGGTGAACTCAGCCACTACGTCGTCGGTGACGCCCTGGTACGGGATGATTTCTTTCTCCACTCCGGCGGTCACGGTCAGTATGCGGACGCTCAGCTTGCTGGCGTGGAGGTTGGGGTTGTCGGTGTTGGCCACGGTGTTCCAGCCGCCGGACACTATCACCTTGGCCTTGCCGGTGCAGGGGTCGTAGGTCGGCGTCTGAACCGTCAGCACGCCGGGCTCCCAGATGTAGTATGTCCTGGTATCGGAGCAGCCTTTCGAGTCGCTCACGGTCAGGGTATAGGCGCCTTTCTTGAGGCCGGTATATTCGTACCCGCAGGTTGCTTTGGGCGCAACCTTGTTGCCATCAGCGTCTTTCAGCTCGTAGGTGTACTGCGTCAGGTCGCCGTAGTCCGACACGTTGCCGCCCTGCATCTTCGACACTTTCAGCACGCCGTCTTTGGCCGAATTGCAGGTGATGTCGCGGGTGAAGACGTCGACAATCTCCAGCGCCTTCTCGGGCTCGGTCACTTCGAACTCCTGGTTCCACAGGCAGGCGTCGGCGGCGGTGTAGCTGCCATAGCGCGCCCATATCCTGTATTTGCCCTTGGGCAGATTCGCAAGTTCGAGCTTGTTGTCGGCGCTGCGGCTTATCTGCACATTTACCGATTTCGACGAGATGGTATAATTCTGACCCGTGGCCGGCGTGTCCTCGAAGCGCTGCCATGCCGATGCCGACTGCGTGATGTTGAGCGACGCGTCTTCAATCAGCACATAGACGTCGGGGGCGAATGCACCCTTCTGCACGTCGCCGCTGTTCACTTCGGTTTCGGCCGGCTTGTAGCTGAGCACAGCCGTGGCCGTGCCGTCGTTGCCGCCGTAGCAGCCGACCGGCGTGGTGGTGATGGCGGCCGTTATCGGGTCGAGCGCCTTAATCTGGAACTGAATGAGCTTTGCGCACTCGGCTTTGCCGGCATTGACGCGCACGCTGTATGTGCCCGGAATCAGGTCGGTGATGGTCTGCTTGGTGGTGTTGGCCGTTATCTGATTGCCGACGCCGTCGTACCACACCACGTCATATTCGGTAGGTGCTGTGCCGTCGAACACCACGCTGGCCGCGCCGCCGGTTGTGTTTGCGTCGCAAGTGTAGGGCTGATTGAGCAGCACATGATATTTGATGTCTTCAATCTGCGTAACAGGATCGCTCTTGGCTGTATACGGACAGCCGTTGCTCTTGTCTATCACATAGGCATGCACGGTCTGGCCGGCGCTCAAGCCCGAGCACTTGTACTGATTGTTGTCGGTGTCCGATAGTGCCGTTTCTATCGTTTCTGTTTCGTACCAGTCGCAGCTGTAGAAGGCCGAACCGCCTGCCGCCGAGGGGTCAATGGCGGTGCCGTTCTTAGTTATTTCCTTCAGAATCACCGCGCCGTTCGACTCGCCGTAGCATGCCGGCTCGTAGTCGAACGCGAGCTGCACGTCGGCGTGTGGCCTGACATCGTACTTGGCAATCTGCGTGCCGCACGATTCGAATGTCTGCTTGGTCAGGCCTGCGGGCAGCGTGCGGTTATAGATGTCGGCCGCGCCGGTCTTGTCGAGCACGTAGAGTGTCTTGTTGTCGCTGCTCAGCGCGTAGTCTATCTTCAGGCTGGCCGTCATCACCCAACCGTCGATGCACTCAGTCACTTTGTTCACGTCGTTGTCCTTGAGCTTGACGGTGACAACCGAGCCGTTCACTTCGCGCTCGGTCTCGTAGACCACGCCCGAGTTCTGCGCCTGCGAGAGCCTGAAGGTGTAATAGTCGAACTTGTCGAGGTCGAGCGACTGGGTGCTGTATTTGAGCAGCGGGTTGAACACGTCGAGCGAACCCTGCGGGTTGTTGGCCCAGTTCTTCTCCACCATGTTGGTCGTGGTGTTCAGGTAATGTTGGCAATATTCCACCGTGGCGTCGCTCTCCACCTTGTGCTTGGGCGCCACGTAGTATTGCTTCAGCACGGTCTTGACGCAGCCGCCATAAGTGCCGCTGGCCTTGAACACATAGTTGATGTTGTAGACGGCCGGCGTCAGGTTCTGCGGGTCGAAGTAGAACTGGCCGTTCTCGTCGTTGAGCGTGCCATCGGTCGGCACGTTGGTGGTCTTGGTGCCTGCGGGCACAATCACATTGCCGGCATCGTCGGTTATGTCTTGGCTTGCTACGTGCACCAGACCATAGTTGCTGCCGGTGCTCGAGCCCTGCATCGTCACCTCGAACCAGCCGTTGCCGGGCACATAGCTCGTGGCGCCGCCCGAACCGCTGTCGAGCTGCGGGTGCTTGGTGCTGATTGTGTACAGACCCTCGGTGTCGGTGCAGAAGAGGCGCGGCTCGTCGGTCGAACCGGTCCGCGATTCCACCATGAACTGCGGATATGCAAAGTCGACCACATGGACGGTCTTGTAGACGCGGTACTGGCAGCCGCCGGCGCCCGCCTCGTAGTAGAAGTTGAACGTAAGCGGCTTTTTATCAGCGTCTTTAGCACCGCTGGTCCTATACCAGTCGAAGTCGAGGTATGCTACCAGACCTTGCGAGTCGGAGGCCGGTTCGCTGAAGCCTGCCGGCGCGCCGTCGTTGCTGTCGATGGTTCCGTCGCAGTTCTTGTCCCAGAGCAGGAATCTGTCCCAGCTGCCGCCCACTTCCCAACGATATTTCACATCGGCGCACGTGGCGTTTTCGAAGCCGGTTGCTGTTGCATGGAACAACTTGTACGGGTTGTCGCCCGACTGTGTCAGGCCGTCTTTCGGATAGTGGCTCGACGTGCAGATGTTGTCGTCGAGGTCTATCGTCACCGACACGCCGTTCGACACTTTGATTCTGCGCGAGAACGGCTGGCCGCAGCCCACATAGTAGAGCACTCGGTAGTCGGCCACGTTGGGGTCGAGGCTTGTGGTGTAGATGGCGTAATCGTTGATGTACTCCTGGCCGGGGAAGTTGGTGTTGTTGATTTCCCTCATGCCGTTCTGTCCGTCGACGGGCGTGGTCGGGATTTCCCTTTCGTTACCGTTCGCGTCGCGGAGCTCCTGAATGTAGAACGTTCCCGGAACCTGACCGTTGATCATGGTCAGCGGCAGGAAATAGAGCATGTTGGGCTTCTGGTCGGTGTCGTAACTCGAAGCGTTCCAGCAGAATTCCAGCGAGCCTGTTCTGTCCGATTTCAGTTCGCGAGTTTCGCCTGCGGCTATCGCAGCGTCGTCCACCGTATCGAACCACGAGTTGGCTTTCAGCATTTCATCGGTGTAGGCGCCGTATGTGCCGGGGTTACCAAGCGTAACCTGCGCCGGATAGTCGGGCTGGCGAACTGTGTTGCTTGCATCCGAGCCATAGTTGATGCTGAAGGCGTCGCTGCCATCTATCACAAACACAGACCATTCCTTTGTCTGCACGCAGCCAGTGGTCGACTCGAACGTCCACTCGAACTTGTATTCGCCTGCGCCGGCCGAGCCTTGGTCATATTTCCATTGGAACGACCATATGCCGTCGGCCAGATCCTGCTCAAGGTCAAACGCCACTTCGCCTATTCCGTCGCTGTCCCATGTCACTATGGGTCGGCCGGTCTTGTCCGACGATGTCACCGTGTATGTCACCGGGGTCGTCAGTGCGTTTCCGTTCTCGTCTATCTTGGTCACGGTCACGGTGCTTGTGCCCGGCACGGCACCGTAGTCGGCGGCAAAGCCGGCTGCGCTGGCCTTGGTCGCGGCCGCATCCACGGCGCGCGTCGGATAGTTGAGCACCACATTGACCACACCGCCGTCGGCAAAGGCGCAATACTGATCGCGCATGCTGTGCTCCAGATCGCGCTTGATGCGGATTTTCTTTTCGCAGTCTTCCGTGCACTTGTCGTTCTGCATGCCTCGGCACTCCGAGCCGTTGTCGACGTGCAGGTGGATTGCGCCCGTGTTGCCGTTGCCTATTTCGGACGGCACAAAATAGTAGTAATCGACCAAGCCGTTGGCTTTGAGCGCGGTATGAACGCCGGCGCCGCTGAACTCATAATAGAATGTGTTGGCATCGGGGTCGGTGTAGGCGGTCAGCTCCATCGCTATCTTCTGCCCGCCGACGCCTTTGGCCGTCTTCTCGGCTTCAAACTCGTCGGTGTTCAGTTTCGACACGCCCCACTTGGTGCCGTCAATCACAAAATATGCCTCCACGGTCTCGCTGGTGAAGGTCGAGCGCCACAACTTGCCGGCGCTGTCGGCATACACCTTGTCGTACCGTTTGGTGGTGGTGGCAACGTTGCCGTTGTAGACCACGGTGGTGGTCGAATTGTAGATTCCCTCCAGCACGCCGGTTCCGGTCACGTCAGCAGGCGTGGTGCTGGTGCTGGTCTGGTTGGCCTTGTGATATTCCACCTTGCTGGTGGTGTTGGTGGGTTCGCCATAGACAAGCACTGGCGAGCCGTCGTCGTAGAACTGATACTGGTAGACGAACGGCACCAGCTTGTGCTGCGACGCGTCGTCGGGGCACAGATAGTCTTCGGCAAAGCCCTCCTGGAACTTCGACGGCAGACCCTCAATCTCGAAGAACACTTCGTTCTCAATCGGCTGATAGAGTTTCGATTCGGCCGTGGCCGTGTATTTGCAGCCCGTCAGACCATCGGTGTAGACGTAGGTCCAGCGCACGGTCTTGCCGTTCGAGTTGGTCCTGAAGTTCAGCACCGGGCTGAAGGTGTATTGCCAATCCTTGCCGTCGTTTTCGGGATAGTCGTCGAGCAGGACACCGTCGGCATAGAGCACGCCGCTGTAACCGTTGTTGATTTCCTGCTCCGAGATGACTGACGGATAGCCCTGAATGATTATCGGCTCGTTGGTGCAGTAGCAGGCGTCGGCATAGATGCCATACTCGCCAATGCTCTTCTTGCTGTTGACCGTGAACTCTCCGTCTACATAGAAGAATTCCTCACACTCGGCACTGCGGCCGCGTATGGTGTAGGTGGTCGTCCCGTTGGTGCCGGGCGTCACTGCGATGTTAGCCACCGGTTTGCCCTGAGCATCGGCACACGACAATGCGCCCAATGCCGCAGCCTTGGCCCAGTCGATGCCGGTCGGGGTGAAGACTTGCGGGTCGAGCACGGGCGTGCCGTTCTTCACCATCGTTATCTCGCACTCCTCGTTCTGGTTGTCGCCCACAAGGAAGTATTTGCTTGTGCCCGAGTAATATTCGTCGAGCGACACCGGATCACTGTCTTCGCACAGCGACCACCTTCTGTCCGTCGGGTCAATCTTGAGCGCGGTCGGGTCTTTCTTCACCAGCACTTCCTGCGCTGTGGCCTCCGACTGGCAGTTGGTGTTGGAGGCCACGGCGTAGTAGGTCTGCACATAATATGTCACGCCGTCGACCACGCGCGGCACTCCGCCCTGAGCCGTCGCCGCAAAGGTGTAGATGGCTTCGCTGCTGACCGACTGGTTCAGTTTCGAGTCGGTGAACCACTTGTAAGTCACCGGCGAGTTGTCAGGACTCGACGACGATGCCGTCAGCTTCACTTCGTCGCCCTCGCAGACGTAGGTGTTGGTCTGCTCCGAGTTCCACGATGTTATGTTAGGCTTTGTCGGCGTGGGCAACACGCTGAAAGTGAACGACTGAGCCGCGCACCCGTCCATGTTGTCCTGCACGTCCACGGTTATCGTCACGTCGCCGGCCACTAAATTGTAGTCTTTCGGCACAAAGTCGAATCTGTATTCCAGATTCGGCTGGCTCTCGGTGATGATGCCGCTCGCCAAGCCGTCGGCTACGGTTATCGACTTGTCGACACCGTTGCTGGCAACGCGCACCGTAAAGTTGTAACCGGTTTCGCTTGGCAACGTGAAGAATATGTCGACGTAATAGTGCTTTGCACCATCCACTGCCATACACAATTCTTGCTTCTGGCCCTGCACTTCCTGCAAGTTCGATGTTACCGTCGGGTTGTAGCCGACTTTCGTGATTGTGATCAGCTGGCCTTTTTCGCTTTCACAGCCGTCTTGGTTCTTCGACTTAACATAATAAACTCCTTCAGAAATGCCCACAGACGTGCCGGCTGCGTCGTTCTTAAACTCAATCGTACCTGAAGCGCTCACAACCGAGCGAGTCTGCACCGGCCGGTCGGTCGCGTTATCATACAAAGTGTAGGTATGGTTCACGTTCACGCCGGTGAGCACAATGGTCGAACCTGCTGTGCCACAGTATGTATCGTCCTGCGGATTCTTGGGCAGTGCCACAGGCTTCTTGTGGATGGTGAAGCTGCCGGGCACGTCCACCTTGCAATCGCCGATGGCCGAAGCCGGCTCTGCCATCACATAATATGTTATGTCCTCGTCGGTGGGAGCCGACAAGCTACCCTCGAAAGTTACCACGCCGGCGGCATTGGCAAGCGCGCGCGCACCCACCTGCTTGGCATCGCCCGTAACCGGGTCTTTCACATACAGATAGTATTCAACACCCTGCTGCGCTCCGGTCAGTATCACCTGAGTTTCGCACTGAGTGGTGGTGGTCTTAATCTGCATGCCGTTGGTCTGCGGCGCCATCACCACGGTCACGCTGTTGCCGGGCACGTTGGCCGAAGTGCCGCAACCCTGCTTGCTCACGGCCTCCACTGTGTAGACGCCGCTCTGCGTCACCGTGAAGCCGGCGCTGTATGTGGCGGCCTGCGCCACGCCGTCTTTGTAGAGCGTGTAGGTGCAGTCGGCCGAGTAGTTCTTCAGCACTATTTTGTAGACGCCCGATGTGGTGCAGACTGTTCCGGTCTCGACCAAGGTCACGTCGGGCGCCTCGCTGTCGTTGACGTAGAACGAGCCCGAGATGGTTTCGCACGCAATGTCGGCCTTCACCCAATAGGTGCCGGGCTCCGACATGGGCGAGAAATATTTTTGGGCGGTGGTGGTGGCGTCGGCATACATCGCTTCCATCGTGTAGTCAACGCCCTGGTAGGTGCGCATCAGCGTGTAAGTCACGCCGCCAGTAACTCCATCTAAGCCAAACGAATAGGAACCGCCCTTGCAGAGCTTGATGCCGCCGTCGGGCACCATGTTGCGCGTCTGGCCGTCGGTCACGGTGTAGAGGCCCGAGATGTCGGCCGTAACCGAGCACGAATTGCGGGTTGCCTTAACATAATAAACTCCAGCAGAAAGGCCTGGATTCAAATCAAAGTACACGTCGCCGGAATTATTCGTTGCAGTCACGCTTGAGATGCCGGCCACTTCGGTCTTGGTCACGTTGTCCATCAGCGTGTAGGTGACGCCGTACTCCGCATTCTGCACGTGCAGCTTCGCGTGCTTGTTCGCTTGCACGGCATCGGCACAGACGCCGACGTTGCCGATGGTGGCGCTGCCCAGATCCAGCACTTCGAACGTGCCGGTCAGGAACTTGGAGTCGGCGCAGCTCGA
>CALYZD010000014.1 GCA_945607565.1 uncultured Bacteroidales bacterium | reverse complement strand
CGCCCTGAAAGGGCAAAAGCCTCTCAGCCCATGGCAACGCCATGGGCAATAGATGCGGAGCACAAAAAAAACGGAGGGGCGCGACCTAAGGCCGCGTCCCCCGTCACTGTGAGGTATGGAAGCTATGGTGATATGAATAAGCGATTTGTCATCGCACGGCCGCCGGTCAGCGGACCACCACTTTGGAGGTGCGGCCGTCGACGCGGACAAAGTAGATGCCGGCGCCGGCCTGCGTGGTGCGGCTGCGGCCGATGAGCGCTCCACGGATGTCGTATACCTCGATGGAGGCGGCGCTGCCACGCACCTCTATCACGCCCCGGCCGGCCTCAATCCGAACAACGTCGGCATCGGCCGTGTCGACCGACGTGCCCTCAGAGAAGACGATGGGCAGCAGCTGGAGGTTGTTGTAGATGCTGACGATGCCTTCGACCGAACCGGTGGCCGATGCGGAAGGCAGGGTTACTTTAAAGGTGTTGTAGAACGCGAGGCTGCCGGTGGCGTCGGTGATGGTTTTGGCCGTGGGGTCGAGCGTGACGCCCTCGATGCGGACGTAGTGATTCTGAATGGCGGTCGTGACATCGCTGACCTTGACCGTCTTCGGAGACACGGCCGACTCTGCCTCAGTGGAGGCGGCAAAAGAGGAGGCTTCGGCCTCGAACTCGGTCAGACCGTTGAAGAGCTTCTTGGTGCCATAGAATCCAACCGGCACCACATCGCCGTTGGAGTAGGTCTTGCCGAGGCTGCCATAGATGAGCGCATAGTCGCCGGCCTCGTCGGTGACGTAGAGATTGGAGCTGTACTGATAGACGGCCACCACCTTGCCGTCGAAGCGTGCCACTTCGCCGTCGGCCAAAGCCAGGGCGGCAGCAATGGTGGTCACCTTGTGGCCAAAGGTGTAGGAAGCCGTGGCCACCACGCTCTTGTTGGAACCCTTGATGGCTATGGCCTTAACCACGGTGCTGGCCGACAGTGGGAAAGCCCCCTCGTAGAGGGTGGATTCGGCCGTGGGCTCGCTCTCGTCGGTGGTGTAGTAGATCTGAGCACCATCGGTGGCGCACGTCAGCTCAACCTGCTGAGCGTCGAAATAGGTGCCCGGCGCAACCGAAAACACAGGTGCTTCGACAATCGACGATGCCGAGGCATAGGTGATGGTGAATGTTTTGATGCGAGCCTGAGCCGCCTATTCGTTGTATGCGCTGAACGTGCCTACATTGCCCGTCCAGCTCCACTGAGTGCCGGACAAGCTGCCTGAACCCTCGGTGCATGTGAAGGGCTTGGAATACTTCGTTGAAGCAAAATCGAATTTAACCCCGACTACATTATTGTCTTTAGCCGTTATGAGCACCATATTTTGGGCATATACCTGAAGGTAGCCGTCGGTATTATATTTCGGAGTATATTGTCCCCCATTGGCATAAATCTCGATAGTAACCGTTCCGTCGGTATACTTGATGCCCTCGCCATAAGTGTCGTGCGTTTCGGCTGTTGTCCACGTGACATCGGAAGCCGTGATTGTGACTTCGGTTGCATGGGCAGCCAGGGCGGCCGTCAGCAACACACAGATTGAAAGTAAAAATCTTTTCATTGTTTGATTGTGTTAGTATTATTATATGGTATGAGTTTAATTGTCGCAAAAAAATAACACTCCTGCGACATAATCGGATTACGTTGACGTTTCATGTTAAGATTCTTTATGACCGCCCGGGTGTGGTCAAAAGCACACACCCGGGGCGCCGATGCCGTCAGCGTTATGAATCAGCCGTTTAGGCGGCGCCTGGAGACCGCCGGCGGAAAATAGGCCGACATTCTTTTTTGGCGATGCGATGCAGATATTGTTAAAATTGCTTTCTTTGCCGAACTATTTCCGCCCCACCGTCTGGCGCGAGCGGTTCAGGAGTAAATGGAATATACAATCATCGAGAAACGATTATGAACAATAACCATCTGGTTATAATGGCCGGAGGCATCGGCAGCCGCTTCTGGCCCATGAGCCGCACGGAGTGCCCCAAGCAGTTCATCGACGTGCTGGGTGTGGGCAAGACGCTGATTCAGTTAACCGTCGAACGATTCGGCAACCTGTTTGCCATGAACAACATCTGGGTCGTCACCTCGTCGCGCTACTACGATCTGGTGTGCGAGCAGCTGCCCAGCATTCCCGCAAGCAACATCCTGCTCGAGCCCTGCATGCGCAACACGGCGCCGTGCATAGGCTACGTGGCCTGGAAGATAAAGCAGCGCTGCCCCGAAGCCACCATAGTGGTGTCGCCCGCCGACCACTTTGTGCTCGACGCAGTGGAGTTCAGGCGCGTCATTGCGGCCGGCATCGGCTTTGTGAAGGGGACGTCGAACGTGCTGACGCTGGGCATGAAGCCCACCAATCCCAACACGGGCTATGGCTACATCGAAACCGGCACACCCACCGGCACCGAGGGCATCTGCCAAGTGTCGTCGTTCAAAGAAAAGCCCACGCTCGAAGTGGCGCAGCGCTATCTGGCCTGCGGCACCTACTATTGGAACGCGGGCATCTTTGTGTGGGACGTGGGCACCATCGAAGCCGCCCTGCGCACCTTTGAGCCCGAAATGGCGGCCGTGTTCGACAGCCTGACATCGGCCTTCTACTCCGACAGCGAGCAGGGCGCGGTCAACGACCTCTTTCCGCAGTGCCGCAGCATATCGATAGACTACGCCGTGATGGAACGCCTGAGCGGCCACGCCGTGGAGCTGTGCGGACGGCCGGCCGGCGTGTTCGTGATGCCGGCCGACTTCGGATGGTCGGACCTGGGCACGTGGGGTTCGCTCTACGAGCGCATCGGCAAAGACGAGGCCGGCAACGCCGTGGCCGCCGACGGGGTGGCCATGGTCGAGAGCACCAACTGCATTGTGCGCACGTCGGGCAACATACGCATGGTGCTCCAGGGCCTTGACGGATACGTGGTGGCCGAGGACAACCGCACGCTGCTGATATGCCGCAAGGACCAGGAGCAGCGCATCAAGGAATTCAGCGAAAAGCTCGACCAAGTCTGACCGCATCGCCATCACCTCCCCCCCCACAACCGAGAACCGAAAGACAGACACCAGAGATCAGAAAAAAAACCGAGACACACACCTTTTTTGTGAACGCGACATGGAAGTACTGAGCAACAGAGGGAAATTTGTCAAGATAATGCTGACGCTGATCGACATTGTCATTGCCTGCATTTCATACAACATAGCCATCGGCGTGTTCTATCCGCACATGGCGTGGCAGATGACCAACGACACGTTCGTGGTGTCGGTGTTCATCGCCATCTTCTGGGGCACGCTCGAAGAGTGGCTCAAGACCAACGAAGTCTACCGCAGCCGCTCGTATGCCTACGTGCTCTACAACTGCGCGCTGCAGAATGTGATAGGCACGGTCATGATAACGGCCACCATAGTGCTGCTGGGCTTCATCAACTACGGGCGCGGCGTGCTGATAATCTTCGGAGCTACGAGCGCGACGCTGTGCTTTGTGGCCAAAGTGGTCTTCTACAAGACCCTGCGCGAACTGCGCCGACGCGGCTACAACGCCCGCCACGTGGCCTTCATCTGCGACGCCTCGGGCGAGCAGCTGCTCAACCTGATGCACCGTCGCAACGAGTGGGGCTTCCAGATCAAAGCCGTGGTGGGCGACAAGACCATCGTCAACAAATACGGCACCGTCCTGCCCGTCTACGACATCTCGACCACCAACATCGAAGAACTGCTGATGCCGATGCAGGTGGACGAACTGATATACGCCCGCAAATACGAGTCGAGCGAAGAGCTCCAGCACTACGTGGACCTCTGCACCGACCTCGGCATCACCTTCAGGCTCTATTCGCACTTCTTCAACCGCCTCCGCAACACCACGCAGCTCCGATATTTCGACACCAACGTGGTACTCACCATCACCAACACGCCCACCAACTACGTGGGGCTGCTCCTCAAGCGCGGCATCGACATCGGCTTCTCGGCCTGCGTCATACTGTTCCTGTCGCCGGTCTTCCTGCTGCTGGCGCTCATCGTCAAGCTCGACTCGCGCGGCCCCGTCTTCTTCAAGCAGAAGCGCACCGGCCTGCGCGGCCGCGTCTTCGAAGTCTACAAGTTCCGGACAATGGTGCAGAACGCCGAAGAGCTCAAGACCAAGCTGATGGAGCAGAACGAGATGGACGGCCCCGTCTTCAAGATGACGCACGACCCGCGCATCACCCGCGCCGGACGCTGGATGCGCAAGACCAGCCTCGACGAGCTGCCGCAGTTCTTCAACGTCTTCTGGGGCGACATGTCGATAGTGGGCCCGCGCCCGCCACTGCCGGCCGAAGTGGCGCAGTACGAGCGCTGGCAGCTGCGCCGCCTGGCCATGCGCCCGGGCATCACATGCCTTTGGCAGGTGTCCCGCAACCGCAACGACATCTCGTTCGAAGACTGGATGCGCATGGACATGGACTACATCGACAACTGGTCGGTGGCACTCGACGTGGTCATAGTCTTAAAAACCATTCGCACCGTACTCAGAGCCGACGGAAAATGATGACACGACACATACGACAGACAGCGGCCGCAATAGTGGTGGCCGCGCTCGCACTCGCAGCCTGCGGACGCCCCCACCCCAAGGTAGGTTGCGACTTCCCCGACCGCGACGAGTTTGCCACACTGATGGCCGACCTGCTGACCGTGGACGCCATGCTGCAGGCCGACATGAGCCTGACGCGCGCCCGCCACGTCGACGGCCGGCCGGTGCTGACCGAAGCCTGCTACCACACCATACTCGAACGCTACGGCATGACCAAGCCCGACTTCGACTCGATAATGAACTGGTACGCCTCCGACCCCGAACTGCTCTCGGAGGTCTACGACGAAGTGGTGGCCATACTCAGCCGCCGCGAAGCCTCGTTCAAGCGATTGCAGATGCGCAAAGACTCGCTGACCGCCCTGCACAAGAGCATCGAAGACTCGATAGCCACAGACTGCTGGCACCACGCCAGAGTGGTGCGCCTGCCGCTGGCCAAAGCCGACACCTTTCCGCGCGACCTGACCTACCGCCACAGCTTCGACAGCGCAAGAGGCGGAGTGCTCAAGTTCAAGGCCGGCTTCGTCTTCCACCACACCAACGCCACGCCCGACACCGTCGCCTCGCGCATAGTGGTGGCCTATGCCGACTCCACCGCCGACACGCTGACCATGCTCATCAACGCCCGCCGGCGCAACCACACCCACAGCATCGATACCACATTCGCCCTGCGCGACACCACCGTCAGCGGCCTCTGCGGAACGCTCATCGACACCGACGACAAGACCCGGATAGGCGGCTCGGTCACCGGAATAGCGCTGCGCTACATGCCGTTCGACGTAACCGACAGCATCAATCCCGATGAAATACTCCTGCCACTGGTACTTGCGAAATGACGGCTCGCTGGGCCGCTTCCCGATAGTGGAGCTTGCGCCCGACGGCACGATAACATCGGTGTGCGAATGTGAGCCGACACTCACCGAGCTGCCCTCCACACGCTTTGCGGCCGGAGTGATGGTGCCCGGGCTGATAGCCTGGGGCCGGTGCGACCGCACGCTGCAGGCCATGGGCTACGTGCACGCCATCGACCTGCCCGGCAGCAACCCCGCGCCGCAATGGACCGACCGCGACAGCTTCTGCCGCACAATGCACAGCCTGACAGCCGGACGCGCACGCCTGTCGGGCACCTACCCGAGGCTGGGCGCCATCGAGCCGGGAGCGCAGCCGGGGCTCGTCCTGCTACAGGGCATCGACCTCAACACCTTTGCGCCATGCCGCTACACCGCCAAACCACTGCTGCCATGACCCCCGACACACCCACCGACCGCATGCTGACCGTCGCCATGCAGGCCGCCATCGAAGGCGCTCGCGAGCTGATGAAGGTCTACGGCTCCGACCGCCTCGACGTGGAACTCAAGTCCGACAACAGCCCCGTGACCCGCGCCGACAAAGCCTCGGACCGGACCATAGCGTCGGTGCTCGGAGCCACCGGACTGCCCGTGCTGAGCGAAGAGAGCCTACACGAAGACTACGAGCAGCGCCGGCACCACCGCCGCCTGTGGATAGTCGACCCCCTCGACGGAACCAAAGAGTTCATCAAGCGCAACGGGCAGTTTGCCGTCTGCATAGCCCTGGCCGAAGAGGGGCGCGCCGTGCTGGGCGTCATCTTCGTGCCCTGCGAAGGCCGGCTCTACTGGGGCGCCTCCGGCCACGCCTGGCGCCTGGCCGACCGCCTGTGGCAGCAGCACACCACGGCGCGCGTGCTGACGCGGCCACGCCAGAGCCTGCCCCTGCACGGCGTGCGGCAGCCGCTCACGGTCTACGGCAGCGTCAGTCACCCCACGCCGCAGACCGACACCTTTGTGGCACGGCTGGCCCAGGCCGGCATCCGGGCCGAGCTGGTGCGCCTTGGCAGCGCCATCAAGATGTGCCGCATGGCCGAGGGCAACGCCGCGCTCTATCCGCGATTCGGCACCACCATGGAGTGGGACACCGCCGCCGGACAGGCCATACTGGAGCAGGTGGGCGGATGCCTCCACGCCTTCCCGGCCAACAGCCCCATGCGCTACAACCGCCCCGTGCTCCGCAACCCCGACTTCCTTGCCGTGGCCCCCGGCGTGGACGCGCGCATGGCACTTGCCATAATGGAGACCGTGGCCGGGAAATGACACCCGCCGCAGCCCAAAGAGCATCGGCGAAAAATATTTGGCAAATCGTCGGGCGAAAGCTAACTTTGGCGCTCGGAAAAAGAAACGCGCAGACTATATTTCAAACAACATAAAACACTAAGTACCATGACTGCAATAGACAGTTTCAATTTCAATGGCAAGAAAGCCATAATCCGAGTTGACTTCAACGTGCCCCTCAACAAAGAGACCGGCGCAGTGAGCGACGACACCCGCATCCGCGGTGCCCTGCCCACCATCAAGAAAGTGCTGGCCGACGGCGGCTGCGCCATCCTGATGTCGCACATGGGCCGACCCAAACAGAACCCCGACCCGAAGTACTCGCTCAAGCAGATCATCTCGGCCATCGAGAGCAATCTGGGCACCAAAGTCCAGTTCTGCGACGACTGCATGAAGGCTGACGCACAGGTTGCAGCCCTGAAGCCGGGCGAAGTGCTGCTGCTCGAGAACCTCCGCTTCTACGAAGAGGAAGAAGGCAAGCCCCGCGCCGAGTTCGCGACCGACGAGGAAAAGGCCGCAGCCAAGAAAGAACTGAAGGAAAAGCAGAAGGAATTTGCCAAGAAACTGGCTTCGTATGCCGACGTCTACGTCAACGACGCGTTCGGAACGGCCCACCGCGCGCACGGCTCCACCGCCGTCATCGCCGACTACTTCGACGAATCGAGCAAGATGTTCGGCTTCCTGATCAACAGCGAGCTCAAGGCCATGGACAAAGTGCTCAACGAGGCTCAGAAACCGTTCACCGCAATCATGGGCGGCGCCAAGGTATCGGACAAAATCATGATCATCGAGAACCTGCTCGACCGCGTTCAGAACCTGATAATCGGCGGCGGCATGACCTACACGTTCATCAAGGCCCTGGGCGGCAAGATAGGCAAGTCGCTCTGCGAAGACGACAAGCTCGAACTGGCCAAGGGTCTGCTCGACAAGGCCAAGGCCAAAGGCGTGCAGGTCTATCTGCCGGTTGACGCCGTCAACGCCGACGACTTCAACGCCGAAGCCAACACCTGCGTGTCGAAGACCAACGAGACGCCCGACGGCTGGATGGGCCTCGACATTGCCGATGAGTCGATCAAGACCTTCAGCGAAGTGATAGCCAACTCGAAGACCGTGCTCTGGAACGGCCCGATGGGCGTGTTCGAAATGGACAAGTTCGCCAAAGGCACATCGGCAATAGCCCACGCAGTGGCACAGGCCACGGCCAACGGCGCCTTCACCCTCATCGGCGGCGGCGACTCGGTGGCTGCCATCAACAAGAACAAGCTGGCCGACAAGGTTTCGTATGTGTCGACCGGCGGCGGCGCAATGCTCGAATACATGGAAGGCAAAGTCCTGCCGGGCATCAAGGCCATCCGCGGCTACTAATGACCCGACAGGCCTCAGGCCTGACCGCATCAAACCACAGAGCCCGACGCACAGAGCGCCGGGCTCTTTCGTTCCGCCCACAGGCAACGACGACCGCGCAGCGAAAAAAAAGCTGCACCAAGTGCGCGCACGGTGTAGGAACTATTGGTTAAAATAATATCTTTGCACCTCGAAAATGGTCCTGTAGTTTAATGGATAAAATTACAGATTCCGGTTCTGTCGATGGGGGTTCGATTCCCCCCGGGATCACACCAAGGCGCCTTAGAGCTGGACTCTGAGGCGCATTTTTTGTGTACGGAAATACTATCTTTGCACCCGATTTTTCGAAGAAAACGCTAAAAAGACCAAATAGATGAGTTTACAATGTGGTATCGTCGGACTGCCCAACGTCGGCAAGTCGACACTGTTCAACTGCCTGTCGAACGCCAAGGCACAATCGGCCAACTTCCCATTCTGCACCATAGAACCCAACGTCGGCGTGATAACCGTGCCCGACAAGCGCCTCGAAGAGCTCGACAGCATAGTGCACCCGCAGCAGGTGGTGCCCACCACCGTCGAGATAGTGGACATTGCCGGCCTGGTGAAGGGCGCCAGCAAGGGCGAGGGCCTGGGCAACAAGTTCCTGGCCAACATCCGCGAGACCGACGCCATCATCCACGTGCTGCGCTGCTTCGACAACGACAACATCACGCACGTGGACGGCAGCATCAACCCCGTGCGCGACAAGGAGGTAATCGACCTCGAACTGCAGATCAAGGACCTTGAGACCATCGAGACGCGCATCAGCAAGGTGGAGAAGCAGGCCATCAGCGGGCGCGACGCCGACGCCAAGAAACTGCTCGACGTGCTGGTGCGCTACCGCGAGGCGCTCCAGGCCGGCCGCAGCGCGCGCACCGTGGAGCTGACCGAGGCCGAAGCCAAGGTGGCCCACGACCTGTTCCTGCTCACCTCCAAACCGGTCATGTATGTCTGCAACGTCGACGAGGCGTCGGTGGTCGGGGGCAATGCCTATGTCGACGCCGTGCGCGAAGCCGTCAGGGACGAGAACGCCGAGATACTCGTGATTGCGGCGCAGACCGAAGCCGAGATTGCCGAGCTCGAGACCTACGAGGAGCGCCAGATGTTCCTCAACGACCTCGGCCTGCAGGAGTCGGGCGTGGTCAAGCTCATACGCTCGGCCTACAATCTGCTCAACCTCAAGACGTTCTTCACCGTCGGACCCAAAGAGGTGCGCGCATGGACGTTCCATGCCGGATTCACCGCCCCGCAGGCAGCCGGCGTCATCCACAGCGACTTCGAGCGTGGATTCATCCGCGCCGAGGTCATCAAATATGACGACTTCATCAGGCTGGGCTCCGAGACGGCCTGCCGCGAGGCCGGACGCCTTGGCATCGAGGGCAAAGACTATGTGGTGGAGGACGGCGACATCATGCACTTCCGCTTCAACGTGTAGCGCAGGGCACGGCAATCGGGGCTAAAAAAAATGCCCGCAGCTGTTGCTTGGAGCGAAAAAAGATATATCTTTGCACACCGTAATCGAAAACGATTACGATTTGGTCGGTTGGCCGAGTGGTTAGGCAACGGTCTGCAAAACCGTGCACGGCGGTTCGATTCCGCCACTGACCTCCAAAAGCCCGACGGATTGGCAGCAATCCGTCGGGCTTCGCTGTTTTTTTTGGGGGAGAGAATGATGACGGAGAATGCCATGCGGGCATCGGCCAAAAGCATCGGCACAAAAAAAAACGGAGAGACTGCACCACCCGGCGGATGATGCAGTCTCTCCCGTTTTTTTCGTCTCAGCCCCGGCGGCGAGGGCTCAGAACGCGTAGCCGACGCTGAACATGAAACATCGGTTCTTGACATCGAACTTGTCGCCGGACAGCACGTTGGAGGTGCCGATGCAGTAGCGCGCGTCGAAGCAGAGGCCGAGGCGCGTGTCCCAGCCTGCACCAAGGTTGATGCTGAGGTCGGAGTCTTTGATGTCGAAATCGTCCTTGCTCATCGACGAGTGGGCAAGGTAGCCAAACTGCGGCCCGGCTTGCAGGTTGAAGCCAAGCAGCGGCATGGGATAGACCTTGAGCATGACGGGCACCAGCAGGTAGTCGAAGCGGATGTCGTCTTTGGTCACCGAGATGTCGGCATCGGCACCAAGGCGCGAGTAGAGCACCTCGGGCTGCAGAGCCACCGGACCCAAGCGCAGGCGCAAGAAGAGGCCGCCGTGGCCCGTGGTGATGTTGTCGAAGTCGCTCCTGCTGAGGCCCGACACGTTGACGCCGCCCTTGACACCAAGCGACAGCACGTCGCCGGCCGAAGCGCACAGGCAGATGCAGAATAGCACTGCGAGTGATAAGATACGTTTCATTGGTTGGTGTTTTTTTATTGATTAGCGGCGGCTAAGTTATGGTTTATTGCACTCCGAAGCAAACGGCTACTGCGGCTGCTGCACGGGGCGCACGGTGCGGTCGTAGACTAGGAGCAGGACGACGCTGAGCAGTGCTATGCCAGCATAGACCGCGCCGATGGAGGCCGGGTCGTAGGCGTCCCAGAGTGTCTGCGTCAGCTGGGCGTGCGACTGGCCGGTGGCAGCCTCGACGGTCTGCCAGATGTCGGCCTCGGCAGCCGACGGGTCGATGGCGATGGAGTGCTGTGCGGCATAGTCGCGCAGGAGGCTGAGGCGTCCGGCCATGCGGTCGTAGATGCCGCCCGAAAGCACGCCGGCCACGCTGTGCGACACGGCTATGGGCAGGAACGACGTGCCCATGTAGAGCGCCTTCTGGTCGGCCGGAGCAATGGAGCCCACATATTCGGTGAACTTGGGGCTGCTGGCCATCTCGCCCAGGCTGAAGACCAGCAATCCGGCCAAGGCAAGCCAGCCGCTGCATCCGGCAAACATCATGTAGAGCCCGGCGGCCAGCACGGTGATGCCTATCATCATGGCCGTCAGCGGCTTGAACCTCATCACCGCGCCCGACACGGCTATCTGGAACACGATGATGAAGAACGAGTCGAAACTGGTGAGGGTGACGGCCGAGATGGTGCCGCCGGCCGTCCCGATGGCCTCGGCCAGCCACGGCCACACCGAGTGCAGCGCGGCATAGAGCGACGAGGTGTCGATCCATTCGTCGGCAAAGACGGGGAACGAATAGTAGAGCATGTTGAACGAGCTCCAGAAGATGACCATGATGAGCAGGAAAAGCACGTAGCGCCAGTTGACCAGCGTCCGGCCGATGTTGGCGAACGAAGTGGCCAGCACGCTGCCGATGCTCATGTGGCCCTGCGGCCTGTGCTCGTCGCGGAAGAAGAAGAGGACGAACAGGAAGTTGACCGCAATGGTGGCCATCGACAGATAGAACACGTAGCTCCAGCCGGCCTGATAGATGGCGCCCACTATGAACGGCCCGATGAATCCGCCGATGTTGACCATCATGTAGAAGATGCCGAAGCCAATTGACGACGTCTGGGCCGTGGTGCTGCGCGAGACCACCGCCGACACGATGGGCTTGAACGTGGCTCCCGCCGCAGCCAGGAAGATGAACGACAGATAGACGCCCCAGAACGACGTGAACGTGCCCACCATGAAGTATCCGGCCAGATACATCACGAACGACACCAGCATGGTCAGCTTGTAGCCGATGCGGTCGGAGATGGCGCCGGTGATGATGGGAAGCAGATAGAGCATCATGGAGCCCGTGCCCATTATCAGGCCCTTCTCGGCACTCGAAAAGCCGAGCGCGCCGGTGTCTTTGCTGCCGACCAGATAGAGCGCAAAGGCCATGTAGAACCCGTACCAGGCCCAGCGCTCGAAGAGCTCGGCCACATTGGCTATCCAGAACGACAGCGAGAATTTCTTGAATACAGACATGATTTCAGTTTGTTTTTGTATGATTTTGTGAACGAAATGCCGCCACGCGCACGCACGGCGGCCGCAAGTTATACAAAATTAAGCCGCCGTCAGTTGGCCAGGCGGAACGAATGCGCAAGTTCCGACATGCTGCGCGACTGGCTGTGGAGCATCTCGGCATAGTTGGCCATGCGGTCGGCGCTCTCGGCGTTGCGCTGCGACAGGTCGTTCATCTGCGACATGGCGTGCGACACCTGCGACACGGCCGTGCTCTGCGCAAAGCTGTTGGCCGTAATCTCCTGCACCAGAGTGGCCGTGCGGTCGATGTCGGGGACAATCTGCGTTATCTTTTCCGAAGCGGCCACGGCGCGGTCTTTGCACATCTCGGCCAGATGGTCTATCATGTCCGATGCCTGACGGCTGTTCTCGGCCAAACGCCGAATCTCGGCCGCCACCACCGAAAAGCCGCGGCCGGCCGCCCCTGCCCTTGCCGCCTCCACCGACGCGTTGAGCGACAGGATGCCAGTCTGGTTGGCGATGTCGCGTATGGCGGCCAGCCTGCCACCGATCTTGAGCATCACGTCGCTGGCATCGTGCACCGACGCCGCGCCCTCCTGCACGCGCGCGCTGGCCGCGCTTGAGCAGTCCATGGCATCCTTCGAATGCTTGTGGTTCTTGAGCGACGCCGTGTCAATCTCCGACATCGACGTGGTTATCTGCTGCATGGCCGACGACTGTTCGAGCGCGCCCTCAGCCAGCATGCGGACGTCCTCGTTGATGCGCTCGGCCGTGCCGGCCACGGCCACGGCGCTGGCCTGAAGCTGGCCTATGGTCTGCTTGAGGCGCGAGCTCATGGTCCTGAGCGCGTCCACCATGTCGCCCAGCTCGTCCTTGCGCCCCACGCTGAGCGTGAAGTCGCTGCGCAGGTCGCCGCTGCTGATGCGGCGGGCATAGTCGCGGATGGCCACTATCGGCTCCACAATGTGGGTCGAGAAGCGCCACAGCAGCAGGCCGATGACGAGCGTGCCCACGAGGCCCAGCAGCAGGAAGAACATCAGATTGGAGCGGGCGTCTGCCACCACGTAGGTCTCGTCGAGCATGGCGGCCAGGGCCCAGCACTGCGGCGACTTGCCGATGCGCACCGGCATCAGCGCGCAGAAGTGCGACGTGTTGTCGACGTCGAACACGGCCGAGGCTTCGGAGCCGGCAAGGACGGTGTCGGTCAGGTGGGCCGTGGTGAACTGCGGCATCACCGAGTCGACGTAGAGCCCGCGCTGGCCGGTGTTGCTGCTGGCCACCACGCGGCCGTCGGGCGCTATGAGGATGAGCTTGACACGGCTGCTGACGTTGAGCGACGAGATGAGTTTCTGGAAGTGATCGAGGCTGACGTCGATGCCCATCAGGCCCTGGAAGTTGCCGTTGCGCAGCAGCGGCAGGCAGTAGCTGGCCGAGAGCACCTCATGGTCGTAGACGCCTTCGAAGTCTTCGTAGTAGGGTTCGGTTATCACTTCGCCGCAGTACTGGCGATAGTCCTTATACATTCCGTCGGGCTCGCCGTCGAGGTCGAGGGTGTCTTTGCGCATCACGTTGGAGGCGCCCTTGCTGATGATGGTGGAGCGGGCGCGGCCATAGGAGTGCGGCCAGTGCGAGTCGAGGGTGCAGAGCTGCCAGTTGTACCACACGCTCATGAATCCAGGATTGTTCTCCTTGGCGGTGGCCATCATGCGGTCGCAGGCGTCGATGCGCTCGCGGGCGGGCAGGTGCGCCGTGGCCGACATCATCTGCTGCAGAGCGCGGCAATAGACCATGTCGACCGTCAGCTGGTCGGAGAGGCTGCCGGCTATGCGACCGGCCAGGGCCGACGTCTTTTCCTGCGTCAGTTTCAGGGTCTTGTGATAGTCCACAAACGACTGGTAGGAGATGACCGCCACGTAGACCACCACAATTGGTACGAAGATCTTCCAGACAACTTCGATCTTCAAGTTGTGTCTTGTTTTCATAAATGTTTTTGAGTTGAGTTATCGCAAATTTACACGCATCAGTCTCAAAATAACTCTCACCTGCACTAAAAGATGTTAATTCGTAAGAAATGATTGCCAGATTGTATGAATTTGCCACAACTCACTGCCCATCAGGGCTTCGGGGCTTGGGGCGAATGCCCAACAAAAACGAAACGGCCGGTGCACCGCCAGCGGGCCCTGTGTGGAGGAGGCCTGTCGGGATGCGGTGCGCCGGCCGTGATGCGGTCGGAATGCGATGCGGCTATTGGATGAGGCCGGCATTGCGCAGCCATCGCTCCACCTGCGGGCGGGCCGTGCCGGCGCCGCTGCCACTGCGCAGGAAGCCTTTGCCCACTTCGACGCGGGCGGCCCGGGCAAAGTCGGCAAAGCACTGCTGCTCGCCGCCACCGCCGTGGGTGCAGAAGGGCGCCACGGTCTTGCCCCTGAGGTCGAGGCTCTCGACAAAGGTGAAGACGGGCATGGGCATCGTCCCCCACCAGTTGGGGAAGCCGATGAGCACCACGTCGTAGGCCGACACGTCGGGCAGCTGGCCTTGGAGGGCGGGGCGGGCGGAGGCGTTCTTCTCGGCGCGCGCCGCTTCGACGCAGGCGTTGTAGTCGGTCGGGTAGGCATGGGCGGGCTTGATCTCGTAGAGGTCGGCACCGGTGAGCTCGGCTATCTGGCCGGCCACGGTGCGCGTGTTGCCGCCCCACGAGAAGTAGGCCACCAGCACGCGCCCGGCGGCCTGTGTGCTGTGGACGCCCGCGAGCGACGCCGCGCAGGCGAAAAGGATTGTCATCAGTCGTTTCATTTTCGAATGTGTGCGTTTTTCGGTTGATTGTCCGGAGCCGGACCGCTGCAAATATAACCACGGCGGCGCGGCCTGCGAATACCCGCATCACGGTATTTGTTACACATGTCACCGCCCGGCGCCCGGCGGCTGACCCGATTTACGGATTGTGATACCTTTTTTACCTCCGCTTCGGGCCGATAGGCCGAAAAATCATAACATTGCGCTGCACATAAAAACCAACGTCAGTCTATGGACAACAGAAAACACATAGTGCTCGACTCGGTGGAGGCCTACAACGACCTGCACGGCTTCGAGACGCTGCATCCGCTGGTGGGCGTCGTCGACATGAAGGACGGCCGGCCGCTCACCGAGAGCTGCACCATCGACTATGGCATCTACGCGCTGTTCCTCAAGCAGTCTGTGTGCTGCTCCATTCTCTACGGCCGCCGCGCCTACGACTATCAGAAGGGCACGGTGGTCTGCTTTGCGCCGGGCCAGACCATCGGCTTCGACCCCATGCCCGACGACGGGACGCCGGCCGAATGCCTCGGGCTGGTCTTCCACCCCGACCTGATTCGCGGCACCGAACTGGCGCGCAACATCCACCGTTTCAGCTTCTTCAACTATCTGTCCAACGAGGCGCTGCACCTCTCCGAACGCGAGCGCCAGGTGTTCGAGGACTGCCTCGGCAACATCCGCCAGGAACTCGAGCACGCCATCGACAGCCACAGCAAGCAGCTGATCGTCAGCAACATCGAATTGCTACTGAACTATTGCATGCGCTTCTACGATCGTCAGTTCATCACGCGCGACAATGTCAATACCGAGGTCCTGAGCAATTTTGAGCAGATGCTCAACGAATATTTCGCCGTGGGCAAGGCGCTCGAGCACGGACTGCCGTCGGTCAGATACTTTGCCGACAAGGCCTGCCTGTCGGCCAACTACTTCGGCGACCTGATAAAGCGCAAGACCGGCCGCACGGCGCAGGAGTATATCCAGTTCAAGCTTGTGGAGATGGCCAAAGACCGCCTGGCCGGCACGTCCGACACCGTGACGCTGATTGCCGAGAGCCTCGGCTTTCAGTATCCGCAGCACTTTGCGCGCCTCTTCAAGCGCAACACGGGCCTCACTCCCAACCAGTACCGCGAAAAGCTGGCCGCGCGTTAGCCTCCCGCCCCGCCTCTTACCAGCGGTTGGCGTGGACGGCCTCGGGGCGCCACTTGTCTTTGGGCGCGGGGCTCTCGGCCGGATAGCCCACGGCCACTATGCCCAGCGGCAGCACGCTCTCGGGCAGCCCGAGCAGCCGGCCCACAAAGCGGGTGCGCTCGGCCATCGGATAGACGCCGAGCCAGACAGCGCCGAGCCCCATGGCATGGGCCGCCAGCAGCATATTCTCGGTGGCGGCCGACGCGTCCTGAACCCAGAAGTCGTGCGCCGGGCCGGCAAAGGTGCGCGTGGTGTCGGCACAGACCACGATGGCCAGCGGCGCGCCCTTCAGCGGACGTGCCGGCCCGATGTGTCGGGCAATGCTGTCGGTCAGCGCAGTGTCGGTCAGCACCACAAAGGCCCACGGCTGCTTGTTGCCGGCCGAGGGTGCCGCCATGGCCGCGCGCAGCAGCGTGTCGACCTTGCCCGGCTCCACGGGGCGCGGCTCGTAGCGCCGTATGCTGGTGCGGGTCATGATGACGCCGATGGCGTCGGGGCCGGCCGCAGGCCTGGGCTCCACAAACACGGTCCAGACGGTCAGCACCGTCAGCAGAGCGAGAAAAAGAATGTTGAAAATGGTCTTGAGTTTCATGAATAGTCCTTTCCTGATTGATTTCTGATTAGTTCCCGATTAGTTTCCAATAGATTTCCGACAATCCGCCCCCTCGCGGAATCAGCCTTGGGCGGGCAGATGCCTGACGACCCTTGCCGGATTGCCCACGGCCACGCAGTTGTCGGGGATGTCGTGCACCACCACGCTGCCGGCGCCGATGGTCACGTTGTGGCCGATGCTGACCCCGGGACAGATGGTGACGCCTCCGCCAATCCACACATTGTCGCCGATGCTCACCGGCCGCGCCCACTCGATGTAGCGGTTGCGCTCGGCGGCGTCGGTCGGGTGGCAGGCGGTGTAGATGCCCACGTTGGGCCCGATGAAGGCGTTGTGGCCGATGCTGACGCGCGCCTCGTCGAGCACGGTGAATCCGAAGTTGGCGAAAAACCTGTCGCCCAGGCACATGTTGCTGCCATAGTCGCAGCAGAACGGCTGCACTATCAGCGGGTCGGAGCCGAGGCTGCCTATCATGCGGCGGAGCATGGCCTCGCGCTCGGCCCGCATCGACGGCCGCAGGCTGTTGTATTCCCACACCATGTCCTTCATGGCGTTGAGTTCGCTGAGCAATTGCGGGTCGAGAGCGTAGTAGGGCTCGCCGGCCAGCATCTTTTCTTTCTCGGTCATAGTCAGTTATGGTTTTTCAGGGTTGATGATTCCGATTGAGCGCCTACGGTCGGGCGGTCAGACCTTGCGGCTGCGCCACGTGCCTCGGCGCACGAAGGCGTAGGAGATGATGCCGATGAGCGTCCCGTAGACAATCTCGGCCGTCCACACCCAGTGGATGGCACTGCGCCACACATGGGTCTGCAGCCACATGTAGGTCAGGTAGACGACCAGGACGCCCGCTTCGAGGCAGAGCGCGGCCGTGGTGCTGCCCGTGCCCGACACGGCTTCGAAAAAGACCATCCCGAAGGTCATGGTCAGCGTGGCCGCGCACAGCACGTAGACCACCGGCACCGAGGCGGCGGCCAGTTCGGCGTCGTCGGTGAAGATGCTGATGGTGTAGTGCGGGATGAGCGCGCACAGAGCCACCAGCGGCACCACCAGGCAGAGGCTGTTGCGCATGATGCGCATGAGCGTGGGCATCACCTCGTCGGGCCGACCCTCGCCAATGATGCGGCTGGTGACCGTGTTGGCCGTGGCCGCAAACGCGAACACGGGTATGGTGATGACCATGTAGACGCTGCGCACCAGCCCCGACACCGCTATCGGCACCTCGCCCATGCCCTCGATCATGACGAAGAAGGCGAACCAGATGCCGAACGACACCAGCCGCTGCGCCATGGTGGGAAACGACAGGCGGCATATCTCGCGCATCAGCCCCGAGTCGAACCCGGCAAAGCGGAACAGCGAGTACTGCGCCTGCGGCAGCCTGACCACCGAGAACACCGCAAAAAACACCAGCGCCGACGCCTCGGCACACACCGACGCCAGCGCAGCCCCGCCCACGCCCAGCTGCGGCAGCCCGAGGCGCCCGAAGATGAGGCCATAGTCGAGCGTGATGTTGACCACGGCCATCAGCAAGGTCGAATAGGTGATGGGGCGCGTGTCGGACAGGCCCACATAGAGCGAGCGGAACAGGAAATTGAAGCAGGCGAAGATGATGCCGTAGTGACGATAGCCCATATACTGCATGGCTGCGGCGCGAATGCTGTCCGACTCGATGACGCCGCCCAGCATTCGCCCGGTGCCGAAGTGCAGCACGGCAAACATGGCCGCCGCTATGAAGGCCACGCATATCAGCCCATGGTCGAACACGATGCCGATGCGGCCCAGACGACGCTCGCCCAGACGACGGGCTATGATTATCTGCACGCCCACGGCAAAGCCCCACGCAAGGGTGGCGAACACGAAATAGTAGATGCCCGACATCATCGACGCGCCCAGCTCCACGCCCCCGATGTGGCCGAGGAAGGCCGTGTCGGTGAACGAGATGACGGTCTGGGCCATGTTGCCGAAGATGATAGGGCAGGCGATGTTCCAGATGGAACGATTGCTGACGGATGACTTCATCGAACAGTGGTTTTTGGCACAAAAATACTCACAAGCACTCAGGCCGGCAAACGCCGGCGCGGCCTCACTCGCCCAGCAGGGTGACGGGCGTCCACGTGTGGCCCACGGCCGGCACGAACCGCTCCAGCACATCGGCCCGCGCTATGCTGACAATCGACGTGTTGACGCACGGATGGCAGCCCCAGCGGTCGGCCGAGAGCAGGTCGCGGTCCACCAGCAGGCGCACGCGGCGGCCAGCATCGTTCATCAGCCCGAACACGCTGACGGCGCCCGGCTCGGTGTCGAGCATGGCCAGCATGTGGTCGGGCGTGGCGAACGAGAGCCGCGTGATGCCCGCCTGCGCCGACAGTTCGCGGGTCTTGAAGGGCTTGCTGCCGGGCATCAGCAGCATGTAGAAGTCGGTCTGCCGGCGGTTGCACAGAAAGAGGTTCTTGCAGATGCCCACGCCGGTGGCCTCTTCGATGCGGCGGCAGATGTCCATGGTGGCGGCGGGCTCGTGGTCGGCGGTGGCATAGGCTATGCCGAGGCTGTCGAGCAGGTCGTAGACGCGCACCTCGCGGGCCTGGCGCGCGGCGGTGCTGGCCGGGCGTCCGTCTGTCAGTTCCATTGTCATAGAATAGTGATTGATGCTGATGCAAATCTACTACAAAAGGCCGACGCCGCGCCACCGCAAAACGAAAAGTCCGCGCCGGCGCCACACGCGATGGCAGCCGGCACGGACCGTGGACTATGAAGAGATTGCACGTCAGAAGCGGAGGGCCTGAGGCTCCTTGGGCAGGCCGGGCATGCGCAGGATGTCGCCCGCCACGGCCACTATCATTTCGGCGCCGGCGTTGATCACCACATCGTTGATAGTCAACTCGAAACCGCTGGCCGCGCCGAAGAGCTTGGGATTGTCCGAGAACGAGAACTGCGTCTTGGCGATGCACACCGGGAAGCGGCCCATGCCGAGGCTCTCGGCCTTCTCGAGCTTGCTCAGGGCCGTGCGCGCAAAGCTGACCGAGGCGGCGCCATAGATGCGGCCGGCCACCTTTTCGATTTTGGTCTGCAGCCGGTCGTCGTCGGCATAGGTGAAGGCCAGCGGCTGCGACGGGCGGCTCTCGATGGTGTCGGCCACGAGGCTCGCCAAGGCTTCGGCCCCGCGCCCGCCGTCGGCAAAGGCTGTGTTGACGGCAAAGCCCACGCCCTGCTGCTCGCAGTGACGGCGCACGGCGTCAATCTCGTCGTCGGTGTCGGTGTCGAAGCGGTTGAAGGCCACCACCACCGTCTGCCCGAACGAGCGCATGTTGCCGATGTGGCGGTCGAGGTTGGCCAGGCCGGCGGTCAGGCCCTGCATGTCGGGCTTGGCGATGTCGGCGACGGGCGTGCCGCCGTGCATCTTCAGGCCGCGCGCGGTGGCCACAATCACGGTCAGCGCCGGCTGCAGTCCGCCCTTGCGGCACTTGATGTTGAAGAATTTCTCGGCGCCCAGGTCGGCACCGAAGCCGGCCTCGGTCACCACGTAGTCGCCGTAGGTCATGGCCATGCGCGTGGCCATCAGCGAGTTGCAGCCGTGGGCTATATTGGCGAACGGGCCGCCGTGCACAAAGGCGGGCGTCTGTTCGGTGGTCTGGACAAGGTTGGGATTGATGGCGTCCTGCAGCAGCAGCGCTATGGCTCCGCCCACGCCGAGGTCCGACACGCGGAAAGGTTGGTCGTCGTAGGTGAATCCCAGCAGGATGTTGTCGATGCGGCGGCGCAGGTCGGCCGGCGAGTCGGCAAGGCAGAGGATGGCCATCAGCTCGGATGCCGGCGTGATGTCGAAGCCCGTCTGACGCATCGGACCGTCGGTGCGCGCGCCCAGGCCGGTCACCACGTTGCGCAGCGCACGGTCGTTGACGTCGAGCACGCGCCGCCACAGTATCTCTTTGAGCCCGAAGCCGTTGGCGGCGTTCTGATAGATATGGTTGTCGAGCATGGCGGCCAGCGTGTTGTGGGCCGAAGTGATGGCGTGGAAGTCGCCGGTGAAGTGCAGGTTGATTTTCTCCATGGGCAGCACCTGGGCATATCCGCCGCCGGCCGCGCCGCCCTTCATGCCGAAATAGGGCCCCAGCGACGGCTCGCGCAGCGCCACCACAGCCTTGCGCCCGATGCGGTTGAGCCCCAGCGCCAGGCCGATGGACACGGTGGTCTTGCCGATGCCGGCGCGTGTGGGCGTGATGGCCGTGACAAGTATCAGCCGGCTGCGGCGCACGCGCTCGGCGTCAATCAGCCGCTCGCTGATCTTGGCCATGTGGCGGCCATAAGGTTCGATCTCGGCCGGGTCGATGCCCAGCGCCTCCGCCACCTGCCCTATCGGGGCCAGGGCTACGGATTGTGCTATTTCCGAATCTGTTTTCATGTTAGTATTTGAGTTACGTTAGATGGCTGCAAAACTAACAAAAACATGAAGCGGATGAATATTTATACAACTATACTATAACCACATCGGCACACTATTTTTGTCATCATTCCGAAGTGGCGACGCGGCCTGTTTGCGCCAATACACTGATTGCAACCGATTTGCGCCGATGCTATTCTGACACCTCAAATTCGAAGGCGCCCATGTCGGGCTGGCCGTCGGCAAAGCGGGCGATGCTGCGGATGTCGACGGGCAGAGCGCTGGCTGGGTCGGCGGCGTCGCGCGCGGGCGAGTCGGCGGTGAGGCCGAAATGCGCGCCGTCGGTGTCGCTGAAGAGTGGGTCGGAGTTGACTATCGTGGCCTCGAAACGGCTGTCGGCCTCGGTGTCGGCCCAGGCCGAGCCAAGGTGCAGCAGCGAGTGGCGCACGGTGGTGACGGGCTCTTCGGTCTCGCCGCTCATGTCGAGTGTCAGCTCGTTGAGCATCGTCCCGTAGACAATCGAATTGACGATTTCGAGGCTCTCGACGGGCGCGCACACGGGCGTGCCGTCGTCGGCCAGCCAGTTGTCGGACACATAGAGCGACGGTGCCAGGCGCGAGATGCGACGCTGATAGTTGGCCAGCGTGCAGTGGAGCATCCGGCACCGGCCTCCCTCGACCAGCACAAGGCATCGGCCGCAGTTGGCCACCAGCGTGTTCGTCAGGTCGACCCGGGCGCAGCGGGCGTGCAGTCCGTCGCGCGAGGCGTGCATTAGCCGGCAGCCAACCAGGGCGTCGGCCGTGGCAGCCGAGTCGATGCGCAGGGCGGTGACGGCGTTGGCCACCGTGGCGTAGGCGAGCGATGCCGAACTGCCTGCGGCCAGCTCGATGCCCTGCCACTGTCCGGGGAGGTCGGCATACCAGGCCTCGCGCCGGTGGGTGGCGAAGAGGGCCGGTCGGTCGGGCGTGCCGCACACTTCGAGGCGGCCGTGCACCAGCATCGAGGCGTCGCCGGCGAAATAGATGCGAGCTCCGGCGTCCACGGTCAGCACGGCCGCCGAGTCGACGGTCAGCGTGCCGGTGACGAGGTAGGGCCTGTCGGCCGTCAGGTGCATGGTGCCGAGGCTGGCGTCGGCAAGGCGCACCACGTCCTGCGAGCAGGCGCGGAGCACCACGCGCTGCACCGCGCGGGCAGTGGTCACCACCACCGAGTCGAGCATTTCGACGGGCTCCGACGAGCCGTTGGCTCCGGCGCGCAGACGCACGAAGACGTAGAGGCTGTCGCCCGAGGCCAGCCTCAGCCCGTGCGCCTCGCAGGCGGCCTGCCCGTTGATGTTGACCTCGAATGCCGAAGCCTCGCCGCCGGCCAAGGCTATGGAGGCCACCGTCATGTCGGACGACGAACGGTTGTAGACCTTGATGGATGCGGCAGCCGTGGCCGCGTCGGAATAGACGGTGTCGAACGAGACGGTGTCGGCCGAGAGGTCGACGCCGCGCTCGCCGCCGCCATAGGAGTAGTCGCTCTGGCAGGCAGCGACCAATGCCGCCAATGCCGCTATTGTCAGGATTGATTTGCCAATTGTCATTTTGTGCAGAGAAGTTGATGATTCTAAATTGCCGGCGAGCATCCGCCAAAAACTTCGAAAGATAAAAACATTTTGAGGATGACGCGGAATGCGAAAAAACTTATTTTGCAACCGCAAACGACATTGCACGACAAAGAAAGGTCGTTGTCGTCGAAAAAAACGCTTAAAACACAAAATAGACATGCAACCATTCCGTCTGCCCTACTTCACCGTCGACCGCATTGTGCGCTACACTCTCTCGGCCGCACTGCTGGTGGGCCTGATGCTGGTGCTGCGCTCGCTGAGCTCGGTGCTCATCCCGTTTGTGGTGGCAATGCTGGCCGCCTATCTGCTCGACCCGCTGGTCCGCCTGCTGACCGACCGCCTCCACATGCGGCGCGGGCCGGCCGCCATAGTGGTCTTTGCCGGCATTCTGATTGCCTGCACCGGCCTGCTGTGGTGGATTGTCCCGATGTTCGTCGGCGAGTTCGAACGGTTCTCGGTCATCGTCAGCCGCACGCTCGAGTCGCTCGACACGCCCGAGAACCGCCGCCGCCTCACCGACCTCATCGCACGCTTCAACCTCGAAAGCATCGTGACCGTCGACAACATCGTGACCGTGGGCGGCGAACTGCTGCCGCGCATCAGCAATCTGGCCTACACCACGGCCGCCGTGCTCTCCGACGTCACAAGCATCGCCATGGCGCTGCTCTACACCGTCTTCCTGATGTGCGACTTCCCCGACGTCAAGCAGAAACTGAAGAGGCTGATCCCGCAGCGCCACAAGCGTCGCGCCGGCCGCATCGGCAAGGACATCGTCAGCGCCGCCAACACCTATTTCCGCGCGCAGGGCACCATCTCGCTCATTGTCGGGGTGATGCTGGCCGCCGGGTTCGCCTTCACGGGGCTGCCGCTCGGCATTGTGATGGGGCTGCTGATGGGCGTGCTCAACATGGTGCCCTACCTGCAGCTGGCCGGCATACCCGTGGTGCTGCTGCTGGCACTGCTGCGTGCCCTCGAGGCCGGCACCGGATTCTGGCAGGAAGCGCTGCCGCCCCTGGCCGTGATGACCGTAGTGCAGATAGTGCAGGAGACCGTGCTCAACCCGCGCATCATGGGCAAGGCCTACAGCCTCAGCCCTGCCTTCATCCTGCTGGCGCTCTCGGTGTGGGGCAGCCTGCTGGGAGTGCTCGGCATGATGATTGCACTGCCGCTGACGGCCGTCATCATCACCTACGCCAAAGAATATCTGCAGGCCGACGACAACGGCGAACAGGAGACGCCAAAAAACACTACCTTGGCCGGCGAACATAAAACGAACGACGAAATGGAAGAAAACAACATGCGCGAGGCCATCAGGCTGGCCATGGAGAACATCGACAACGACGGCGGACCCTTCGGCGCCGTGGTGGTCAAAGACGGACAGATTGTGGGCCGGGGCTGCAACCGCGTGACGGCCAACAACGACCCCACCGCCCACGCCGAGGTGATGGCCATCCGCGACGCCACAAGCCGCCTCGGCACCTTCGACCTGAGCAGCTGCGAGATATACACCTCGTGCGAGCCCTGCCCCATGTGCCTCGGCGCCATCTACTGGGCCCGCATATCGCGCATCCACTACGGATGCACCCAGGCCGACGCCGCCCGCATCGACTTCGACGACAGCTTCATCTACCGGCAGATAGAGCGCCCCATCGGCCGGCGCAGCATCCCCGAAATACAGTCGATGCACCCCGAAGCCATCAAGGTGTTCGAGAAGTGGGCCGCCAAAGACGACAAGACGCCCTACTGAGAGCATCGGCCCAAAGAGAAAGAAAAAACAATCCGGCCGGCAGGCACCTCCCCCCACTCTATTGTGAGTCGGGAGAGATGACCTGCCGGCCGGACGCGTCTGCTGCCGTCTGTGATGCGGGCGGATGCCGTCAGCCGAAAAGCATTCCGAGCAGGAAGCCCAGCCAGTATAATATGGCGCTCATGGCCGCGAAGTCTTGAGGGTTTCGGAATAGAGCCGGGCGATGTCGTCGACGGTGATGCCCAGCAGATCCATCTGCCTGAAAATCTCGGGCAGCTCGTTCTCCACGAACATCTTGCGGCGCACGGCAAGGATGGCGGCGGCCGCGCCCTTCGACACGAAATAGCCTATGCCGCGGCGGTTGTAGATGACCTCCTGCGACTGCAGCAGATCATAGGCGCGCATGGCCGTGTTGACGTTAACCTCCATCGCCACGCCGAACTCGCGCACCGACGGTATCCGTTCGTCCTCGGCTAGTTTGCCCTGCAGGATGTCCTCGCAGATGCGGTCGGCCAGCTGAACGTAGATTGATTTTGATTCCTTGAAGTCCATTGTCGTCTGTGTTTTGGGTGGTTGACTATCGGAGTTGCGAGCGCCTGATGCGGAAGAAGACCAGCACATAGAGCGTGACCGTGGCCACGATGTGCATGATGCGCGTCACGTTCATCAGCCGGCCGAGGTAATGCGGCAGGAGTTCGGGCAGACGGTCGGGCTGCGTCGTGGCCAGCGTCGCCAGGTCGATGTCGGGATTCACAATCTGCATGGCCACGCGCCCCAGCACGGCGTCGGCAGCCACGAAGATGAGCAGGCCGATGAGGAACGGGTGCCTGTCGAACGTCAGGCCGCACAGCAGGAAGTAGGCGTTGTAGAGAAGAGCTCCCGTGGTGAGGCTCTCGACGCCGAAGCGCAGCGGCGAGAAGTCGTTGCCGAAGACCATCTTCATCTTGTTGTAGATGTCGGTCATCAGCTCGGCGTCGGAAAAGAGGCTGGCGCCGCCGGTGACGAGCGTCTGCACGAGGTCGGCCAGCACGAAGGCCACGCCGAACATCAGCGTCACGCCGAAGAGCGACACGACGATGGCGGCCAGAAAGCGTTCGGCCGTGCTCACCGGCGTGGTCAGCATGGCTATGCGGCGCGAGCGTATCTGCCCGGTGCAGAAGAAGTGCGCCGACACGTAGCCCAGCGTCAGCGAAAAGAGGCACGACACCACGACGTAGACCATCGACGCGAAGGCGGTGACGTTGAAGCCCATCACGAGGCGGAAGAAGATGAAGCATCCGGCCAGCACCAGGAAGGTGACGGCCAGCAGGCTGAAGACGCGCACGCGGTCTTCGGCATAATATTTCTTGAGGAGCAGCGCTATGCGGCTTACGCTCAGCGTATCGTTCATGACTGTGAGGTTTTAGCGTTGGTTGGTGAAACAATCGTTGATTTTCCGCGCGTCGGCCTGGACGGCGCAGAACAGCAGCTCGATGTTGACGGCCGAGTCGGTCACGCCGTCGCCCCGGCTGATGGTGGCGAGGCCCTGGAGCGACGGTGCGGCGAAGATGGCGTCCGGCGCGCCGATGCCGAAGCGCAGGTGTCGCGCCGCCTCGTCGACCGTGCGGTCGAAGAGGATGCCCTGCCTGCCGAGGATGACGACGCGGTCGAGCATGTTCTCGACATCGCGCACCTGATGCGTCGAGATGACGATGGTGCGGCTCTCGTTCATGCCCTGGGCCATCACCTTGCGGAAGAGGCTCTTGGAGAGGATGTCGAGACCGTTGGTGGGCTCGTCCATCAGCAGCAGCGAGGCGTTGGTGGCCAGCGCGAAGCACATGACGACCTTCTTCTTCTGGCCCATCGAGAGGCTCTTGAGGTTGAGCGCGGCCGGCAGTTCGAAGCCCGCCAGATACCGCTCGAAGTCGCTGCGACTGAACTTGGGGTAGAACGGCGCGTTGATGCGCACATAATCCGACAGGCTGATGCGCGGCAGGTCGTACTCCTCGGGCACTATGTAGCAGTCCGACAGCACCGAAGGCCTGCGCTCACACACGTCGGTGCCGCCAAAACGGATAGCCCCCGCGCGCGGCCGCAGCAGGCCCATCATGGCATGGAGCAGGGTCGACTTGCCCACGCCGTTCTCGCCCAGCAGGCCGTAGACGCAGCCCGGCTCAAAGCGAAAATCGAAATCGCTGAATACGCATCGCCCGGTCTTGCCGTAGCCATACGTGAAGTTTTTAATCTCTATCATCGTCGTTTCGTTTAGTGTTATACCTTAATAGTACACTGCAAGTGTATGCAACCTTTTGCAAACACACAAGCATTCCGACGATTATTTTCAAAATAAAATCGCAATGCGCTGATTATGTGCGCCTCAGACAACACGACAACTGGTATGGCGCGGCAAGAAAAAGGATTGTCGCACTAAAAAAACATCGACAACCAAGGACAACAACCGACAACACACAAAAGTTGTCACCAGTTGTCGCACTTTAAATTAAAGCACGCAGAAGAAACATTGTCGTTCGTTGTCGGGCAAACCAAAGGCGCGGCGCGACAGAACTGTCTGTCGCACCGCGCCTGGGATGTCATCGCTTTATGACGGATGCTATTTTGCGGCTTTGCCCCAGCTGTCTTTGAGGCCTACTGTCTTGTTGAAAATCAGCTTGCCTTCGCGCTCCGAGTCGGGGTCGACGTTGAAGTAGCCCAGGCGCTGGAACTGGAAGTGGTCGAGCGGACGGGCAGTGGCTAGGCCGGGCTCGACGCGGGCCGTGGTGATGACCGTGAGCGAGTCGGGATTGAGGTACTCCTCAAAGTCGTGGCCCTCGGCTTCGTGGCCGCCCGGCTCGGGGTCGTTGAAGAGGCGGTCGTAGACGCGCACTTCGGCGGCGATGGCGTGGCGTGCCGACACCCAGTGGAGCGTCCCCTTGACTTTGCGTTCGCTGCCGGGCATGCCGCTGAGCGTGTCGGCGTCGTAGGTAACGTGGATGGTCGTGATGTTGCCCTGGGCATCCTTGTCGACGCCCACGCACCTGACGATGTAGGCTCCCTTGAGGCGCACTTCGGTGCCGGGCGCGAGGCGGAAATATTTCTTGGGCGGGTTCTCCATGAAGTCGTCGCGCTCAATCAGCAGTTCGTTGCAGAAGGGCAGTGTGCGCGTGCCCTGCGTCGGGTCTTCGGGGTTGTTCTCGACCTCCACCATCTCGACGCGGTCGGCCGGATAGTTGTCGACCACCACGCGCACAGGGTCGAGCACGGCCATGACGCGGGGGGCCGTCTTGTTGAGATCCTCGCGCACGCAGTGTTCGAGCAGCGCCATGTCAATCACGTTGTCGCGCTTGGCCACGCCCACGCGCTCGGCGAAGTCGCGGACGCTCTTGGGCGTGTAGCCGCGCCGGCGCAGGCCGCAGATGGTCGGCATGCGGGGGTCGTCCCAGCCGGCCACGATGCCTTCTTTGACAAGGCGGAGCAGCTTGCGCTTGCTCATGACGGTATAGTTGATGTTGAGGCGGGCGAACTCGATCTGGCGGTTGCGCGTCTCGGGCTCGGGGGCGCCGTCGAGCACGCGGTCGAGGAACCAGTCGTAGAGCGGGCGGTGCACTTCGAATTCGAGCGTGCAGATGGAGTGGGTGATGCCTTCGATGAAGTCGCTTTGGCCGTGGGCGAAGTCGTACATCGGGTAGATGCACCACTTGTCGCCGGTGCGGTGGTGGCTGCGGTGGATGATGCGATACATCAGCGGGTCGCGCATGTGCATGTTGGGCGAGGCCATGTCTATCTTGGCGCGCAGGACGCACTGGCCGTCGGCGAACTCGCCGCGTTTCATGCGCTCGAAGAGCTCGAGGTTCTCGGCCACCGAGCGGTTGCGGTAGGGGCTCTCCTGCCCGGGCACGGTGGGGCTGCCCTTCTGGGCGGCTATCTGCTCGGCCGTCTGGTCGTCGACGTAGGCCTTGCCGTCTTTGATGAGCTTGACGGCCCATTCGTAGAGTTGCTGAAAATAGTCCGAGGCATACCGGGGCTCGCCCACCCAGTCGAAGCCCAGCCAGTGCACGTCTTCCATTATCGAATCGACATATTCGACATCTTCCTTGACGGGGTTGGTGTCGTCGAAGCGCAGGTTGCAGCCGCCGCCAAAGTCGCGCGCTATGCCGAAGTTGAGGCATATCGACTTGGCGTGGCCTATGTGCAGGTATCCGTTGGGTTCGGGCGGAAAGCGGGTCAGGACTTTCCCGTTGTTCTTGTTCTGTGCCAAGTCGGCTTCTATCTCCTGATAGATGAAGTTGGTCTTCAGTTCGGAGTTGTTCAACTCCTTGTCCTCGGTGTTCATATATTCTTCCATTCTTTGTTTTCGGAAAGCAAAATTAATGGTTTTTGAATGCGCGGTGTCCGATTGCGCCATCTATTGCCCGCATCTTTACGCTTTTTTGCACATCGGCGGGCGCGGCTGGTTGAGCCCGGAGCGACGCTTGCTGATTTTTGGCGACAGTTGGCCGGACAGCGCGCACGCCGAATGCCGCCTCCGATTATCTTTGCCCGCCGAAGCATCAGAAAAAAAAGAAAGGACCTGCAACGATGAAAGGAACAATCGAACTCGACGAGATGATAGTCTACGCCCACCACGGCTGCTACGAAGAGGAGCGCCGCGTGGGCTGCCGCTTTGCGGTCAGCATCAGCATAGTGACCGACTGCACCCTTGCCGCCCGCACCGACAGCATCGCCGACGCGCTCAACTATGTGGAGGTGGCCGAGGTGGTGCGCAGCCAGATGGCCGTCAGCAGCCATCTGCTCGAAAACGTGGTGATGCGGATAATAAACGCGCTGCGCCAGACGTTTCCGCAGATAGAGGAACTGACGGTCAGGGTGTCGAAGCTGGCGCCGCCGGTGGGAGGGCAGATGAAGAGCGTGAGCCTGACCATGAAGGGCTGAGGCCGGCCGGCGGTGCAATCCGATTACGCACAACGGCTTATGACTGTTAATTTAACTTAATTTGTTGGCATGATTGATGAATGTCGCCAAAAGAGGATAACTAAAGCACTACTTTTGGCAATCAGTTGAAACCACATGACGACGACCAAAACAATATCACTTGCGAATTGTATGAAACCGACAGACGATGACCAACTCTCAACGCGCCTCAAGCGGAAGATATTCTACTATTCCGTCATCGAGGTCGTCCTGATTATCCTCCTGTTCGGATTCTCGTTCTTCCTGTTCAACATCCTTGTGAACTGAAGCGACGGCGTGCGCCCGCCGCCGGGCACGCGCACCGCACCGCCATAAGACCAAGCCTGCCTGCACAGCCCGCCACACTGCGGCCATGCTGGCAGGCTTTTCTGCGCCGGAGGGTCGCCGATTGTGGCCCGACCGATGCAGCGGGTGGAACATTTGTTATACATTTGCAGCCATCAAATCATAACCTCAGAAAAAGAATGACCGCAGTCAACAACTCCGCCGAGCGGACGCCGCCGGACCTTGCCGGGCAGGAGCGCCGGGGCGGCGACACGATAAGCGTGGTAATCAACACCTACAACGCCTCGCGCCACCTCCACCGCGTCCTGGACACGGTGCAGGGCTTCGACGAAGTGCTGGTGTGCGACATGGAGAGCACCGACAACACCGTCGAGATAGCGCGGAGCCGCGGCTGCCGGGTGGTCACATTCGGGCGGGGCGAGCACCGCATAGTGGAGCCGGCGCGCAACTTCGCCCTGCAGCAGGCCACAGGCCGGTGGGTGCTGGTGGTGGATGCCGACGAGCTGGTGCCACAGGGCCTGGCGCCATACCTCTACCGGCTCATCGGGCGGCCCGACTGCCCGGCAGGCCTCTACCTGCCGCGCCGCAACTTCTTCATGGGCCGGTTCATGCACGGCTCCTACCCCGACCACATCCTGAGGTTCATGAAGCGCGAAGGCACCGTCTGGCCCGAGCATATACACGCGCAGCCCGCCGTCGACGGCCCCACGGCCGCCATCCCCGCACGCCGCACCGACCTCGCGCTCATCCACCTTGCCAACGAGACGTGGGCCGAGCGCATCGACAAAATAAACACCTACACCGACCTCGAAGTGCCGCGCCGCAGCCACAAGCGCTACGGCCTCGGAGCGCTCCTGACGCGCCCGCTCTTCCGCTTCCTGAAGGCCTACGTCATCAAGGGAGGCTTCCGCGACGGGCTGCCCGGCTTCATCGACGCCACCAACCTGGCCTACTACCAGTTCGTCATGGTCGGCAAGATTATCGAACTCCGAAAACGCAAAGAGATATGACCCCAGCCCAGCCCAAAGTGTCGGTCATCGTGTCGACCTACAACTGGCCCGAGGCCCTCGAACTGACCATCGGCAGCATCGGGGCGCAGACACGCCTGCCCGACGAGATAGTGATTGCCGACGACGGCTCGACCGACGCCACCCGCAGCCTGATAGCACGCCTGCAGGCCGCAAACGCGGTGCCCATCCGCCACATCTGGCACGACGACCTCGGCTTCCGCCGCACGGTGATAATGAACAAGGCGATGGCCGCCGCCACGGGCGACTATCTGATTCAGGTCGACGGCGACGTGGTGCTGTCGCCGCACTTTGTGGCCGACCACATGGAGCTGGCCGAGCGCGGATATTTCGTGTGCGGCAGCCGCGTCAGGCTGTCGGAGCCGATGACAAGGCGGATGATGGAGCGCCGGCAGACGACCGTCAGCATCGTCAGACTGCCGCCGGGATACATCCTCAACAGCCTGCGCTCGCGGGTGCTGCGCCACTTCATGGCACTGCGCTACGCCAAGGCCATCGACCACCTGCGCGGATGCAACATGGCCTTCTGGAAGAGCGACATTGTGGCCGTCAACGGCTACGACGAGAACCTGCTGGAGTGGGGACACGAGGACGGCGAGCTGGCATGGCGGCTCCACTTTGCCGGCGTGCGCAAGAAGGCCCTCAAGATGGGCGGCAACGTCTATCACCTGCACCACCCCGAGGCCTCGCGCAGCAACGAGCACACGCACCTGCGCCAGCTGCAGGCCACCATAAGCGAACGCCGCACGTGGTGCCCCAACGGCATCGACAAGCATCTGAAAAACGGTTAGAGACAAATAATCAAAACACATAAAAACAGAAACGAACCATGGCAGGAAAGAACTCACACATAACATATTACATCAGAGGATTCATGATGACGCTGACGCCCCGATGGCTGCTGGCGCTCAGAGAGAAACGCATCATGGCCGAATATGCCCGGCGCGCCGACAAGAGCGACATTGACGCGCGCGTCGACTACTACAACCGGCTCGCCGGCGTCTGCGAACTGCCGGCCGACGCAAGCCGCACGCTGGCCGACCACACCTACCGCAAGCGCACCGGAAACTCGACCTACTTCTTCGACACGTTCGAATTCACGCGATACTTCTCCAAAGCCTTCCGCTGGATGCACCAGCCGGGCGACGTGACCAGCCTCTTCGACTACCCCACAGTAGTCAAGTCGAGGCCGCTGGCCGACGACGAGCGCGGGCGGGCCGTCAACTCGGTGGTGATGAAGCTCGACAAGGTGCGCCACTTCATGTTCGTGAACGACCCCATTGCGCTGACCGACAAGAAGCCGGTGGTGCTCTTCAGAGGCGACGCGCACGGCAAGCCCGGCCGCATCGACTTCCTCAATAAGTTCATGGGCAAGGAGGGCTTTGACGCGGGCGACGTGGGCGGACGCATCGACGCGCGCTATCGGGCCGGCAAGCTCAGCATCGGCGAGCATCTGCACTACCGCTACATCATGGCGCTTGAGGGCTACGACGTGGCCTCGAACCTGAAGTGGGTGATGTCGAGCAACTGCGTGGCCGTGATGCCGCGCCCCACGTGCGAGACGTGGTTCATGGAGGGGACGCTGCGCCCCGACTATCACTACATCGAGATAAAGCCCGACTATTCGGACATCGAAGAGCGCATCAGCTACTACAACAGCCACCCCGACGAGGCGCAGGCCATAGTGGACCACGCGCACGAGTACGTCCGGCAGTTCCTCGACAGGAAGAAGGAGCGGATAGTGTCGTACCTTGTGATGAGGAAATATTTCGCGCACACCGCAGTCGACGGCAAGGTGCAGCTGCCCTGAGCCCGCGCCGCCACAATTTTTGCCGGGAAGACAAGACACAAGTCTGCCGCCGGAGCGTTGACAATCAGGCCAACGCTCCGACGGCAGACTTGTTTTAATGCGCCCTATCGTGCGGCGAGCGCGCGGGCCACGTCGGCGGCAATCAGCTCGGGCGTCAGGCGGTTGGCCTGCATCAGGCTGCGGCGGTCGTAGCGGTCGACGAACTCCTTGCGATGCCCGCGGAGCACCACGCGCATGTCGGTCTCGGCATAGAAACGCGCAATCTTCTCGCCGAATCCGCCGTCGAGCACGCCGTCTTCGAGCGTCATGACCACGGTGTGGTCGGCACGCAGGGCATCGAGCGTCTGCGCATCGACCCCGGAGACGAACCGCGGGTTGATGACGGTGGCGTCGATGCCATAGTCGGCAAGCAGCTCGGCGGCACGCATGGCAGCCGGCATCATGGAGCCCACGGCCACTATGGCGGCGCGGCTGCCTCGGCGCACCGTCTCAAAGGTGTCGAGCGCGTCGAAGCAGGGCACGTAGGTGCGGCCCGTGTGCTCGGGGACGCCCACGGGCACGCGTATGGCCACGGGATGGCCGGTGTAGCCAATGCTCCACTGCAGCATGGCCATGTACTCGTCGAGGCAGGTGGGCGCAAGGTAGACCAGGTTCGGGATGTTGCTCAGCAGCGGGATGTCGAAGAGGCAGAGGTGGGTCACGTCGTTCATGGTGAGCGCCGATGCCCAGAAGACGAGTATGGTGGCTGGGCTGTCGTTGATGCAGAGGTCCTGCGACAGCTGGTCGTAGGTGCGCTGGACGAACGTGCTGTAGACGCCCCACACCGGATGGCCGCCGCGCGTCGCTATGCCCGAGGCCAAGGCCACGGCGTGCTCCTCGGCGATGCCCACGTCCACGAACTGCGGCCCGGCCTGCGCGCGCCTGTCGGCCGTGAAGCCGAAGACCGTGGGCGTGCCCGAGGTGATGGCCACCAGCGACGGGTCGTCCTTCATCCGCGCCAGCAGATAGTCGGCCGTCAGGTCGGCATAGTCGGGAGCGTCGTCGGCAGCGAGCGGGCGGAGCGTGACGGGGTCGAACGGGGCGCAGTAGTGATAGGTCTCCTTGTCGGCCTCGGCCGGCGCAAAGCCCTTGCCCTTGACGGTGTTGATGTGCACCACCACGGGGTGGTCAATGCCGCGCACCTCGGTCAGCGCGCTGATGAGCGCGCCGAGGTCGTTGCCGTCGGCCACGTAGCGGTAGTCGAGGCCCAGGGCGCGGAAGAGGTTGCAGGGCGACTGTCCGCCGGTGCGGCGCAGCTCGGCCAGGCCGGCATACATGCCGCCGTAGTTCTCGGCAATCGACATCTGATTGTCGTTGAACAGGACGATGAAATTGGTGCCCAGTTCGGCCGCATTGTTGAGCCCCTCGAAAGCCTCGCCGCCGCTGAGCGAGCCGTCGCCCAGCACGGCAATGACGTTCTCGGAGCCGCCCAGCAGGTCGCGCCCCTTGGCCAGGCCGCAGGCAAGGCTGACGACCGTCGACGTGTGGCCTATCACAAAGTTGTCGTGCTCGCTCTCGGCCGGCTCCGAATAGCCCGACACGGCGTCGAAGGCGGCGGGTTCGGTGAAGGCGTGGCGGCGGCCGGTGAGCATCTTGTGGACGTAGCTCTGGTGCGACACGTCGAAGACGATGCGGTCGGCGGGCGAATTGAAGACGTAGTGCAGGGCCACGGTGGCCTCGACCATTCCGAAGTTGGGGCCGCAGTGGCCGCCGCGGGCGCTCAGCCGGGCCACGAGGGCCTCGCGCGCCTCGGCACACAGCCCCTTGAGCTGCGGCAGGCTCAGACCTTTGAGGTCGGCGGGCGAATTGATGTTTTCGAGATACATGATGATATGCTGTTTGGTTGGTTACGCTTGGACGACGCTGCAAAGCTAACAAAGCGCGCGCCTCGGCCGCGTGACTATTTTACGGTTGTGCCAACCTTTTTTCACTTCCCACGGCATCCGCTCCCCCAGAACGAAAAAAGTCCGGCCGGGGCAGAACCCGTGCCGGACAAAGAACGAAACGATAAATTCATTTTTCAGGGGTGGAGCCGCGTCAGTCGTCGGTGCCCTCGATGGTCAGGATGCTGCCGTCGGGCGCGAAGGTGAGCGGGCACACCTTGAGGCTGCGCAGCCACGACTTGCCGCCCGAGGGGACGCTGTCGTGGTGGAACAGATACCACTGCCCGTGATACTCGATGATGGAGTGATGGGTGGTCCAGCCCACCACGGGCGTCAGGATGACGCCGCCGTAGGTGAAGGGTCCGTAGGGATTGTTGCCGGTGGCGTAGCAGAGCAGGTGGCTGTCGCCGGTGGAATAGGTGAAATAGTAGACGCCGTTGCGCACAAAAGTCCACGACGCCTCGAAGAAGCGGTGCGGGTCGGCGGCACGCAGCGGACGGCCGTCAGCATCCACCACCACGATGGGGCGCGGCGCTTCGGCAAAGGCCATGCCGTCGGGCGTCAGGCGGACGCAGCGTGCGGGCAGGGCTTCTTCGTCGCCCTCGGGCAGGTGTGGTGTTTCGAGGTGGATGTTGTCTTTGTAGCGTTGGAGCTGTCCGCCCCAGAGTCCGCCAAAATAGACGTAGACCTGATGGTCGTTGGGGTCGCGGAAGGCGCACATGTCGATGCTGTAGCTGCCGGGCACGGGCGCCGGCTGCGGAATGAAGGGTCCGGCGGGATTGTCAGCCACGGCGGTGCCCCAGTGGAAGACGTCGTTGCGGTCTTTGAGGGGGAAATACATCACGTAGCGGCGCACTTTCTTGCTGAAGCCGAGGCCCTCGGCCTGCTCGGCGGCGGTGGTGGGCACTTCGGTCTCGTATTGCTGCACGTCGCAGTCCCACAGCTGGCGGCCGGCCCAGGGGATGTCTTCCTGGCGCAGCACGCAGCCGTGGTCGACAACGGTGCCCGTCATCGGGTCGCCGTCGATCGACAGGACGTGATAGTCTTTCATGATATACTGGTCGCCGTTGTCGTTCTCGACGTTGGAGGCCTCCCAGTCGTGCGAGGGATAGATATAGATGCGGTCGTCGAAGACGTGGACCGACGGGTCTGCCATGTAGTCGGCAGGGAACAGATAGCGTTTCTGTGTCATTGTGTTTTTCGATTTATGATTTATGATTGATGATTGATGCATTCGTAATCACCGGGCCTCGCGGCGCAGGTCTATCAGCTTGCCGATGGTGCTCTTGGGGCGGCCCTGACGGTCGAAGAGGGTCGCGTAGTCGCGGCGGCCGGCTATGGGAAAGTCGTTGCGCCACGAGTTGGCGTCGTTGAAGCACCAGAACGACACGCGGTTGACCACCTGCCTGTGCGCGAGCAGCATCCGGTAGAATCCGAGCCAGAAGTCGTCGACGGCCGTCTGCACCGAGTCGGGGAGCGCGTCGCGGTAGGGGTCCATCTCGGGGCGGTAGGCAAAGCGGTCGCTGACGTTGGCGCCCGAAAATCCGTAGGGATTGGGGAGCACCGATAGGTCGAGCTCGGTGAACGCCGCGCCCACGCCCAGCCGGCCTATGCAACTGATGGAGTGGTCGTATTGGCTGATGATGCTCTCGGCGCCGTCGGCCAGGATGATGTGGCCCTGCATTCCGATGGTGCTCACCTTGAGGCCCGAGGCTATGAGCGGCTCAAAGAAGCGGCACACGGCCTCGACCTTGGCGGGCTTGTTCATCGAATAGTCGTTGTAGATGAGTTCGGCGTCGGGGTCGGCGGCCTGGGCGCACTCGAAGGCCCACGGGATGTAGTCCTCGCCCATTATCTGATAGAAAAGGCTGCGGCGCAGGCTGCCGTCATCCTCGAAGCATTCGTTGCAGACGTCCCACGCGTCAACGCGGCCTTTGAAGTGGGTCATTATGCGGGTGATGTGCTCCCTGATGCGGGCCTTGAGCGTCTCGCGGTCCACCAGATTGCCGTCGTTGTCGACGTGGAACCAGCCGGCGCACTGCGAGTGCCAGAT
>CALYZD010000013.1 GCA_945607565.1 uncultured Bacteroidales bacterium | reverse complement strand
GCCTTCCGACGGGGCGAGTCGCTCTTCGAAGACCCCTTTGTGACCACGCCGGCCACCGAGTCGCCGCGCGGCGGACTGGGCCCGCTCTATCTGCGCACGTCGTGCTTCCACTGCCACCCCAACTACGGCCACGGCAAGCGTCAGACCGAATATGACTCGCAGGCCATCGGCAACGGCTATCTGCTGGTCATCACCGACCGCAACGACGTCTACCTGAGCTCGCTCACGGGCATGCCGCAGACCATGGCCGTGGAGCCCTTCAAGGCGCCGCTCGACGAGTCGAAAATCCGCATCGAATGGCTCGCCCACACCGACGAGTGGAACAACGCCTTTGCCGACGGCGAGACCTACGAGCTCATCTACCCCGAAGTCAGCATCCCGGCCGACGCTTACTACGTGCCGCTCGAAGTGGTGCGCGACGGCCAGACCGTCACCCTCGACGCCTCGGAGGTGGTCGTGCGTCTCGAATCGACCATCGGCATCTACGGCACGGGCCTGCTCGACGCCATCCCCGACGATTCGCTCAAGGCCGAATATGCGCGTCAGGAGCCCTACGTGCAGCTCAACCCGGCCATCTTTGCCGGGGGCGAGTGGGTCAAGCAGTACGCCAACGCGCTGCAGGGCAACGGCCGTCAGGAGCATCCGCTCCGCTTCACCTACGCCCTGACCCGCGGTCCGCTTCAGGACGCCGCCGGCGCCAATGCCATCTGGAACATCACCAACGTCACCCGCTCCGACCGCCACTATCACTACATGACGTCGACCTACGCCCGCGTGGCCTCGCAGGACGCCGACGTGCAGGCGCGCTTCTACGAGCTCTTTCCGCAATGTCGCGTCACGGGCAATGTCGAGACCGACATCTACAACTACCTGATGGCGCCCACCGAAGACGCCCCCGAAATGACCGACGACGAGTATGCCGACTTCATGGTGTGGCACCGCGGACTGGCAGTGCCGGCCGCGCGCGACCTCGACAACGCCGACGTCAGGCGCGGGCGCGAGCTCTTCGGCAGCATAGGCTGCGCGCAGTGCCACCGCCCGTCGTGGACCACCGGCAGCGACGAGTTCACCGACCCGGCGCGTTTCTTCGCCGACGCCGACAGCCGTCTGCCGCGCTATCCCAACCAGAAGATATGGCCCTATACCGACATGGTCCAGCACCGTCTGTTCATGGTCAACGACATACGCACCGGCTGGTGTCGCACCACGCCGCTGTGGGGACGAGGGCTGAGCCGCAAGTGCACCGGCGCCTCCGACCGCATGCACGACTGCCGCGCCCGTACCGTGATTGAAGCCATCATGTGGCACGGCAGCGCCCAGAGCGACGCCCGACGCACGGTCGAGAAGTTCCGCGAGCTGAGCAAGGAGGACCGCGACGCCGTGGTGGCGTTCATCGAAGCCATCTGATGCCCCTATTTTCATTTTGGTATTTCCCGGAACCGATTAATGTGATACCTTAGTCGGTTCCTTTTTTTTTGCGTTAAATCATTTAGAATCAATGACCAGACACCTGCTGAACATCACCTTGGGCCTCGTGGCGGTACTCCTGCTTGTGCTGATGTCGGCCACCGTAGCCGAAAAAATATGGGGCACCCCGTTCGCTCACGCCAACATCTACGGCTCGGCCTGGTTCGCGGCCCTGTGGGCGCTGCTGGCCGCGGCCTCGGCGCTGCTGATGGTGCGGCGCGGCCTGCTGCGGCGGATGCCCACGGCCCTCATCCACATGGCCCTGCTTGTCATCCTGGCCGGAGCGGCCGTCACGCGGCTGACCTCGTGCCACGGGCTGGTGCACGTCAGGGTGGGGCAGACGGTGGGCGAGTTCGTGACCGACGAGCAGCTGGTGGCCCGCTTCCCCTTTGCCCTGACGCTGACGCACTTCGACGTGGAATGCTACGCCGGCACCCGCTCGCCCATGGACTATGTGAGCCGCCTGCGCATCGAGGCCGACACCGACGTGGCCGAGGGCGAGGTCCGCATGAACCACATCTATTCGTATGCCGGCTACCGTTTCTACCAGTCGGGCTACGACGACGACCGCCGCGGCTGCACCCTGGCCGTGGCTCACGACCCGGCCGGCATCGCCCTGACCTACGTCGGCTACGGCCTGCTGCTGCTTGGCATGGCAGTCTTCTTTGCCGACCGCCGCAGCGACTTCCGCCGGCTGCTGCACCGATGGCGCACGGCCGTCGCCCTGGCCCTCGTCCTGATTCCCGGCACAGCCTCGGCCGCCGACCGCAGCACCGACACGCCACGAGTGCTGCCGCCCGACGTGGCTGGCGCCTTCGGCAACCTGTGGGTGCTCCACAACGGCCGCATCTGCCCGCTCTCCACACTGGCCTCCGACCTGACAGTCAGGCTTTGCGGCCGCCCCACATACCGCGGCCTGACACCCGAGCAAGTCCTGACCGGCTGGATGTTCTACTACGACGACTGGCAGCATCAGCCCCTCATCAGGCTCAAAGACGACGCCGCAGCCGCCGCGCTCGGTGTGGCCGGCCGCCATGCCTCGCTCAGCGATTTCTACAGCCCCGACGGGCTCTATCGGCTTGCCTCCGCCCGACGTGGCGCGCCGGCCTCGGTGGTCGACGCCGACGACAAGTTCAACACCATAGCCATGCTGACCTCGGGCGCGATGCTCAGGATTTTTCCGTGTGCCGATGCCGACGGTGGCATCGACTGGCTTTCGCCCGCCGACCGCATTCCGCCCTCGGTGCCCGACGCCGAGTGGATTTTCGTGAGCCGCTCGCTCGACTATGTGGCTGAGACCGTCGTCCGCCGCGACTACGCCGAGGTGGTCCGCCTTGTGGGCAAGATAGGGCTCTATCAGCAGCGCGTGGCCGGCGGCGTCCTGCCCTCCGACCGCATGCGCCGGCTGGAGCAGGCCTACAGCCGCCTTGCCGCCCACTCGTGGATTTTCGGGCTCTGCATAGCCATGGGGCTTGTGGCCTACGCCTTCTGGGGCATCGGCCTTGCCACCGGGCGGGCCTGTCCGCGCCCCGTGCGGGTGGCGCTCACCGCCTTTGCCGCCGCCCTGCTTGCCTGGCTGACGGCTCTGCTGCTGATGCGTGGCGTGGTGGCCGGCCGCGTGCCGCTCTCCGACGGCTTTGAGACGATGCAGTTCATGGCGTGGTGCGCCCTGGCCCTAGCCGTGGCTCTGTGCCGGCGCGCGCCGGTGGCCCTGCCGGCCGGCCTTGTGGTGGGCGGACTGGCGCTGCTGGTGTCGCACCTCGGGCACAGCAATCCGCAGATAACGCCGCTGATGCCCGTGCTGGCCTCGCCGCTGCTGTGCATCCACGTGGTGGTCATCATGATAGCCTATTCGCTCCTCGCCTTCGCCATGCTCAACGGGCTGGCGGCCTGCGTTATAAGGCTCTGCTGCCGCGTCGCCTCCGCTCCCGTGGCGCGCCTTGCCGACCTGAGCCGCATCATCGTCTGTCCGGCGGTCTTTCTGCTGGCGGCGGGCATTTTTGTGGGAGCCGTCTGGGCCAACGTGTCGTGGGGACGCTACTGGGGCTGGGACCCCAAGGAAGTGTGGGCGCTGGTGACCATGATGGTCTATTCGGCCGCGCTCCACACCCGCATGCTGCCGGCGCTGCGCCGCCCCATGGCCTTCCACGTCTTCTGCGTGGCGGCGTTCCTGTGCGTGCTGGTGACCTACTTCGGCGTCAATATGCTGCTGGGAGGGATGCACAGCTATGCCTGAGATACCTCAAAAAGTATAATTTTGCCGCCGTAACACATCAACCGCAGACAATGGAATTCCATACCGAACACTCGGCCGCCCATGCCGCATCGGCCGCAATATCCGATTTCGTCACGGCCGACGGCCAGCACGACTACACGCTCCTGCTGCAGCCCGACGCCTCGCTCCGGCCCGGATTCGCCGCCCAGCTCGACGCCGTTCTGAGCCTTTTCGACACCCTCTGCCGCACCCGCTGCGCCGAGACCGTGCCCGTGATGCTGCGCTTCTGGCTGAGCGACGCCGCCAACCAGCAGGCCCTGCTCGACGAGCGGACGGCCGGATGCCAGTGCGCCGTGTCGGTGGTCGAGCAGCCGCCGCTGTCGGGGTGCAAGGTGGCCATGGCGGCGTGGATGCAGACGGGCGTCAGCGTGACGCCAGCCGCCGACGGACTGTGGCAGGTGGACGGCCGCGGCGCCCGACGGCTTGTGGCCACGCGCCTGACTGCCCCGGGCGCCGACGCTCTGGAGCAGATGCAGAGGACGTTCGACCGATACGCCGCCGGCCTCGAAGCCAACGGCACCACGCTCTTCGACGGATGCGTCCGCACGTGGCTCTACGTCAGCAACATCGACATCAACTACGCCGGCGTGGTCGAGGGGCGCAACCGCGTCTTTGCCCGCCACGGCCTGACGCCCGACACCCACTTCGTGGCCAGCACCGGCATTCAGGGGCGCGTGGCCGACGCCTCGACCTGCGTGGTGATGGACGCATGGGCCGTGGCCGGACTGCCGCCCGAGAGCGTCACCCACCTGCACGCCCCTGACCACATGAACCCCACAAGCCAGTACGGCGTCAGCTTCGAGCGCGGCACCTGCGTCGACTTTGCCGACACGCGCCAGGTGCTCATCTCGGGCACGGCCAGTATCGACAATCGCGGCCGCGTGCTCCACGTGGCCGACATCGAGCGGCAGACGCTGCGGATGCTCAATAATGTGGAGGCGCTGCTCGCCGAGGCCAGCAGCTCGTTCGCCGACGTGGCCATGGCCACCGTCTATCTGCGCGACATAGCCGACGCCGCCACGGTGGACCGGCTGGTGCGCGCCCGAATGCCGCACGCGCCGCTGCTGCTGACCTACGCCCCCGTCTGCCGCCCCGCCTGGCTGGTCGAGATGGAGTGCATAGCCGCCGTGCCGCCCCCGCCGGCCATTGAAAAAAATTGACCCCATCGGCCCCGGCTTCAATTGTGCCAAAGATTGTATATTTGCTGCTCTTTGAACCATAAAAAACACAAGTGATGCCCGAAACCCGCAACAACGCCTCGCGAAGCCGCCGGCCGCAGACGCCCGAAGAGCCCAAGCCACTTGGCGGCAAGCTGCCGCCGCAGGCGGTGGAGTTCGAAGAGGTGGTGCTCGGAGCGCTGATGCTCGAGCGCGAAGCCTTCCAGATAGTGGGCGAAATTCTGAAGCCCGAATACTTCTACAAGGATGCGCACAAGACAATCTACGCCGCCCTCGAACGGCTCTACGGCGCCCAGGCCCCCATCGACCTGCTCACCGTGTCGAACGAGCTGAAAAAGGACGGCAAGCTCGACGAGGTGGGCGGACGATTCTATCTGGCGCAGCTCACCGACAAGGTGGCCTCGGCCGCCAACATCGAGTATCACGCCCGAATCATCTTCCAGAAATATCTGCAGCGCAGCCTGATAACAGTCTCGGGCGAGCTCCAGACCAAAGCCTACGACGACTCCATTGACGTGCAGGACCTGCTCGACGAGGCCGAAAACTCCATCTACACCCTCTCGCAGGGCACGATGAAGCGCGAAGTGTCGGCTATCGCGCCCGTCATTTCCGAAGCCATAGCCCAGATGCACGAGGCCGCCAAGCGCAAGGACAGCCTCAGCGGCGTGCCGAGCGGCTTCACCGGCATCGACCGCGTCACCTCCGGCTGGCAGAAGTCGACGCTCGTCATCATCGCCGCCCGACCGGCCATGGGCAAGACGGCCTTCGTGCTGTCGATGGCGCGCAACATGGCCGTCAACCACAACGTGCCGGTGGCCCTCTTCTCGCTCGAGATGTCGAACGTCGAACTGGTGAAGCGCCTGATGTCGTCGGAAACCGAAGTGCCGTCGGAAAAAATCAAGAACGGCCGCCTGACGCCCGACGAGTGGACACAGTTCGACCAGAGGATAGGCACGCTCAGCACAGCGCCCATCTACGTCGACGACACCCCCGGGCTCTCGGTGTTCGACCTGCGCTCCAAATGCCGCAATCTGCACAAGAAGCACGGCATTCAGGTGGTCATAGTCGACTATCTGCAGCTGATGAACGCCACGGCGATGCGCCCGGGCAGCCGCCAAGAGGAGGTGTCGATGATTTCGCGCTCGCTCAAGGGGCTGTCCAAGGAGCTCGAGATTCCCATCATAGCGCTCAGCCAGCTCAACCGAAACTCCGAGATGCGCTCGGGCACCGGAGCCGAGGGCAAGCGCCCGCAGCTGTCGGACCTGCGCGAGTCGGGCGCCATAGAGCAGGACGCCGACATGGTCTGCTTCATCCACCGCCCCGAATACTACGGCGTGACCGAAGACCCGCGCGACGGCACATCGCTCGTGGGCATGGCCGAATTCATCATAGCCAAGCACCGCAGCGGCGCCACGGCCGACGTCCGCCTGCGCTTCCGCTCCGAACTGGTCCGCTTCGAAGAGCCCGACGTCTACACGCCGCGCCCCCCGTTCGCCCCCGAGCCGCTGACGCCGCAGACCATCTCGTCGCGCATGAACTCCGAATCGTTCGAGCCCGGGCAGCCGCCATCGCAGGCCGACCCATTCGCCCCGCCCGTCGACTTCTCGGACAACGGCAACCCGCCATTCTGACAACCATAAGCAAAACAACTTAAATAAATCAAACGACAAACCTATGAAACCACAATCCTCGGCAATCGTGACCGGAGCGACATCCGGAATAGGACGCGCCACCGCACTGATGCTGGCACGCCTGGGCTACAATGTCGCTATCACCGGCCGCCGCCTCAACCTGCTGCTCGACCTGTGCAGCGAAATAGAAAAAGAACACGGAGTGGAATGCTATGTGCTCAACTTCGACATCCGCGACAAGCACGAGGTCTTTGACGCCTACGACATGCTGCCCGAATCGTGGAAGGACTCGCTGGCCGTGCTCGTCAACAACGCCGGCCTCGCCCTCGGCTGCACCAACATCGCCGACGGCAACGATGCCGACTGGGACTGCATGATTGACACTAACGTCAAGGGACTGCTCTACATGTCGCAGCTGGCCATCGGCAACATGAAGGCCAACGGCGGCGGACACATCGTCAACATAGCAAGCGTGGCCGGCAAGCACGTCTACCAGAACGGCAACGTCTACTGCGCCACCAAGGCCGCCGTCGACTCGCTCACGCAGTCGATGCGCGTCGACCTGCTGCCATTCAACATCAAGGTGTCGTCGGTGGCGCCCGGAATGGTCAACACCGAGTTCTCCACCGTCCGCTACCACGGCGACAAGGCCAAGGCCGATGCCGTCTACGAAGGCGTCGAACCGCTGACGGCCGACGACATCGCCTCCACCATCGAATTCATCATCACGCGTCCGGCCCACGTCTGCATCAACGACGTGCTCATCATGCCGACGCAGCAGGCCATGCCCTACTATGTCAACCGCAAATGACCGCACGCCGGCAGCCGGCACGCTTCGGACACTGGCGGCCGCAGCCCTCGCAGCGCTGGCGGGCGGATGCGGCCACAGCTTCCCGCACCCCGACGTCTCCGGCATCGACCTCGAAGTCAGCGTCGTCCCGTTCTACCGCGACCTCTTCGACCGCCCGGCCGACACCGTGGTGGCCCACACTGCCGACCTCGTCGACAGATACGGCGACTATTTCGACCTCTACTGCAGCCGCGTCATAGGCGTGGGGCATCCGGCCGACAGCACCTTCGCCGACGGCTTCAGGCAGTTCCTCACCTACGAGCCCAACGCCGAAGTGATGGCCGAATGCAACCGCCACTTCGACCGCTGGACATGGCTCGACGCCGACCTGACCGACGCCATGAAGTGCTACCGCCACTTCTTCCCCGACGCCCGCATCCCGAACGTCTACTGCCACTTTTCGGGCTTCAGCCAGTCGCTCTTCGTCGACTCGCTCAATCTGTCGTTCAGCGTCGAGAAATATCTCGGCAGCGACTGCGACTTCTACGCCCGCCTCGAAATCCCGGTCTACATGCGCAGGCAGATGACCGCCGAGCACATCGTGCCCGACGTGGTCAGGGCCATGCTGCTGACCGACTTCCCCGACGACGGCGACAAGTCGGACCTGCTCTCGGCCATGATCTATCAGGGCAAGATACTCTACGCCGCCAAGTGCATCGTCCCCAGCGTGGCCGACACCGTCCTATTCGGCTACACGGCCGAGCAGCTCGAATGGTGCGAGAACTGCGAGGCCCGGATGTGGGGCTATCTGGCCGAGAACAACTACCTCTATTCGACCAACGCCATGGACATCCGCAAGTTCGTCAACGACAGCCCGTTCACCACATTCCTCGGGCAGAACTCGCCCGGACGCGCGGTGGTCTACTGCGGCTTCAACATCGTGGCCGCCTACATGAAGGAGCGCCCCGACGAAACGCTCCGCTCGCTCATGGCCACCCACGACGCCCAGGCCATCATGATGGCCTCGCGCTACCGGCCGTAGCCGTCCGGCACACATGGAAAAAACGTGACCGCCCGCCGCATCTGCGTCTGCAGATTCCGGCGGGCGGTCGCGCGTTGCGGGGGCGTCGGGCCGACGCGCTCACGACCTCACGATGATCATCGGGTGCTGAGGTTCGAGAATCATCTTTTTGGTGATGCTGGGTCTGAACATGCGGTCAATCAGGCCCAGGTCGCGGTGAATCAGGGCGCACATCTGCGACTTCCGCTCGTCCATGAAGTCGAGAATGCCCTTGCGCACGTCGCCCATCCTGATTTTGGTAAACGAGATGTCGGAGGCGTTGAAGGCCGACGCCAGCTGCGCCTTGGCCTCGTCGTTGTCGCTCGGCTCGGCCTCGGCCACGTTGAGGAACATCACCTCCGACCCCACCGAGCCTATCAGTTCGGCCGTCCTGCGCAGCTGCACCTCGTTGCCCACGGTCAGCATGTCGGTGGCGAACGTCACCCTCGTGGGGCGCTCGTAGGCGGCCTTGCCCGGCACCACCACAATCGGCATGTCGGCGAACTTGATGAGCTCGTAGGTGTTGCTGCCGAGCAGGAAGTTCTCGAGCACCGACTCGTCTTCGCAGCCCGCCACCGCAAAGTCGGCCGGGCACTCGGCGTTCTCGGCGTTCACCACATCCACCAGCCGGCCGAATCGGGCGGCGACTTCGATCCGCGCCTCGGGCGCAATCGTGAGCAGATATTCGCGCTCGTCGTTCAGATTCTCGACGCTGTCGTTGGCCAGGTCGTTGCGCAGCTGCGATATGTAAGGCGTCCCACAATATTCGATGTCGAAGGCGTTGATGAGCGTGAACGACACCGTGCGGCAGTCGAAAAGCCTGACGGCATACGCCGCCGCATTCCTCGCTTTTGCCGAAAAGTCGGTCAGTAAAAAGACGTGTTTCATGGCTGAGATTGTTAGTGTTCTTTATTCTGAGAGATACCAAGGCTTCCAAGATAATCCATTTTCGGCAAAAAAAGCGTTTCTCGGGCCCGAAAACACACGCCCCGTAGCCCTGTAATTTTATCGCAAAAAATATTACGCACACAGTCGTTTGCGAGCCTAAATTCTTAATTTTGCGACCGAATGTCACATCCGAATTATAAACCAACCAAAAGTAAATCAAAGCATTAAAATGCCACCGAAATCACTCAAAATTTTTTCCGGCACAGCCACAAGGTATCTTGCCGAAAAAATCAGCAAATCTTTTCATCAAGACTTGGGCAAAGTGAACAAACTGCTCTTCAGCGACGGCGAATTTACGACTGTCTTTGACGAGACCATCCGCGGTTCGCATGTGTTCCTGATTCAAAGCACATTTCCGCCCGCCGACAACCTGTTCGAACTTCTGATGATGATCGATGCCGCCAAGCGCGCCTCGGCCTACAAAATCATTGCTGTGATTCCATATTTCGGCTGCGCCCGTCAGGACAGAAAAGACCAGCCGCGCGTGGCCATCGGTGCCAAACTGGTGGCAGACCTGCTGACGGCAGCCGGCGTCGACCGTGTGATAACCATGGACCTGCACGCCGACCAGATTCAGGGATTCTTCAACATTCCGGTCGATCACCTCTACGCCTCGGCAATCTTCGTGCCCTACATCAAGAGCTTGAACCTGACCGATCTGGTGGTGGCATCGCCCGACGCCGGCGGCTCCAAGCGCGCCAACAGCTACGCCAAATACCTCGGCACCCCGATGGTCATATGCCACAAGCACCGGCCGCAGCCCAACGTGGTGGGCGAGATGCGCGTCATCGGCGACGTCAAGGGCAAGAACGTCGTCATGCTCGACGACATGATTGACACGGCCGGCACTCTGACCGCCGCCGCCGACAAGATGATGGAGCAGGGAGCCCTGAGCGTGCGCGCCTTCGCCACGCACGGCGTCCTCTCGGGCAAGGCCTACGAGAACATCGAGAAGTCGGCACTGACCGAAGTGGTGGTCACCGACACCATTCCGCTCAAGGACACCACGTGCAGCAAAATCAAGGTGCTGTCGGTGGCCGACATCTTTGCCGAAACCATTTCGTGCGTCTTCAACAACGAAACCATCTCTGACCATTTCATTTTTAGAAAATAAACTGTACTTTTGCACCGCGTTTTTGCAAGCGTGTGATGGGAGATTAAGATTCCACTGCAATTGCAGAACTTAATTTTGAGTAACACAATTAAATTATCTATCAATGCAAATTATTGAAATCAAGGGTGCCGCCCGCGTAGCAAACGGCAAGAAGGCACTCAAGCAGATGCGTAAAGACGGCTTCGTTCCCTGCATCGTCTACGGCGGCGAAAAAGAAATCACCTTTTCGACCGACATCAAGAGCTTCAACTCTCTGCTCTACACTCCGAACGTTTACCTCGTGTCGCTGCTGATCGACGGACAGGCAGTCAAGGCCGTCCTCAAAGACGTTCAGTACGATCCGGTGACCGGCGTCGCCATCCATGCCGACTTCCTCGAAGTGTTTGAGGATAAGAAAGTCACGATGTCCATTCCGGTCAAGCTGGTAGGCTCCAGCGAAGGCGTCAAGAACGGTGGCAAGCTCCAGCTCGAAATGCGCAAGCTCAGCGTCAAGGCTCTGCCCGCCCATCTGCCCGACGTCCTCGAAATCGACATCACCAACCTCGGCCTCGGCAAGGGCATCCGCGTTGGCGAACTCAGCTATGAGAACGTGGAAATTCTCAATGCCAAAAATGCCGTTGTGGTTTCGGTCAAACTGACACGCGCAGCGCGTGCGGCCGCCGAAGCAGCACCTGCAAAATAATCGGACCTGAACATTCAGGCATGGGGGCGTTCTTTTCGGACGCCCCTTTTTTGTGGTTGAAACGCAGAGTTGGCCTTTCGGGCAAAATAAGATTCAGCACCTCATAACATGATTTATATTTGCGCCGCCAAAGTGCGGCACCGTAACCGACCATGAAAACACGTCCATACACCGGCCATCTGGCCATGTTCTTTGCCAATATGATCTGGGGGCTGATGGCCCCGATCTCCAAAGATACGCTCAACTATTTCGAATCCAACGATATACCGGCATTCACGCTGGCCGCCATGCGCGTGCTCGGCGCCACCGCGGCCTACTGGATTCTGTCGGCATTCGTCCGCAGCGACCGCACCACATGGGCTGACCGCCGCAAGTTCTTCATGGCCGGCATGTTCAGCATCGTCTTCAACCAGTGCCTTTTCATTGTGGGAGTTTCGTTCACGACGCCCGTCGACGCCTCGGTCATCACCACGATGCTGCCCGTGGTGACCATGCTGATGGCCGCCCTGGTGCTGCGCGAACCCATCACGGGGCTCAAGGTGGTGGGCGTGCTCCTTGGCATGGGCGGCGCGCTGCTGCTGATAATGGGCGGCGGCACGGGGCTGTCGTTCGGCACGGGCAACATCATCGGCGACCTGATGTGCCTGGCCGCGCAGGTCAGCTTCTCGTGCTATCTGGTCTTCTACCGCGACTTCATCGTGAAATTTTCGCCGCCGACGCTCATGAAATGGATGTTCACGGCGGCCAGTCTGGTCTTCCTGCCCATCGCGCTCCCCATTTTCGCCAGAATCGACTTCGCGGCCATCCCGCCTAAGATCTATCTCGAAATATGCTACACTGTCTTTGCCGCTACCTTCCTGACTTACATGATGATACCGATAGGCCAGAAGTCGCTGCGCCCAACGGTCATCAGCATGTACAACTATGTGCAGCCCGTCATGTCGGCGGCCGTGTCGCTGCTCTGGGGGATGGCCACGTTCGGGCTCTACAAGGGCATCGCCATCGGCCTCATTTTCAGCGGAGTGTATGTGGTGACGCAGAGCAAGTCGCGCGCGCAGCTCGACACCGAAAAACAAACAGCAGACAAATGAAAACAGCCATCGCAACATTGGCGCTCGCGGCCGCAATAGGTTCGGCCCACGCCCAGAACACGCCGCAGAGCGTTGACAGCCTGATAGATCGCGCCGTCGAATGGCGGCTGATGGGCAACCCGCGCGAAGCCGCCTCGATTCTGACCCGCCTGCTCGACGACGAGCCATCGCAACGACTTGTGTATGAGCTTGCCGCCGCGCACTTCGACATGGGCAATACCACTCTGGCGCAGTCGCAGACCGAGCGCGCGGCACGCATGGGCGGCGGCTACACCTACGACGCCGAACTGCTCTCGGCCCGATGCCGCGAGCTGCACGGCTTCACCTCCAAGGCGCGGAAGACCTACCTCAAGCTGCTCAGCGACAAGCGCTACACCAGCGGCAAGGCCGGATATTACTACGCCAGGATGCTCTACAACAGCCACAAGTCCGACGAGGCCGTCGAGCAGCTGCAACGTTCGATACTGACCGACAGGACATTGCCCGAGGCGCATCTGCTGCTGGCCACCATCATGGCCGAGCGCGGAGAGCGTTTCCACTCGATGCTGCCGCTCTACTATTTCCTGCTCATCTCCGACGATTCCGAAACGAAGACGCTGGCCTACAAGCAGCTGGTGCTGCTCTGGAAGCATTCGGGGCAGCCGTGGCATCCGCTCTCGCCCAAGCCCCGCCTCGCCTCGTTCGACGAAAAGGTCGAAATCATGATAGCCGTCATATCGCCCAACGACTCCCTTTCGGTCCTCACCGGCGCACAGGCCATCGAAGGCCTCTATGACCGCACGCGGCAACTGTTTGAGTATCTGCTCGAAACGTCGGAAAATAACCTCGACTTCTGGCAGGTGGTCTACACCGACTTCTTCGTGACACTGCTGCCGCGCAACTTTTTGCTGCCTTACATTTATCATATTTCGAACGATGTCTATCACACCGAAGTGCTGACCTGGATTGCGCAGAATCCGTATCTCTTCAACGAGTTCAGCCTTTGGATGGAAGCGCAGTAGAGACGTAAAATCAACAAAAACAGCAAGATACACACTATGAATGCAAAAGTTAGGAAAACGCTGGTCTGGTCGGGGATAGTCCTCGGCATACTCTTCGGCGTGTTTTTGATTCTGATGGCCATCGCGGTCAACGTCATTGTGACGCCGTCGAAGGTGACGCCGATTGTGGTGAGATATGTCAACAATAATTATAACGTCGATTTTGACGTCGACGAGGTGGATGTCACGTTCTTTTCGTCGTTCCCGCACCTGGGCCTGCGCCTGACCAACGGCACGCTCGTCAGCCGTGCGCTGCACCCCGACACCGTCCCGAACACGCGCCGCGACTCGCTGCTGGCCTTCGACGACGCCCGCATATCGTTCGGCCTGATGCGCTATCTGCGCAAGAACGAGCTCAGCATCAACGACTTGAAGATTGAGCGCCCCCGGGTGATGCTCTACTGCGACACTGCCGGCCGCGCCAACTGGGACGTGATGCCGGCCGACACCATCGAGGCCGAAGAGGACACGACGGCTGCCGAAGACATGCCCATCGTGCTGAAAAGAATCAGGCTCAACAACCTCAAATTCGCATACGTCGACAAGGTGGCGCGCACCTCGTTCCGCCTCGACAGCGCAAACCTGATGCTCGGCGGCAGTTTTGTGAAAGAAGATTTTTCGGTCGACATCAAGTACGACGGCAAGAAAGCCTCGTTCAGGCAGAGCGGCACGCGCTATCTGCGGCGCATGGCGGTCACGGTCGATGCGCACGTGACTTATGACAACAATAAGAACTGCTACCGGCTCTCCGACAGCAGGATAGGCGTCAACGGCGTCGATCTGGACGCCGATGGCACGCTGACGCTCGACACCGCCGGCAACCGGCTGGGCATCGACATCGACTACCGCCTGCACGCGCCGAGCGTCGAGAAAGCCATGGCACTGATACCCGAAACGGTGATTGCCCGCGACGCTCTGAAGGCCTCGGGCTCCGTTGCGCTCGACGGTCGCATCGAGGGCTTTCTGAGCCAGACCGAATATCCGCGCGTCAGCTGCAAGATGCTGATGGACAAGGTGACGGCCAAATACGTGTCGATGCAGTACGGCATCGAGGAGCTCACGGCCGACTTTGACGCCTACATCGACGTGGCCGACAACGACAGCTCACATCTCTCGCTCAACATCTTCCGCTTCGTGGGGGCCGAAACCGACGTCCTCGCACGGGCGCGCGTCAACCGGCTCTTCACCGACCCGCACATCGTGGCCACCACGCAAGCGTCTGTCAATCTGAACAATATATCCAAAATGTTTCCGCTCAACCCCGGCGTCGGCTTCAAGGGATTCCTGAAGTCGGACCTGGTGTTGGAGTGCAACCTGTCGGACATCACGGGGCACAACTACGGGCGCATCTGCGTCAGCGGCGACATCAGCTGCGACAGCCTCGAAATACGCAACGACAGCGTCGGCTTCTGCCTGACCAACGATTTTTCGCGCGTCAACCTGCAGACCCGCGCCGACAAGACGGTCAACGTGAACGCCAAGCTCAAGCGGATGCGCTTCGACCTGCCCAGTCTCAAAATCCGGATGCGCGACGTGGAGAGCAGCGTGGCCACTGTGCTTCAGCCCGATACGACGGCGATAGTGCCGCTCAGGTGCATCACCAGCGCGCGCCGCTTCACATTCCGCAAAGACTCGTCGGCCGTGTTCGTCAAGCAGCTGAACGTCGACCTTGAGGCGCGGCCGAGCGAGGCCGACCGGCGCCTGCCCTACATGAGCCTCGGCATCCGGACCGACACCGTCCGCGGCCGCAGTTCGGGCGTCAAGGGCGTGGCCGAGATGCTGGGCGCCAGCATGGTTCTGGAGCGTCAGGCCGATTCGAGCTGGTATTCGGACGGCTATTTCGGCTTCCGCCGCCTGGCAGCCATGGTGCCGGGCTACAAGCTGCCCGTGGAGGCCTCCGAAACCAAGATAACCCAGGGCGACAGGACATTCGTGGTGGAGCGGGCGCACGTCAGGGTGGGCCGGTCGGAGTTCGACATCAAGGGCAACGTCCACAATCTCTACTATTCCATCAGGAACCGGACAAGGCTCGACGCCGATGTCGAGATTGATGCCGACACGCTCGATGTCAACGAACTGATGTCGGCCGTCGACGAGAATTATGCCGAGGCCGCGACCGCCGAACCCGAGCAGGAGGTCGAGTCGATAAGCATCGATTCGCTTGCGCAGACCGCCGTGGCGGCCGACACCGTTGTGCCGCGCATTTTCAAGGTGCCGTCGAATATCAACATCGATTTCTCGACCAAAATCAACCACCTGATTTTCAGCGGACTGTCGTTCGACGAGATTGCCGGAAAGGTCAAGGTGACGAACAGCTGCGTGCATCTTCTCGGCCTGCGGATGAAGCAGAACGGCTCGCCGCTCATAACCACGATGGTCTACAAGGACCTGACGGCCGAGAGCGCCTATCTGGGCTGCTTCCTGCGGTGGGAGCGTGCCGACATCGGCGACATCATCGGCAGCCTGAAGCTCGACACCGTGATGCCGATGCTGGCGCCGCTGCAGGGCAAGGTGAGCTGCTACATGGCGGCCGAAACCGAGATCGACACCGCCTTCAACGCCAACATGAGCACGCTGCACGCCAATCTCTGCGTGGCCGGCGACAGCATGGTGCTGCTCGACGGCGACATGTTTGCCAAAATATCCAAGATGCTGATGTTCAAGAACAAAAAGCGCAACGTCTTTGAGCCGATGTCGGTCAACATCCACCTGAAGGACAGTCTCATAGTGGTCGACCCGACGGTGGTGAGCATCGACCGCTACAAGGCCGTGGTGGGCGGACATCAGGACTACGACATGAAGAAGCTCGACTATCAGATTTCGATTCTCAAATCGCCGCTGCCGTTCAAGGCCGGCCTCAACATCGACGGCGACATCGACGACCTGAATTTCGACGTGACCAAGGCGCGCCTCAAGGCCTACGCCACCGACGCCGAGCAGGCCCGCATCGACAGCCTGAGCCGCGACGAGCGCAAGCGGATAATCCAGAAGTTCTACGACGTCTCGGGAATCGAGATGCCCGAGGCGCTCAAGTAGCGCCGGGGGGGGAAACGATTTTGCACTGACACATGGGGCAGGCGTCACGGCGTGGCGTCTGCCTTTTTTGTGGCCGGTCTTGGGCGGTGAATCATTCGAAATAGAACGTCAGGCCGAACATGCGCGACTTTATCCTGTCGATGGCCTTGACGAAGGGGATGTCTTCGAGCTCCTGGCTGCCGTTGGGGTTGTAGATGTTGGTCAGGCCGAACGAGCCGCGCACCTCGACCGAGAAGCGGAAGTAGGGCAGATAGATGTCCATGCCGGCGCCCAGGTCCCAGTAGGCGTCGAGCGATTTGAACGTCAGGTGCGACTGCTTGTCTTTCGACAGGTCGTAGCGTGCCGTGGCGCCGCCCACGACGTAGGGCTTGGCGTTCCTCATGCGGTATGCGCTGTATTTGAGCAGGATGGGCACGTCCACGAACGTCGATTTTATCTTGCACTGCTCGACCTCGGCCCCCAGCTCGTCGGTGAAGGTGATGACGCGCTCGCCGAAGCTGATGCCGGGCAGGCATCTGAGGTTCAGATTCTTGCACAGGCGCAGGTCGCCCACTATGCCAAGGTTGATGCCGGGGCTGAGCTCGAGCACCTCGCCATAGAGCGCCGTCTCGCCGCCCTCGGTGGTGCGCACGCCGGTGTTGTAGATGTGGAAGTCGGTGGCGTTGACGCCTATCAGGAATCCGAAGTGGAGGCGCCTGTATTCGTATCCGGGCAGATTCTCGATGCCGCGTCTGGCCGCGTCGGCAAACAGCTGCGCGCCGGCGTGGCATGGCGCGGCGGCCGCAATGCCGACCGCTATCGCTCTGCGGATGTGTCTGATGAGTGAGCCCATTGTGAAGATAATAACCGAAAATGTCCGGTTTTATTGCTTTTGCCCCAGATAAATTGTGGCTATTCCGCACGTCAGCGAGATGCGGCGCACCGGTCTGGCTCCGGCCTGTTCGAGGTGCTGCTCAAACTCCCTGCCGTCGGGGAACTGCATGACCGACTGCGGCAGGTAGCGGTAGGCCGACTTGTCTTTCGACACCAGTCCGCCGAGCGCGGGCAGCACGTGCCTGAAGTAGAGCATGTAGAGCTGACGGAACGGGAAGACGCGGGGCTTCGAGAATTCGAGGATGGCAATCAGGCCGCCGGGCTTGAGCACGCGCACCATTTCGGACAGGCCTTTGTCGAGGTTCTCGTAGTTGCGCACGCCGAATGCCACTGTCACGGCGTCGAACGAGCCATCGGCAAAGGGCAGGTTCTCGGAGTCGGCCTCGACCACCGAGATGTACTGCTGCAGGCCGCGCTCGTCGATTTTCTGGCGCGCCACTTCGAGCATCTGTGCCGACAGGTCGGCTCCTATCACTCTGCATCCCAGCATCTTGTGGGCTTTGATGGCGAGGTCGCCGGTGCCGGTGGCCATGTCGAGGACGAGCGGGTTGGCCAGCCCCCTGAGCAGGCCGATGGTGCGTCGGCGCCAGTATCTGTCGATTCCGGCCGACAGCAGGTGGTTGAGCAGGTCATATCGGGGCGCGATGCTGTTGAACATCCGGCGCACTTCGCTTTTTTTCGATTCGCCTTTCAGGTCGTATGGTTTGACGGTGGTCATGGTGTCAGGTTTCGGGTTCGGTAGGTCGTGATGGGCTCAGGCGCGGCTGATGGTGGCGCCGAGTCTGGTCAGGCGTTCGTCGATGCATTCGTATCCGCGGTCGATCTGCTCGATGTTGTGGATGGTGCTGCGGCCGCTGGCCGAGAGTGCGGCGATGAGCAGTGCCACGCCGGCGCGGATGTCGGGCGAGGTCATGACCGTGCCGCGCAGCTGTGTCTGTCGGTCGAGGCCGATGACGGTGGCGCGGTGCGGGTCGCAGAGGATGATCTGCGCGCCCATGTCGATGAGCTTGTCGACGAAGAAGAGTCGGCTTTCGAACATCTTCTGGTGAATCAGCACGCAGCCTTTGGCCTGTGTGGCCACCACGAGGAAGACGCTCAGCAGGTCGGGCGTCAGGCCGGGCCAGGGCGCGTCGGCGATGTTCATTATGGAGCCGTCGATGAACGAGTCGATTCGGTAGTGCTCCTGTGCCGGGATGCGGATGTCGTCGCCGCTGGTCTCGATGGCGATGCCCATCCGTTCGAATGCCATGGGGATGATGCCGAGGTGGCGCAGTCCGGCGTTGCGGATGGTGATGTCGCCGGCGGTCATGGCGGCCATGCCGATGAACGAGCCAACTTCGATCATGTCGGGCAGGATGCGGTGGTGGCATCCGCCGAGGCTCTCCACTCCGGTGATGGTGAGCAGGTTGGAGCCGATGCCGTTGATTTTGGCGCCCATGTTGACCAGCATTCGCGAGAGCTGCTGCACGTAGGGTTCGCAGGCGGCGTTGTAGATGGTGGTGACGCCGGGCGTCATGACGGCGGCCATCATTATGTTGGCCGTGCCGGTGACGGAGGCTTCGTCGAGCAGCATGTAGGTGCCTTTCAGGTTGCGGCCCTCGACGGTGTAGAATATTTCGTCGGAGTCGAAGTTGAAGGTGGCTCCGAGCTTCTGGAATCCGATGAAGTGCGTGTCGAGGCGCCGGCGGCCTATCTTGTCGCCGCCGGGCTTGGGGAAGTAGGCCTTGCCGAAGCGTGCCAGCAGCGGTCCCATTATCATGATGGAGCCGCGCAGTGCCGAGGCGCGCTGCTTGAAGTCGGCCGTCTGCAGATATTCGATGTCGATGTCGGCGGCGCGCAGGCGGCAGGTGTGCCGTTCGGGCCGTTCGATGCCGACGCCCATCTTGCCGAGGAGTTCAATCAGGTTGTTGACGTCGAGGATGTCCGGGATGTTTTCGACCACTATTTCCTCTTGCGTCAGCAGGCAGGCGCAGAGTATCTGCAGTGCCTCGTTCTTGGCTCCCTGGGGCGTTATCTCGCCTTGGAGCGGGCGTCCTCCTTCGATTACGAATTTGCTCATGGCGGCTTGTCAGTTGTTTTTGCGGTTATTGTTGTTGCCGTTGTTGCGGTTCAGGTTGTTCCTGTTCTTGTTGTTCTGCCGGTTCTGGTTGTTCTTGATGTTCTGCCGGTTCTGGTTCTGGTTCTGGTTCTGGCTGCCGGCCACCATGAAGAGGTTGCCGCTCTTGCGCTGGTTCGACATCATCGACATCCGCTGCATTTCGGCGAAGTCGAGTATGCGTATCCTGTCGGGGTCGACGTCTATCCTGCCGTCCGACAGCGCTTTGATGTCGTTCAGGATGCGGCTGTCGTCCACGAGGTCCTTGTTGACTTCGAGCAGCATTTTCTTCATGTGGTTGGCCACGAGCGTCAGCAGCGCCGACTGTTCCTCTTCGTCGTCCATCTCGGCGGCCTTGCGGATGAGCTCTTCGATGGTGGCGCCGTAGTGCCGGTAGCGTATCTGGCTGTTCCTGTACGGGATTTTGTCGTGATGCTGCTCAAGGATGCTGGCTTTGGGTACCTCGTAGGGGTAGTCGATGTCGAGCTTGAAGTCGGACATGATGGCCAGGTGGTCCCACAGCTTGTGCTTGAAGTCGTTGACGTCGCGCAGGTGCGGAAACATGTTGCCCATTATCGATATTATGGTCTGCGCGCATCGGTTGCGCTCTTCGCGGTCGGTGATGGTCATCGCGTGCCTGACCATGTTCTGGATGTGGCGGCCATATTCGGGCAGCACAAGTTTTTCGCGTGTCGAGTTATATTCCATTGTCTTTCTGATTTTTCGGTGTTCTGATTGAGCGGCTTCGAAGGTATCACAAAAGTTTAAGCCGGGCAAATTTGACAAGCAAATGTTTGGTGCCGGCGCTGACGAACTCGATGGTCAGTTTGGTGTCGGCACCCGTGCCGTCGATGGCTCTGACTATGCCCTGGCCGAAGCGCTCGTGCATCACCATGGCGCCCACGCTGCAGAGGCCGGCCTGGTCGCGTCCGGTGTCGGGCGGCGTGGCGGCCTTGGCCACGGGGCGCAGGCGCTGGGGCGCGGCCGGCGTGCGGTCGGGGCGGCTGAAGCTGAAGGCGCGCGCGCTGTCGTCGGGGCGGCGGAACTGGGTGCGGGCCGCGGTAGCGAATCTGTCGCCGGGCATCTCCACAAAGCGCTCGTCGAGCTCGGCCACGAAGCGGCTGGGCCGGCACGTCACGCGCTTGCCGTACTGGAACCGCGACTGCGTGTAGCTGATGGTGGCGTTGGTTTCGGCGCGCGTCACGGCCACGTAGAACAGGCGCCGCTCCTCTTCGATGGCGCGCGGGTCGGTGGCCGAAATCTGCCCCGGGAAGATGTCCTCTTCGACGCCGACGATGTATACGTTCTTGAATTCGAGGCCTTTGCTCGAATGGATGGTCATCAGGGTGATGTGGTTGGGGTCGCCGTTGTCGGCGCTGTCGAGGTCGGTCACCAGCGACACTTCTTCGAGATAGTCGGCAATGGTGGCCGGCTGTCCGGTCTCGATGCGGGTGTCGGTGAAGTCCTTGATGCTGTTCAGCAGTTCGTTGACGTTCTCGATGCGCTCCTTGCCTTCCTGGCCGTCGTCCTTGCCCTTGGCCAGCTCCTGCATTATGCCGCTGCGGCTCACCACGTCGGCCGCGAACTCGTAGGCCGACAGCTGCCGTGTGGCGGCGGCCATCGAGGCGCACAGGGCGCAGAAGCGGGCTATCTTGGCCGTGGTCGGGCCGTTGAGGCCGCACTGTGCCAGTGATGCTCCGCCGGCCATGACGTTCCAGAGGCTCGTGTCGGCTGCGGCTGCGGCTGCCGTCAGCTTGTCGACGGTGCCGGCGCCTATGCCGCGTGCGGGGTAGTTGATGATGCGTCGCAGGGCCTCGCTGTCGTTGGGGTTGACGGCCACGCGCATGTAGGCCAGCGTGTCCTTGATTTCCTTGCGCTGGTAGAAGGCCTGTCCGCCCACGATGCGGTAGGGCATGTTGCATTTGCGCAGCTCGTCTTCGAAGGCGCGCGACTGGGCGTTGGTGCGGTAGAGGATGGCGAAGTCGCTGAAGGCGTAGCCGCAGTTGCGCCGCAGCCGGTTGATGTCGTTGATCACGGTCATGGCCTCGTCGAAGTCCGACGCCGTGCGGAAGACGCGCACCTTGCTGCCCTCGTCGTTTTCCGAAAAGACCGTCTTCTGAATCTGCCCCCGGTTGTGCGCTATGATGCCGTTGGCCACGTTCACTATGTTCTGCGTCGAGCGGTAGTTCTGCTCCAGCTTGAAGAGGCGGTAGTCGGCATAGTCGTTCCTGAAGTTGAGTATGTTCTCGATTTTGGCGCCTCTGAAGCTGTAGATGCTCTGTGCGTCGTCGCCCACCACGCACAGGTTGCGGTGCTTCTCCACAAGTTTCTTGACTATCAGGTATTGCGACATGTTGGTGTCCTGATACTCGTCGACCAGCACGTATCTGAAGCGGTCCTGATACTTCTCGAGCACGTCGGGGCGGTCGCGGAAGAGGACGTTGGTGTAGAGCAGCAGGTCGTCGAAGTCCATGGCGTTGGCCTTGCGGCATTCGCGCATGTAGCGCATGTATATTTCGGCCGTCTTGGGCCGGCGCGAAGCCTTGTCGCGCTCGGTCAGTGCGGTGCTGTGGGCGTAGGCGGCGGGCATTATCAGATCGTTCTTGGCGGCCGATATGGCGCCGAGCACGAGCGACGGCTTGTATTCCTTGTCGTCGAGGTGCATCTCCTTTATGATGCTGCGCACGAGCGACTTGGAGTCGGTGGTGTCGTAGATCGAGAATGTGGGCGCAAATCCCGTGGCCTCGGCCTCGATGCGCAGGATGCGGGCGAAGATGGAGTGGAACGTGCCCATCCAGAGCTGCCCGGCCTTTTCGTCGCCCACTATCCGGGCTATGCGCTCCTTCATTTCGCGCGCGGCCTTGTTGGTGAAGGTCAGTGCCAGAATGTTCCACGGCCTGACACCTTTGTCGAGCAGGTGGGCTATGCGCATGGTCAGCACGCGCGTCTTGCCCGAGCCGGCGCCGGCAATCACCAGCGCGGGGCCTTCGGTGTGCATCACGGCTTCGCGCTGCGGGGCGTTCAGATTGTCTAAGTATTCCACGTTATCCATCGGTTTGCAAAAAATCCGTGCAAAATTATCAAAACCATTCGTACTCGCACCCTTTTGCCGCGCCCCGATGCCCAATTCTTTTCGCCCGTCGGCCGACGCCGCGCCGGGCCGCCGCAGTGCAGCGTGGACAAAATCGAACACACCTGACAGTCAGCTTGTTGTAGGGCCGAATGTTACAATCGTTCAAAAAAATGTAACACTACGCTTCGATTTTGAAATGCAGTCTAACATACGTGTATCGCCGTTTTTTCGGCAGATGTGACCTTATGTTTTCCTTTGTTCATAAATGTTAAATAATCCGAACGACCCGATGGCAGATGTGCATAAGGGCTTCAAAATGAGAAATATAATGACAGGAAAATCAACGATTGCAATTTTGGGTGCGGCCGCAGTGCTGGCGGCGTGCACCAGTCTGCCCGAGTCGGGCAACCAGACTGCCTATTTCGACAACTTCGTCTACGAAGGCGACGACGACTTCTACAAGGCCAATCCGCTCCCCGACGACCGCAGCTTCTACAATCCCATCCTTCAGGGCTGGGCTTCGGACCCGAGCGTGTGCACCAACGGCGAGGGCGACTACTATCTGGTGACTTCGACGTTCGTCTACTTCCCCGGCGTGCCCATATATCACAGCCGCGACCTTGTCAACTGGCGGCAGATAGGCTATGTGCTCGACCGCGAGTCGCAGCTGCGCAACACCGAGGGCCAGCACGTCAGCGGCGGCATCTTCGCGCCGGCCATCAGCTACAATCCGCACAACAAGACATATTATATGGTGACCACCAACGTGGGTGCGGGCAACTTTTTCGTCAAGGCCACCGACCCGGCCGGCCCGTGGTCCGAGCCCATCATGCTGCCCGAGGTGGGCGGCATCGACCCGTCGTTCTTCTTCGACGAGGACGGACGCGCCTACATCGTCAACAACGACGAGCCGTCCTATCCGGCCGAATATCCGGGCCACCGCTCCATCCGCATTCGCGAGTTCGACGTGGCGACCGACCGGACCGTGGGCGATTGGAAAGTGCTGGTCGACAAGGGCGTCAACCCGGCCGAAAAGCCCATCTGGATCGAAGGCCCGCACATGTACAAGATCAACGGCCGCTACTTCCTGATGGACGCCGAGGGCGGCACCAGCACGTGGCATTCCGAGGTCATCTTCGCCTCCGACTCGCCCTGGGGCCCCTTTGTGCCCTACGAGCACAACCCCATCCTGACCCAGCGCCACCTCGACCCCAACCGTCCCGACCCCGTGACCTGCGCCGGCCATGCCGACCTGATTCAGGCCAAGGAGGGCGACTGGTGGGCCGTGTTCTTGGCATGCAGGCCCATTGATGGACGCTTCGAGAACCTTGGCCGCGAGACGTTCATCCTGCCCGTCAGCTGGACCGACGACGGCTTTCCGGTCATCCTCGAGGGCGACGCCACGGTCGACCTGATTGTGCGCCGCGAGGCCGCCACGCCCGCTCCCGACAAGCTGCAGGGCAACTACGGCTACCGCACCGACTTCGACGAGCCGCAGCTGGGCTTCGAGTGGATGTCGCTGCGCAAGGGCCTCGGCAGCCTCTGCTCGCTGACCGAAGAGCCCGGCTATCTGGCCCTCAGGTGCTCGGACGCCAAGGCCTCGGAGCGCCGCACGCCGGCTATGTGCTGCTACCGGATGCAGCACCACAAGTTCACCGCATCGACCGACGTGGTCTTCGACGCCTCGACGCCCGACGAGGCCGCCGGCATGCTCCTCTTCAAGGACGAGAACCATCACTACTTCTTCGCCATCAGCGGCATCGGCGCCGAGCGCAGCATATCGGTGCTCAAGTTCGGCAACATGGGCCGCAGCGAGACGCTGGCCACGGCGCCTCTGGCACGCGGCAAGGTGCGCCTCAAGGTGGTCTCCGACGGGCTGACCTACGGCTTCGCCTACTCGGTGGACGGCGGCAAGGAGTCGACGCTGTGCAGCGGCGTGGAGGCCGACTATCTGTCGACGGCGGTGGCCGGCGGCTTCACCGGCTCGGTGATAGGGCTCTATGCGGTCAGATGATGAATGACATCAGGAAAATCGTTCCAACCATCAGAAAAATCTATGAACATCATGTATAACGACAGCTAAAAAATGACGCGCACCGCCATGCGCACCGGCCGATGCCCTTGGCACGGTGCCGGAATTCGAATCAATTCTAATCGATTATGACAATCAAATTATCAAGAAAATCTATGCAAAGAACAACAAACACAAAGCATGGGAAACCGTTCGGCGCCAGGGTTGCGCTGATGTCTTTCCTGCTGTTACTGTCGGGTGTGTGGGCAATGGCCCAGACCCGCAACGTGTCGGGTACGGTTGTCGACGAGACAGGGCAGCCGCTGCCCGGCGTGGCCATCCGCGTGGAAGGCACGACCGCCGGCACCGTCACCGACTTTGACGGCAAGTGGAACCTCAACGTGTCCGCCGGCAGCAATCTCATTTTCTCGTTCATCGGCTACGACAACAAGACCGTGGCCGTGGACGCCGCTCAGTCGAAATACGACGTGCAGATGGAAAGCTCGTTTTCCGAACTCGACGAAGTGATTGTGGTCGGATTCGGCCAGCAGAAAAAGGCGTCGGTGGTGGGAGCCATCACGCAGACCACCGGCGAGGTGCTTGAGCGCGCCGCCGGCATCACCGACATCGGCGCCGCCCTGACGGGCAACCTGCCCGGCGTGGTGACCACTCAGAGCACGGGTCTGCCGGGCGCCGAGGAGCCTCAGATAGTGATTCGCGGCTCGAGCTCGCCCAACAATTCGGACCCGCTGGTGCTGGTCGACGGCATCGAGCGTCCGATGAGCTCGGTCGACATGGCGTCGGTGCAGACCATTTCGGTGCTCAAGGACGCTTCGGCCACGGCCGTCTATGGCGTCAAGGGCGCCAACGGCGTCATCCTCATCACCACCAAGCGCGGCACCGAGGGCAAGGCGCAGGTCAACGTGTCGGCCAACGCCATCATGAAGATGGTGTCGAAGCTGCCGGGCAAGCTCGATTCGTATGACGCGCTGATGGCGCGCAACACGGCCATCGAGCACGAGCTCAACATCAATCCCGACGCGTGGGAGATGGTCAACTCGCAGGACTTCATCGACATGTATCGCAACCAGCAGACGCAGGAGGACCGCGAGCGCTACGTCAACGTCGACTGGCAGGACCTCCTGTTCCGCAAGCACGCCATGTCCTACAATGCCAACGTCAACGTGCTGGGCGGCAGCAAGTTCGTCAAATACTTCGCTTCGGCCGACTTCATCAACGAGGCCGACATGTTCCGCAAGTTCAGCTCCGACCGCGGCTACGACGCCGGCTTCGGCTACAACAAGGTGTCAGTCCGCTCCAACCTCGACTTCAGCATCACGCCGCTGACCATCTTCAAGGTCAACCTTGCGGGCTCGCTCGGCTCGCAGAAGACGGGCTACACGGGCATCAGCAACGTTGGCGACTGGAGCTTCGCGCAGAACTGGGCGGCCGCCTACAACATTGCGCCCGACGTCTTCCTGCCCAAGTATTCCGACGGCTCGTGGGGATACTATCCGGCCAAGGCGAACGTGACCAACTCGCCGCAGAACGTGGCCCTGGCCGGCATCAGCAAGACCAACACCACGCGCATCACCACCGACTTCATCATCGACCAGGACCTCAAGTTCCTGCTGCCGGGCCTGGCGCTGCACGGCTCGCTCTCGTTCGACAACACCTTCGTGTCGACGGCCTGCCGCATCAACGACCTCTACAACAGCCCGCAGCAGAAATACATCGACCCCTACACGGGCAAAGTGACGACCTCGCAGACCACCGAGGCCTACAACCAGTTCGACTACGCGCCGGGCATCAAGTGGCTGACCGAGGGCGGCGCGGTCGACAACAACCAGACGCAGCGCAACCTCAACTATCAGGTGCAGCTCTTCTACGGCAACCAGTTCGGCCGCCACGACGTGACCGCCATGGGCCTCTTCCAGCGTTCGGAAAACAACCGCGGCTCGGCCATCCCGTCGCGCCGCGAAGACTGGGTGTTCCGCGTCACCTACAACTGGGCGTCGCGCTACTTCCTTGAATACAACGGCGCCTACAACGGCTCCGAGAAGTTCAGCTCCGACAACCGCTTCGTGTTCTTCAACTCGGGCGCCCTGGGCTGGTCGATTTCGGAAGAGAACTTCATGAGCGGTCTGCGCGAGAACAAGATAATCGACATCCTGAAGGTGCGCGCCTCGTATGGCGAGATAGGCGACGACGGCGGCGTGCCCCGCTTTGCCTACACCACCGAGTGGGCCTATGGCGGCACGGCCATCATGGGCGAGACTCAGGCCGCGAGCCCCTACACCTGGTATAAGGAGAAGAAGGTGGGCAACGCCGACATCCACTGGGAGGTGGTCCGCAAGTTCAATGTCGGCGTCGACTATTCATTCCTCGACGGACTGGTGGCCGGCTCGGTCGACTTCTTCCGCGACAAGCGCTCTGACGTCTACGTGGCCGGCACCGGACGCGCCACCCCGGCATACTTCGGCCAGGACGCGCCGGCGGCCAACCTCGGCAAGGTCAACAACAAGGGCTACGAGATTGAAGTGCGCCTCAACAAGGTGTTCGGCAACGGCATACGCACCTGGGCCAACATCAACTTCACCCACGCCGAGAACGTGGTCAAGAGGATGGACGACGCCGAGCTGCTGGCGGCCTACCGCAAGGCGGCCGGATATGCCCTGAACCAGACCAAGTCGCACATCAGCACCGGCCGCCTCAACTCCTACGACGACATCTACGCCGCGCCGCAGTACGACGTCAAGAACGACCAGAAGCTGGCCGGCGACCACTACATCGTCGACTTCAACGGCGACGGCGTCATCGACTCGAACGACTCGGCGCCCTACGGCTTCTCGAGCATCCCGCAGAACACCTACAACGTGACCGTGGGCCTCGACTGGCGCGGCTGGAGCTGCTTCGCGCAGTTCTACGGCGTCAGCAACGTCACGCGCGACGTCAACCTGACATCGTTCGGCGGCCAGCTCAACAACGTCTACGACACCGGCACATGGTGGTCCGACGACCACGACGGAGCCGACAAGGTGACGCCGCGCTGGGGCACCTCGCTGCAGTACGGCGCCGGCACCGAGAACCTCTACGACGGCTCGTATCTGCGCCTCAAGAACGTCGAACTGGCCTACACCTTCAACAAGATACACCTCGGCGACTTCACCGTCCGCGACCTCAAGCTGTTTGTCAGCGGCAACAACCTGTGGGTGTGGACCAATATGCCCGACGACCGCGAATCGAACTTTGCCGGAGCATCCAACCAAGGACAGTACCCGACAGTGAAGCGTATAAATTTTGGTCTGAAATTCTCATTATAAAGCATAGCAATGAAACGTAACATCAAATCATTAATAGCCGCATTCTCGGTAGCTCTGGCCATGGGTGGCCTCACCTCGTGCGAGGACTATCTCGACAAGGAGCCCGACTCGGATGTGAACCCGACCGAAGCCTTCAAGAACTTCAAGAACTTCCAGGGATTCGTCGAAGAGCTCTACAACTGCATCCCCACCAAGACCACGTGCTATTGGAACACCACGTTCAACTGGGGCGAAGACGAGATTCTGACGGCCAACAACGCCGACTTCTACGTCACCACGCTGATGGACAAGGGCGACTTCAAGGCCTACTACACCTCGTGGGGCGGCAACCTCAGCTTCCTCTACGGCTCCAACGACCACACCAGCAAGAGCCGATTCCAGCACCACACCTGGAACGAGTCGTGGTATTGCATCCGCAAGTGCAACCTCGGCCTCGAGAACATGGACCTGATGGTGGACGCCACCGACGCCGAACGCGCCGCCGTCGAAGGGCAGCTGCTCTTCTTCCGCGGATGGTGGTATCAGGAACTGATGGTATGGTTCGGCGGAATGCCCTATCTCGACCACGTGCCCGGCGGCAGCGACGTGCTCAACGAGCCGCGTCTGACAGCCCAAGAGTGCGCCAAGCGTGCCGCCGACGACTTCCGAGCCGCCGCCGAGCTGCTGCCCGCCAACTGGGAGAAGGCCCCCTTCGGCTCGCTGACATCGGGCCAGAACACGCTGCGCATAACCCGCGCCACGGCACTGGCCTACGCCGGCAAGATGCTCCTGTGGGCGTCGAGCCCGCTGGTCGAAAACGGACCGCAGACAGGCGGCACCCAGACCTACGCCTACAACACCTCGCTGGCCTCGCAGGCTGCCGAAGTGCTGGGCACGGCCATCAGCGAGATTGAATCGGGAGCCACGCCCTACGCCCTCTGCGACTACTACGACGCCGCCGACTACGACGCCCTCTACAACCACGACCGCACCAAGGTCAGCGGCAACTGCTTCTCTGACATCTTCTACACCGTCAAGCAGAACTTCAAGCAGCCGGGCTCGGTCGAGGCCATGATGCGCGGCACCACCTTCGACCAGGCCAACGACGCCCGCTGGGGATTCGCCACCAACTGGGGCTCGAACGTGAACAGCCTCTTCATGGGCTCGATGGTGCAGGTGCCCACGGCCAACTACGTCAACTACGCCTACGGCATGGCCAACGGGCTGCCGCTGTCCGACCCCGAGTCGGGCTTCGACCCCACGCATCCGTTCAAAGACCGCGACCCGCGCTTCTATCACGACATCGTCTTCGACGGTGAGGTCTACATCAACGGCACTCCCACCGGATTCGAGGATCAGAAGTACGCCTCGCTCCACACCGGCGGCATCATGCGCGACGTGACCGTGGCCAGCCGCACCGGCTACTTCTGCCAGAAGCTCATCCCGCATCAGGGCAACAAGATAGACGGCTACACCGACCAGTGGGGTCAGGGCTTCAAGAGCTATCTGCCCTACATGCGCGTGGCCGATGTCTACCTGATGTATGCCGAAGCCGGAGCAGCCGCCACGGGTGCATCTCACAAAGCATCGACCTGCAGCCTGACGGCCGAAGACGCCATCAACGTCCTGCGCGACCGCGTTGGAGCCGGACACGTGGCAGCCAAGTACACCGGCTCGCGCGAGCGCTTCATGGACGAGGTGCGACGCGAACGCGCCTGCGAGCTGGCCTTCGAAGGCTTCCGCTTCACCGACCTGCAGCGCTGGCTGCTGCTGACCGAGGCTCCCTACACGCTCAAGACCTCGCAGGAGTTCGAGCGCACCGAGGACGACAAGTGGTATGAGGAGAACGACCCGCGCGAGGCCGCCGTCAAGGGCTGGCGCGAGGAGACCATCCTCAAGCGCAACTACGGTACCAAGCACTACTGGTTCCCGATAATCGACAAGGAAGTCTACATCTATGAGGGATTCGCGCAGAACCCCGGCTGGTAATAACCCATTACACATCAGAACATGAAAAACAATAAATGCAAATATCTCGCAATAGCGCTTTGCACCCTCGGCACGGTGGCCGCGGCACAGGAGCCCGCCACCGCCGACACCGTCGGGGCCCGGCCCGCAGTGCGCCTTGCCTTCAGGGACGTGGCCGCCAGCGACGTGCTGGTGGGAGCCACATCGCTCAACTACAATGAGGTCATCGAAAAGGACTACATGACCTATCCGTTCTCGGACCTCGACGCATTCATCTCAGGCGGCACCAACGGCTGGGGCGGCTCCTACCAGGTGCTCATCGACGGCGTGCCCCGTCCGGTCGACAACATCAAGCCCGACGAAATAGAGTCCATCTCGTTCCTCAAGGGAGCGGGCGCCTGCGCGCTCTACGGCAGCCATGCCGCCAAGGGTGTGGTGCTCATCACCACCAAGCGCGGCCAGACCGGCGACCTGAGAATAAAGACGCGCGTCAACACGGGCTGGAACGTGGCCAAGGCCTATCCCGAATATCTGGGCGCGGCCGAATACATGGTGCTCTACAATCAGGCACGCGCAAATGACGGCCTCGACCCGCTCTATTCCGACGAGGAAATCTACAACACGGCGTCGGGCACCAACCCCTACCGCTATCCCGACGTCGATTTCTACGACTCGGAGTGGATTCGCAAGGCCTACAACCGCACCGACGCCACCGTGGAGCTCGACGGCGGTTCGGACCTGGCGCGCTACTATGCCAACGTGTCGTACTACCGCAACGGCTCCTACTTCAAGGAGGGCGAGGCCGGCAAGAGCTACACCGACCGCTTCAACGTGCGCGGCAATGTCGACATCGACATCTCCGATCACATCAAGTCGTATGTCGACGCCAACGTGTCGTTCTACAACAGCCGCGGCTACACCGGCGCCAACTACTGGTCGGCGGCCTCCACGTGGCGCCCCAACCGCATGGCCCCGTTCATCCCGGTCGACTACATCGACCCCAACGCCACCGAGGCCTGGAACGAAATCAATGCGTCGAGCAACATCATCGACGGCAAGTTCATAGGCGGCTCGCTCACCGACAAGACCAACGTCTTCGCCGACATGCTGGTGTCGGGCGAGAGCAAGGCCACCTACCGCAAGCTGCAGTTCGAGACCGGCCTGGTCATCGACCTGTCGCCGCTGACGCAGGGCCTCTCGTTCGCCACGCAGTTCGGCATGGACTATTCGACCTCCTACAACCAGTCCTACTCCGACTCCTACAAGTCGTTCTGCCCCATCTGGTCCAACTACAACGGCCATGACGTCATCATCGGCTTCAAAGACACGGCCACCGAAGACAAGCACTCGGGCGTGCAGAACCTGAGCAACAGCAGCACCGACCAGACCTACGCCTTCGACGCCCGCTTCAACTACGACCGCACCTTCGGCCTCCACAGCGTGGGCGCCATAGCTCTGCTGCGCGGATTCCAGTATCGCTACACCGGCGAATACCACGCCGAGAGCGACGCCAGCGTGGGCTTCAACGTGCACTACGACTTCGGCAAGCGCTACTTCGCCGACTTCTCGGGCTCGGTGGTCCACACGGCCAAGCTGGCCGAGGGTCATCGCAACGCGCTCTCGTCGGCACTGACGCTGGGCTGGAACGTGGCCCGCGAGAGCTTCATGGAGGGCGGCATCTTCAACTGCCTAACGGTCAGCGCAAGCCTCGGCAATCTGGCCAACGACGTCGACATCAACGGCTACAACTCCTACGTGGGCACCTTCAGCGAGAAGGGCGCATGGTGGAGCTGGAACGGCGCCCAGTCGTTCCAGAGCACGGTGGCCAAGCGCGGCGCCAACGAGGGCCTCGACTTCGTGCGCAACAAGGAGATAGCCGTCGGCCTGCGCGCCGGCATCATGGACGACATGCTGACCCTGTCGGCATCGGCCTTCGTCAACCGCCAGGAGGGACTCATCATATCGTCGGACGCGCAGATGCCCGAATACATGATGTCCTACTATCCAGAGTCGTCGTTCATCCCCTACATCAACTACAACGACGACCTGCGCCGCGGCATCGACTTCGCGCTGGGCTTCAACCGCAGCTTCGGCGAGCTGGAGCTGGGCGTGCTGCTGACCGGCATGCTCTCGACCAACGAGGCCGCCAAGCGCGACGACACCGCCTACGAATATGACTACCAGAAGCGCGAAGGCCGCTACATCGACGGTTTCTGGGGATACGAGTGCCTCGGCTTCTTCGCCGACCAGGCCGACATCGACGCCTCGGCCGACCAGACCTCATTCGGCCAGACCATCCGCCCCGGCGACCTGAAATACAAGGACCAGAACGCCGACGGCAAGATCGACTCCAAAGACCAGGTGGAGCTGGGCCGATGGGGCAACCCGTTCACCTACGGCGTGGGCATCACCGCCAAATATCGCGGCCTGACGCTCTTCGTGGCCGGCAGCGGCAGCTACGGCGCCACGGCCTCCAAGTCGGGCAGCTACTATCGCATGTCGGGCGAGGACAAATACTCGGTGGAGGCACGCCGCGCCTGGACGCCCGAGACGGCCGCCACGGCATCGCTGCCGCGCCTGACCACGATGAGCGCCGGCAACAACAATGCCGAATCCGACTTCTGGACCTACAAGAACAACCGCTTCGACATAGGCAAGGTGCAGCTGACCTACGATCTGCCCTCGACGCTCTTCGAAGGCTCGCGGCTGCTGCGCGAGGCGCAGGTCTACGTCAGCGGCGCCAACCTGCTGACGCTCTCCAAGGAGCGCGAGCATCTTGAGCGCAACGTGGGCTCGGCTCCGCAGGCGCGCTTCTACAATCTTGGCATTAAGGTTACATTCTAAAATCAGCACAGAATCATGAAAAGCAAACATCTGATAATGGCACTGCTGATTGGCGCTCCGCTGGCTTCGTCGTGCGACGACCTCATCGAGCCGGCCATCGAGAACAATCAGGACATCACTGCCATCTACAAAAACCCGGGCATGGCTCAGGGCATCCTGGGCAACGCCTACGTCCTGCTGCCCTATTCGGGCTCGCCCGAAACCGACCTCGCCACCGACGACGCCGTCAGCAACGAGCTGTCGAACAGCTACTCCGAGATGGCCCTCGGCGCATGGGCGGCCGACAAGAACCCGACTTCGCGCTGGCGCAACTGCTACCACGCCATCCAGTACATCAACCTGCTGCTCGAGAACTGCGACATGGTGGAATGGGCCCAGACCGAGCCGCTCCGCTCCATGTTCAACGACCACTTCAAGGGCGACGCGCTGGCACTGCGCGGCATGTTCCACTTCTACCTGCTGCAGGTGCACGCGGGCATGGCCGGCGGACGCCTGATGGGCATCCCGTATCACACATCGTCGGAAGACGCCGGCAGCAACTTCAACCAGCCCCGACTGACCTTTGAGGAGACGCTCGACATGATAAACAGCGACTTCGACGAGGCGCTCAAGCTGCTGCCCGACCGCTTCGGCGACGTCAAGGAAGACGGCGTGCCGCAGAAGTACAAGGTGCTCGGAGCCACCGCCGGCGACTACAACCGCGCCTTCGGCAGCCACCACACCGGCAAGGTCGACGGCATCATCATCAAGGCCATACGCGCCCAGATGCAGCTGATGGCCGCCAGCCCAGCCTACGCCGCCTCGGGATGCACCTACGCCACCGCAGCCAAGTCGTATGCCGACGTCATCAGCGCCACGGTGGGCGGCATCGAAGGCATCGACCCCACAGGGCACACATGGTTCTCGAACCTCGACGAGATAAACAAACTCGAAGTGGACCGCAACCCCAAGGAAATACTGTGGCGCTCGGGCATTGCCGAAAACGCCGACCTCGACAAGGCCAACTTCCCGCCGTCGATCCACGGCAACGGCCGCGTCAACCCCACGCAGAACCTTGTGGACGCCTTCCCGATGGCCAACGGCTATCCCATCTCGCACTCCCTGTCGGGCTACGACCCGCAGAACCCCTACGAGGGCCGCGACCCGCGCTTCTATGAGGCCGTGGTCTACAACGGCTCGACCCAGGGCCCGGACAACACCGCCATCGACGTGACCGCCAACTCGTCGACCCTCGACGGCATCAACCGCGAGAACGAAAAGTCGACCCGCACCGGATACTATCTGCGCAAGCTCACCATCCGCACCGTCAACTGCAACCCGACGGCCGAGGGCAAGCACAAGCGCTACACGCCCCGCATCCGCTTCACCGAGATGTTTCTCGACTACGCCGAGGCGGCCAACGAGGCCTACGGACCCACGTCCGACGGCGGCAACGGCTTTTCGGCCTACGACGTGCTCCGGGCCATCCGCCAGCGCGCCCTCGGCCTTGCCGACGACCCATATCTCGAAAGTATCAAGAACGACAAGGACCTGATGCGCAATCAGATACGCATCGAGCGCCGACTCGAGTTCTGCTTCGAGAACAAGCGCTTCTGGGACCTGCGCCGCTGGAAGGTGGGCCTCGACGAGCTCAACGCCACGGCCCAGGGCATGAAGATTACCAACAATGCCGGAGTCATGAAATATGAAGTGATTAACGTAGAGGAGCGCCGGTTCAAGGACTACCAGTACTACGGCCCGATTCCCTACGGCGAAATCCAGAAGTTCGGCGCGCTGGAGCAGAACCAGGGCTGGTGACACACACTGAAAGGCAGACATTGACGTCGGTTCGATGAGTGGCATTCCCGCAGGGGCACGGCAAGGGCCGGCCGCGGGCGCCGACAGGCCATCGCGCATCGGGGGCGGCCCGGCCCCGGCGGGATGCCATCTGTCATCGGACTCCACACGACGTCGGCACACACAATTGAACATCGGACAAACGTTAAAACAAAACAATAAACAAAATGAACATGAATCTCAATAGCAAACTGATAGCTCTTGCAGCCGGAACACTGTCGGTGGCCCTGACGGCCGCCTGCGACAACGACGACATCGATTTTCCGGACTACGGCGTAGTGTCGGTCTACTTCCCCTACCAGACGCCGGTGCGCACCCTCGTCCTGGGTTCGGACGTGGTCGAGACCGACCTCGACAAGCAACACAAGTGCAGAATATCGGCCACCATGGGCGGCGCCTACGGAGGCCGCGACATAGAGGTCGACTTTGTGGTGGACGAGTCGCTGCTGACCAACGTCCGCAACGAGGCCGGCGAGCCGCTGAAGGCCATGCCTGCCGACTACTACAGGCTCTCGGGCAACCGCCTGTCGTTCGGCGGCCAGCAGACCGGCTCGGTCGAGGTGCAGCTGACCGACGCCTTCTTTGCCGACCCCAAGTCGGTGGAGAGCACCTACATCATCCCCATCCGCATGACCGGACAGGTGGGGGCCGACACCATCCTCTCGGGCTCGTTCGACCCCGAGGCCTTCGACACGGCTCCGGCGCGTCTCGACGGCGACAGCTGGAAGGTGAAGCCCATGGACTATGTGCTCTACTGCGTCAAGTACAAGTGCAAGTACGACGCCTATTTCAGCCGCTGCGGCAAATACACCGTGGGTGGCACCACCGTCCAGATTCCGGACGAGGCCAAGTGGGAGGGTCACTTCGACCCGGTGGTCGACGGCGACGACTGCAACACCCGCACCGTGTCGCTCAACCAGGTGCTCTACTCGGTCAGCAAGACCGTGGAGGGCGTGGAGATGAACTGCGAGCTCCTGCTCACATTCGACGAGCAGGGCGCCTGCACCCTGACCTCGAAGACCGAGGGCATCAGCGTCAGCGGCTCGGGCAAGTTCACGCCCGAGGGAGCCAAGAAGGCCTGGGGCGGCAAGGACCGCGACCTGCTCGAGCTCAATTTCACCCTCTCCGACGGCACGGCGTCGATGACCTGCGCCGAGAGCCTTGTGTGGAAGCGCAGCGGCGTGCTGCCCGTAGAGGAGTTCAAGACCAAGTATGTTGCCGAATAATAAATCCAAAATCCAAAGCAATATGAGACATAATATATTGTGCATGATGACTTTGGCCATGGGAGCGATTGCCACGTCGTGTGCCGACGAGTTCGACCAGTCGTTCAGCGTATCGGGCATGCCCGAGAACATGGCCCAATACGAATATCTCAAAGACTACGCCCCGCTCAGGGAATATGTGGGGCAGGGCAGCAGTTTCCGCCTCGGCGCCGCCCTGGCCGCGTCCGACTTCAACGACGGCGGCGTGGTCTATCAGCTGGCCGCCTCCAACTTTCACGAGGTAGTGGCCGGCAACGCCATGAAGATGGCCTCGTGCGTCGACAGCAAGACGGGCGCCATGTCGTTCTCCACTGTGTCGTCGTTCGTCAGCAACGCGGCCGCAGCCGGGCTCACCGTCTACGGCCACACGCTGGCCTGGCACGCCCAGCAGCCCAAGGAGTGGCTCGAAGGCACTCTGCTGGCCGACATCCCCGTGCCCGTCGACCCCGACGGCATGAAACGCGAGGTCGTCAAGGAGCAGACCTACACCGACGGCCCGTTCCCGTTCTACCCCATGGGCAGCGAGCCTCCGGTGATCGACGGCGCCATCCACTTCGAGCCCACGGGCGCTTGGTCGCAGTTCTTCTGCTGCAACGCCACGTCGCTCGGCAAGGGCAGCTTCGGCTTGATTCTCAACATAAAGTCGTCGAAGGAAGGCTCCATCAAGCTGACCTGCCAGAACGGCTGGGGCGGCGATGCCCAGAACGTCACACTGACGGTGCCGCTTGTCGAGGGCTGGTCGGAACCTGAAATCAAGATTCCGGAAGAGATTGTGGGCGGCAACTACGACTTCATTCTCAAGCCCGAAACGTTCGACGCCGTGCTCGACCTCAAGCAGGTCACCATCGTCCAGTACAAGTCGGCCGGCCCGGCCACCTACTTCGTGGATCTGATTGAGAACGGCAACTGCGAGCGCAGCGGCAGCGCCAACTTCGTGGTGCGCAAATACCAGCAGAGCGACGTCAACGCCACCTTCACCGACGGCGACGGCCGTGACGGCTCGAAGGGCATCAGGTTCGAGGCGTCGGCCAAGGCCGAGAACGAGTGGGACAACCAGTTCTTCATCTACGCTCCCGACGTGGTGCTCAACTCGACCGACAAGATTCACTTCAGCATGGACGTGCGCGCCGACAAGCCAGCATCCATCCCGACCCAGGCCCACGCCGCGCCGGGCGGCTACAAGCACTATGCCTTTGTGGGCAACGTGGAGTTCACCACCGAGTGGACCACCCACAAGTTCACCGGCCTCGTGACGGCCGACGGCGTGTCGTCGATAGCCCTCAACCTCAACGCCCTGGCCGACGCCAACACCTACTATTTCGACAACATCGTGTGGCAGGTGGAGCGCGAGAGCACCAGCGGCGGCATCCCGCAGACGGCCGAGCAGAAAAAGGACACGCTGACCTACGCCATGAACCGCTGGATAGCCGGCATGATGCAGGCCTGCGACGGCAAGGTCAAGGCCTGGGACGCCGTGAACGAGGCCATAGCCGGCTCGGACCGCGACGGCGACGGCTGGTATGACCTGCAGCACGCCTCGACGGCCAACAACGACAACGGCGTCTCGGCCGACTTCTTCTGGCAGGACTATCTGGGCGACATCGACTACGTCCGCACGGTCATCTCGTCGGCCCGACGCAACTACAAGGCTCTGGGCGGCGAAGGCGAGCTGACGCTCTTCATCAACGACTACAACCTCGAAAGCACCTGGGACGACAACATGAAGCTCAAGAGCCTCATCCACTGGGTGGGCCTGTGGGAGTGCGACACCATCCGCATCGACGGCCTCGGCACGCAGATGCACATCTCCTACAACGAGAACGAAGCCGCACAGAAGAAGCAGGAAGAGTGTATCGTCAACATGTTCAGGCTCATGGCAGAGACCGGCAAACTCGTCCGCGTGTCGGAGCTCGACATGGGATATGTGGACGCCGCCGGCAACTCCGTGATGACCGAAGACATGACCGAGCAGCAGCACCGCAACATGGCCGACTTCTACCGGTTCATCGTCAGCAAATATTTCGAAATAGTGCCCGCCGCGCAGCAGTACGGCATCACGCAGTGGTGCCTGACCGACGCTCCGGCCGATTCGGGATGGCGCAAGGGCCAGCCTGTCGGATTGTGGGATCTCAACTACAACCGCAAGCACACCTACGGCGGATTTGCCGAAGGCCTGAAGGCCGGCAGCAAATAAGCTGACATCATCATCACACACACACTGACTCGCAGGGCGGCCGGCTTCCTGACCCAAGGTGCCGCGTCGCCCTGCACTTTTTTCCCTTTTTGTCTTAACCATGAAACGCATATTCAGAATCATAAGACCGCTGACGATAGCCGCCATGTGCGCGTGCGGCCCGGCCACGGCCTGCTCCGACGACGACCCGGCGCCGCAGGAATATCCCATCGTGCCCTCCGACCCCGACGACACTGACGACCCCGCCGACCCCTCCGAGCCCGTGCAGCTGGAGCTGCGCGTGGACGGCCGCTACCTGCGCGACGCCGACGGCAACATCGTCAACCTGCACGGCTTTGCGCAGACCTACAGCCCGTGGTTCAACGAGCAGATGACGCAGTGGAACAACTACGACGTCGACGCCTGCCTGCGCTACAACCAGAACCTCGTGGACCGCATGCTGGCCGTGGGCTGGCAGTTCAACTTCATCCGCCTCCACATGGACCCCTACTGGAGCAACACTCCCGGCGTACGCACCGAGGGCGAGGCCGACATCTCGGCCTTCGACATGGAGCGGTTCAAGAAGTATCTCGACGAAGTCTTCGTGCCGATGGCCGAATACTGCATCGACCGCGGGCTCTACGTGGTGATGCGCCCGCCCGGCGTCTGCCCCCACGAGATAGCCGTGGGCGACGCCTACCAGGCCTACCTCAAGAAGGTGTGGAACCACGTGTCGCTCCATCCGCGCCTGCGCAACAACGGCCGCGTCATGTTCGAGCTGGCCAACGAGCCCGTCCACATCCTGGCCGGCGGACGTCAGGGCGCCGACACCCAGGCCCACTTCGACGAGCTGAAGAAATATTTCCAGCCCATCGTCGACATCTTCCGCAGCAACGGCGCGCAGAACATCCTGTGGGTGCCGGGGCTGGCCTATCAGGGCACCTACTGGGGCCTGGCCTCCAACCCCATCGAGGGCGACAACATAGGCTACGCCGTCCACTGCTATCCCGGCTGGATGGGCAGCGACGGCGAGAACGGCGACGGCGGCATCTCCGACAACGGCGGATACGCCTCGTTCCAGGCCGGCTGGGACGCTCAGGTGCAGCCCATTGCCGACATCGCCCCCGTGATGGTGACCGAGATGGACTGGGCTCCGGCCAAATACGACGACGACTCGTGGGGCAAGGCGCTCACCGGCGTGGCCGGCGGCGCTGGCTTCGGCGCCAACTTCAAGTACATAGCCGACCGCTGCGGCAACGTCAGCTGGCTCCTCTTCACATCGCCCGACCTGCTCGCACGCTTCGACCCCGCCAACCCCGCCGACAGCACCAACACCTGCTTCCTCAACGACCCCGAAGCCTGCCCATGGCCCGTCTATCACTGGTTCCGCGACTACGCGCAGGGCACCTCGCAGGCCGACCGCACGCCTGCGTCCATAGCCCTGGCAGCCGCCACCGACGGCCGGCTGTCGCTCTCGCTGGGCTCGTCGGTCAGGCTGATTGTCAACGCCACCGGCGCCGACGCCACGCGATGGGTGGTGACCGAGGGCCTCACCTTCGCCTCGTCGGACCCCGACGTGATCAGCGTCGACGCTGAGGGCAACCTCCGCGCTCTGGCCGAGGGCACCGCCACGCTCACCATAACGCTCGCCACGGCCGCCACCGAGCTCAGCACCACAGTCGGCGTCACGGTGACGCCGGTGTTCCCGCTCACGGCCGGCGGCGTCGACCCGTCGATATGGGAGACGGGCGTCTACGATGCCGAAACCCGCACGCTGGCCACCGGCAAGTACGGCTTCGGCGGATGGCGATTCCCCTCGGGCGTCGACCTCTCGGCATTCAGCACGCTGACCGTCAGCATCGCCAACACCGACAACGGCAACGCCTCGTTCCGCCTCTTCGACTCCAACAACTACTGGAGCGCGCCGGCGCAGTACGATTTCGGAGCGTCCACCCAAGTGGTCATCGACCTGCACGATATGCGGACGGCCGACGGCGTCAAGGTCGACCCGTCGCACATCTTCATAGCCGGCTTCTGGTCGCTCGGCAACGACGACGTCAGCCAGGCCATCACCAACCGCATCGTCATCAAGAGCGTCACTCTGACCAGATGATGACTGACTTTCTATCTTAAAATCAATTTTTTACCAAAATCTTTAA